>CAILUV010000067.1 GCA_903837555.1 uncultured Alphaproteobacteria bacterium
CAGCGCGGCGTCAAAACTTTCCAGTGCGGTCTCGTAACGCCCCATCGAACAGAGCAGGATGCCCCGGCTGTTCAGGATCATCGGCGCGCCCGGTGTGATCCCCAGCGCAAGATTGTAGCTGTCCAGCGCGGCTTCGAACCTTCTCAGCCGCCATAGCGCCACACCGCGGGTATAGAATGCATCCGCAAAGTCCGGCCGCAGCCTGAGCGCCGCATCGGCGCTGGACAGAGCATCGCTGAAACGCCCCATCTCGCAACAGGCCGCGGCCCGGCCCTGCAAGGCCTCGGGATAATCCGGCGCCAGCGACAGGGCGCTCTCATGGCTGGCAAGCGCGTCCTCGAAACGCCGCAGGTTCATCAGCACCAGGCCGCGGTTGAACCAGAATACCGGCACCGGGCTCAGCGACAGGGCCGCCTCGTAAGCCATCAGGGCTTCTTCCCAATGCCCCAGCACCGTCAGGACATTCCCGTAATTGGATAGCGCTTCGGCATTGTGGGGCATCGCCTTGAGGGCATTGGCCAGCGCCTCAGCCGCTTCCACATACCGGCCCTGGCGCGCCCGCAGCACACCCAGCATATGGTTGGCGTCGACATTGGCCGGCTCCGCCGCCAGAATCTTGCGGTACAGCGAGGCGGCTTCCTTGAACTGGCCCTGTTGATACAGCCCAGAGGCGCGGGAAAAAGCGACCGCGATATCGATGGAGGATTTGGCAGCCATTGATTTGATCCGAAATCTCGCCAAACTCTATCGCGGGATATAGCCGGCGGCCATGCCTTTGCCGGACTCAACTGGGGGCTTGCTTGAATAGCAGGATTTTGGCGCTGGCATGCGCGGGCATCTGCGCCGCGACTGCGGTATCCGCGCAAGTCAGCGCCCGCGACGAAGTTCTGGCGGGCGTTGCGCGCTGCGGTGGCATTCAGGATGACCGGCTGTGGCTGGAATGCGTCTATGGCGCGCAGCAACCGATGCGGTCCAGGCTGTCCCTACCGCCCGCACCCGAATTTCAACAGCGCCTGGTGCCGCCCGCAACCGCTGCCGCCAGCGCACCTGCGCTGCAGGCTTCTGCCAGGCCGCAGGCCAGGTCCGCCGCCACGCCGCGCCGCAAACCGGGATTCTTCCAGTCCCTGGTCGGCGATGCGCCGCCTTACGCCCAATCGCGCATGCGCTCCGTTCGGTATGAAAAGAATGGCGCCTTTGTCGTGACGCTGGAAAATGGCCAGGAATGGCGCCAGACCGATGTCGAAGGCGGCCAGGCAGCTTTTCGGCGCGCCCCGTCCGATTATCTGGTGACGATTACCTCGGGCTCTTTCAACAGCTATACGATGAGCACCAGCAACAGCCGCCGCCGCTACCGAGTCGAACGCGCCCGCTAGGTGTTACCGGCCGCGCGGCGGACCGGTTTCCGAGCGCCGCTTGCTGGGGCCATCGCCCACCGGCCAGACCCGGGGACCATACTGTGCCACCGGCTGATCGAGCTCGTAGGCTCCCAGGTCCGGCGCGCGGCCCTTGAAGCCGTCGGTGATGCCGGGCAGCTCGATGCCCTTGTCAATCGCCGCGCTGCGGGGCCGCAGCCGGAAGTCATTGTCTTCCGGATTGTGGAGCGGCAGCGGATTGGCCTGGTCTGTCGGCTTCACGTTGCGGAACACGCCCCGGCCAACCGTGACGCTGTTGAGATCCTTGCCGGTGCCTTTCTGAAACTCGGACAAGGTGTTGAAAGGCTGACGCACCGGTCCGCCATTGGCGTTGGTGAAGGGGCCAAACTCCCAGGCGAAATTTCCGTCCACCGGATTGGGGCCGAAGCCGTTGTGATCGGAGCTGGAATAGGGCGTCAGGGTCTTCACCTGAAAAATCGGCCGCTTCCAGCTATCGCCCACAAAGAGATTGTTGCGGAAATGCACGTTGGAGAGCGGGCCGAGGCTGCCGCCGGTACCAACGAAGGTGTTGTTGTAGACGAGGACGCCGGAGGGTCTGTCCAGCAGTTTCAATCCGCCGCCGGTGGTCGAGTTATAGACCAGGTTGCGATAGACATAGGCGGGGCCGCCGAAAATCGGCTGGGTCGAATAGGCCGGCTGCGTCGCGTTCACACACCGGTTTTCGAAGGCGCGCATGTTGTAGACGCCACCGTCCAGCTCGATGCAATTGTCGCTGATATTGAAGATGTCGTTGCCGTAGAAATCCACCGAGGCGGCATATTCCTGTGGCCCTTCGTGGGGATTGCCGAAGGTCGCGTGCGTCACACCGTCGTGGAAATTGGCGATGTAGTTGTATGCCACTACATGACCCTGGCCGTAGACCTTCACGGCATATTCGCTGTCGATGAGTGCCG
>CAILUV010000068.1 GCA_903837555.1 uncultured Alphaproteobacteria bacterium
CCATTTCGGCGAAATTCCCCTGTGCCGCGCATGGTCCGGTGCGATCATGCCGCGCCGCCCTTTGGAAGGCGGGGGCGGGTTTGCTGCAAGGCGGCAATAATCTATGGGCGGCCGCGCCAGGGCAATCGGGTGAAGGAATGGTGACAGGGGCCTGAGTTTCTGACTCAGTGATCTTCGAGAGGGTTTTTCGAGGAGATCTGGGATGGAGCTTGAAGGTTCGGCCATGGCTTCGGTGGTTGAGACTACGGTTTTTCTGTCATTTTTCAATGATATGCCGGATCACCGGCAGGCGGGGAAAGTGGCTTATCCTTTGGATGAGGTTCTGCTGCTGGCGCTTTTCGCCGTTCTGGCGGGGGCCGAGGGCTTCACCGACATCGCCCGGTTCGGTGCGCGCAAGCTTGCGTTTCTGCGCCGCTTCCGCCCCTTCGCCCAAGGCACTCCCTCGCACGACCATCTGGGCGACCTCTTTGCCGCGCTGGACGCCAAGGCCTTCCAGCGGTGCTTCGTGGCCTGGGTTGCCTCGCTCACTGGCGCGCCGCCCGAGTTGATCGCCATCGACGGCAAGACCTCGCGGCGCAGCGGTCGCAAGGGGGGCCATGATGCTCTCCACCTGGTCTCGGCCTTCGCCGCGCGCGAGCGGCTCGTGCTCGCCCAGACCAAGACCAGCGCGAAGTCCAATGAGATCACCGCCATCCCCGCGCTGCTCGACCTGCTTTCGCTGGAGGGCGCTCTGGTCTCGATCGATGCCATGGGCTGCCAGCGCGCGGTGGCCCAGAAGGTTCTCGACAAAGGCGGCGACTATCTCCTGGGGCTCAAAGGCAACCAAGGGGCCCTGCGCGCCGATGCGCAACTCTTTGTTGAAGAACAGGAAAGCTGTGAGTGGCGCGATGTGCGCACCACCTTTCACCAAAGCGTCGACGCCGATCACGGACGCATCGAGACAAGAAGGGCGCGGGTCCTGCATGACCTCGGCTGGCTACAGGAGCGCCACGCCTGGCCCGGCCTGCGCGCCCTTCTTGTCATCGACGCCACCCGCGAGGCCGGCGGCCGGATCGAGCGGGAGCGGCGCTTCTACATCACCTCGTCGCCGCTTGCCGCCGACCGGCTCGGCCCCCTGGCACGGGCGCATTGGGCCATCGAAAACAGCCTCCACTGGGTCATGGACATGAGCTTCAAAGACGACGAAACCAGAGTTCGCACAGGTCAGGCCCCGGAAAACTTCGCAACCCTCAGACACATGGCCGCAAACTTGGCCCGCCGAGCATCGGGCCGCGATTCCATAAGACTGAAACTCAAAACCGCCGCATGGGACGACGCCTATCTCGCCACCCTAATCACCGCATAACCACTTCACCCGATTCCCCTGCTTTTTTCGCCCCGAGCGGTGTCTGCGGTCGTGCAACGCTCGAATGTGGGCGGATCACGCCGCGAACCCGCGTCATCCGTACCTGGCAACGACGTTCTTCAGCGCGGCGGACAGACTTGTCGTGCCGGTTTCGTTCAGTTTGGGTCGGGATCGCGGTCATGCGCATGGAGGTGGCGCTCGAAGGCGGCGGATGGCGGCGAGGATGGCGCGCACCATCGGGCCGGTGACCACAACTTCGGCCAGCTGGAAGGTGATGGCGCGGGCGTGGCGCACGACGCGGGCGCCG
>CAILUV010000069.1 GCA_903837555.1 uncultured Alphaproteobacteria bacterium
CGTGTTCGATGTGGACCAGGAAACCGGCGCCAAGTCGGTCAAGGACATCAAGGAACAGGACGTCTATATGGGCGACGTTCCGTTCATGACCGAGAACGGCACCTTCGTCATCAACGGCACCGAGCGCGTCATCGTTTCCCAGATGCACCGTTCGCCGGGCGTGTTCTTCGACCACGACAAGGGCAAGACCCATTCGTCGGGCAAGCTGCTGTTCGCCGCCCGCGTTATCCCGTATCGCGGCTCGTGGCTGGACTTTGAATTCGACGCCAAGGACATCGTGCATGTGCGCATCGACCGCCGCCGCAAGCTGCCGGCGACGACGCTGCTCTATGCCCTGGGCCTGACCCAGGAAGAAATTCTGGATTATTTCTTCGGCAAGATTTCCTTCAAGCACAACAAGGACGGCAGCTGGACCACCCCGCTCGATGCCGGCTGGATGCGCAACGCCAAGTCCACCTCGGACTGGAAGAACGCCAAGACCGGCGAAGTGGTGCTGGAAGCCGGCTCCAAGATTACCGTGCGCGCCCTGCGTAAGCTGGGCGAAGACGGCGTTAAGAACATCGCCTTCAGCGCGGACGAAGTGATCGGCCGCTACAGCGCGCTGGACATGGTCAATCCGGAAACCGGCGAAATCTATATTGAAGCCGGTGACGAACTGACTGCCGACAATCTGGCGACCATTCTGGAAGCGGGCTTCCACGACGTGGAAGTGCTGAACATCGATGGCATCAATGTCGGCGCCTACATCCGCAACACGCTGAACGTCGACAAGAACCACAGCCGCGAGCAGGCGTTGATCGACATCTATCGCGTCATGCGCCCCGGCGAACCACCGACGCTGGACACTGCCGAAACCCTGTTCGGACAGTTGTTCTTCGACAGCGAACGCTATGATCTGTCGGCGGTCGGCCGCGTGAAGATGAACATGCGCATGGGCCTGGATGCGCCAGACACGATGCGCGTTCTGCGCAAGGAAGACATCCTTGCCATTCTCAAGGCGCTGGTCGAACTGCGTGACGGCCGCGGCGAAATCGACGACATCGATAATCTCGGCAATCGTCGCGTGCGTTCGGTGGGCGAACTGATGGACAACCAGTTCCGCGTC
The DNA here is from genome assembly GCA_903837555.1 of uncultured Alphaproteobacteria bacterium. Classification (GTDB taxonomy): domain Bacteria; phylum Pseudomonadota; class Alphaproteobacteria; order Micropepsales; family Micropepsaceae; genus Rhizomicrobium. The sequence goes on from CAILUV010000069.1 coordinate 1,106, forward strand.
GGCCTGCTGCGCATGGAGCGCGCCATCAAGGAACGCATGTCGGCCGTCGATATTGACACCGTGATGCCGCATGACCTGATCAACGCCTAGCCGGTGGCTGCCGCGGTGCGCGAATTCTTCGGATCCTCGCAGCTGTCGCAGTTCATGGACCAGCAGAACCCGCTGTCGGAACTGACCCACAAGCGCCGCATGTCGGCCCTTGGACCGGGTGGCCTGACCCGCGAGCGCGCCGGTTTCGAAGTGCGCGACGTGCATCCGACTCATTACGGCCGTATCTGCCCGATCGAAACGCCGGAAGGCCCCAACATCGGCCTGATCAATTCGCTGGCCACCTTCGCGCGCGTCAACAAGTACGGCTTTATCGAAAGCCCGTACCGCAAGGTGATCAACAAGACCCTGACGGACGAGGTCGTCTATCTGTCGGCGATGGAAGAGGCGAAGTTCATGATCGCCCAGGCCAACGCTACGGTCGACAGCCGCCTGCGCCTGTCCGACGAACTGGTTTCGTCCCGCAAGGGCGGCAACTTCGTCATGACCACGCCCGACCAGGTCCAGTATATCGACGTCTCGCCCAAGCAGCTTGTTTCGGTTGCTGCGGCGCTGGTGCCGTTCCTGGAAAATGACGACGCCAACCGCGCGCTGATGGGTTCGAACATGCAGCGTCAGGCTGTGCCGCTGCTGCGCCCCGAAGCGCCGCTGGTTGGCACTGGCATGGAAGAGGTTGTTGCCCGCGACTCCGGTTCGGCCATCACCGCCCGCCGCGCCGGCATCGTCGATCAGGTGGATGCCACCCGTATCGTTATTCGCGCCACCGAGGAATCCGATCCCACCAAGCCGGGCATCGACATTTATCGTCTACGCAAGTTCCAGCGCTCCAACGCCTCGACCTGCATCACGCAAAAGCCGCTGGTGAAGGTCGGTGACGTTCTGGCCAAGGGTGACATCATCTGCGATGGCCCGTCGACGCAGCTGGGCGAACTGGCCCTGGGCAAGAATGCGCTCGTCGCCTTCATGCCCTGGAATGGCTACAACTTCGAAGACTCCATCCTGATCTCCGAGCGCATCGTCCGCGACGACGTCTTCACCTCGATCCACATCGAGGAATTCGAGACCATGGCGCGCGACACCAAGCTGGGTCCGGAAGAAATCACCCGCGACATCCCGAATGTGGGCGAAGAAAACCTCAAGAACCTGGACGAAGCCGGCATCGTGTATATCGGCGCCGAAGTGCAGGCGGGCGACATTCTGGTGGGCAAGGTGACGCCGAAGGGCGAAACCCCGATGACCCCGGAAGAGAAGCTGCTGCGCGCGATCTTCGGCGAAAAGGCCGCCGACGTGCGTGACACGTCGCTGCGCGTGCCGCCGGGCGTAACCGGCACCATCGTCGAAGTGCGCGTCTTCAACCGCCATGGCGTCGACAAGGATCAGCGCGCCATGTCAATCGAGCGCGCCGAGGAAGAGCGTCTTGCCGAGGACCGTGACGACGAACTGTCGATCCTGGAGCGCAACATCTTCTCGCGCCTGTCGGAAATCCTGCTGAACAAAACCGCTGCCAGCGGTCCCAAGGGCATGGCCGCCGACACCAAGATCACCCAGCAGGTGCTGGACACGATTGCCAAGCATCAGTGGTGGCAGATCGGCCTGCGCAATGAAAAGGCGATGGCAGAAATCGAAGGCCTGCGTCAGCAGTACGACGAATCCAAGTCGCGCCTCGACAAGCGTTTCGCCGACAAAGTCGAAAAGCTGCGCCGCGGCGACGAACTCGCCCCGGGCGTGATGAAGATGGTCCGCGTGTTCGTGGCGGTGAAGCGCAAGCTGCAGCCGGGCGACAAGATGGCCGGCCGTCACGGCAACAAGGGCGTGATCAGCCGCATCGTGCCGATCGAAGACATGCCGCATCTGGAAGATGGCACGGCGGTTGACGTCGTGCTCAATCCGCTGGGCGTGCCGTCACGCATGAACGTCGGCCAGATTCTGGAAACCCATCTGGGCTGGGCCTGCGCGGGCCTCGGTCGCCAGATCGGCGACATGCTCGACAAGGTCAAGCGCGACGGCAAGCACGAGCCGCTGCGCCGCCAGCTCAAGAGCGTCTATGCCAATGACGAGCGCTTGAACGAACTGGACGAGGCGGGCCTGGAAGAACTGTCGGAAAATCTGCGTTCGGGCGTTCCGATCGCGACCCCGGTGTTCGACGGCGCCAAGGAAGCCGACATCGTCGAGATGCTGGAGCAGGCGGGTCTGACCTCGTCGGGCCAGATGACGCTGTATGACGGCCGCACGGGCGAGGCGTTCACCCGCGCCGTCACCGTCGGCTACATTTACATGCTCAAGCTCAACCATCTGGTGGACGACAAGATCCACGCCCGTTCGATCGGTCCCTACAGCCTGGTGACCCAGCAGCCGCTGGGTGGCAAGGCGCAGTTCGGCGGCCAGCGCTTCGGCGAAATGGAAGTCTGGGCGCTCGAAGCTTACGGCGCCGCCTACACGTTGCAGGAAATCCTGACCGTGAAGTCGGACGACGTGGCGGGCCGCACCAAGGTGTACGAGGCGATTGTGCGCGGCGAAGACACGTTCGAAGCCGGTATCCCGGAATCGTTCAACGTCTTGGTCAAGGAAATGCGCTCGCTGTCGCTCAACGTCGAACTGGTCAACGGGCCTACGACGTAACCGCCGACGCACGAAACGAACTATCTCCCGCCCGGCCAAAGCAATGGGCGGGAGACTTTAAAGGACAAACGGGACGGAAACGGCGACAGCCCTCCGGCCCAGGCTTCGAAAGGACGCTCGAATGAATCAAGAGCTGATGAATGTCTTCGGCACGGCGAAGGAAATCCCCGCCTTCGACCGCATCAAGATCTCTCTGGCCTCGCCGGATCAGATCCTGCGTTGGAGCCACGGCGAAATCAAAAAGCCGGAAACGATCAATTACCGTACCTTCAAGCCGGAGCGCGACGGCCTGTTCTGCGCCCGCATCTTTGGACCGGTGAAGGATTACGAATGCTTGTGCGGCAAGTACAAGCGCATGAAGTACAAGGGCATCGTCTGCGAAAAGTGCGGCGTCGAAGTGACGGTGCAGAAGGTTCGCCGCGACCGCATGGGCCATATCGAGCTGGCGAGCCCTGTCGCCCATATCTGGTTCCTCAAGTCGCTGCCGTCGCGCATCGGCCTGATCCTGGACATGACGCTGAAGGATCTTGAGCGCGTCCTGTATTTCGAAAATTACATCGTCATCGAACCGGGCCTGACCCCGCTCAAGGAGCGTCAGCTCCTGACGGAAGACGAATTTTACAAGGCCCAGGACGAGTACGGTAACGACAGCTTCACCGCCGAAATCGGCGCCGAAGCTATCCGCAAGCTGCTGGCCGCCATCGACCTGGACAAGCTGCGCGACGAAATCCGCAGCGACGTGGCGGAAGCCCCGGGCGGCGAAAAGCAGAAGAAGCTGGTCAAGCGCCTGAAGGTCGTCGAAGCCTTCATCGACTCCGGAAACCGCCCGGAATGGATGATCCTGCAGGTCGTGCCGGTAATCCCGCCGGAACTGCGCCCGCTGGTGCCGTTGGATGGCGGCCGCTTTGCGACGTCGGACCTGAACGACCTGTATCGCCGCGTCATCAACCGCAACAACCGCCTCAAGCGCCTGATCGAGCTGAAAGCGCCGGATATCATCGTGCGCAACGAAAAGCGCATGCTGCAGGAATCGGTTGACGCGCTGTTCGACAACGGCCGTCGTGGCCGCGTCATCACCGGCGCCAACAAGCGCCCGCTGAAGTCGCTCGCCGACATGCTGAAGGGCAAGCAGGGCCGCTTCCGCCAGAACCTGCTGGGCAAGCGCGTCGACTATTCCGGCCGTTCGGTCATCGTGGTCGGCCCGGAGCTCAAGCTGCACCAGTGCGGCCTGCCCAAGAAGATGGCGCTCGAGCTGTTCAAGCCGTTCATCTATGCGCGCCTCGA
>CAILUV010000070.1 GCA_903837555.1 uncultured Alphaproteobacteria bacterium
CCGATGACGGCAGCGCCGTCCGGGCGCGGCTGCTCAAGGCCTTCGATCATTTCACCGATGCCCGCCTGATGCAGGACCGTGACATTGCCGAGCTAATGCGCGCGCGCGAGATCGACGTTGCGGTCGATCTGAATGGCCACACCCAGAACGGACGGCCAGGGATTTTCGCCCACCGGGCAGCGCCGGTTCAGGTCAATTATCTGGGGTATCCCGCCACCAGCGGATCGGCCTGCATGGATTACATCCTCGCCGATGCCGTGGTGGCGCCATTCGCCGACCAGCCTGCCTATAGCGAGGCAATCGTTCATCTGCCCGGCAGTTACTTCGTGCAGGACAATGGGCGGGCGATGCCCGCGCCGCTTGTGCGCCATGATGCCGGCTTGCCCGAAACAGGCATCGTATTTTGCTGCTTCAACCAGAGCTGGAAGCTCACGGCGCCGCTGTTCGACATCTGGATGCGGTTGCTCGGCGAGGTTGCTGGCAGCGTGTTGTGGCTGCGGGACCCCGGCGATACGGCGCGAGCCAACCTGCGCCGTGAGGCGCAGGTACGCGGGATCGATCCGGACCGGCTGGTTTTCGCCGGCAGCGCGGACTTGAACCAGCACATGGCCCGCCTGCAGCTTGCGGATATTTTCCTCGACACGCTTCCCTACAATGCCCATGCGACGGCCAGCGATGCGCTTTGGGCCGGTGTTCCGGTGGTGACCTGCAAGGGTGAAATGTTCGCCGGCCGCGTCGGCGCCAGCCTGTTGCTGGCGGCGGAACTGCCCGAGCTCGTCACCACATCCCTTGCCGAATATGGAGCCGTGGCGCTGACGCTGGCGCAGAATCCGGCGGCGCTGGCCGCGTTGCGGGAAAAACTGGCGCGCAACAAGAAAAAAGCGCCTTTGTTCGACACTGATCGTTCCCGCCGCAACCTGGAAGCGGCCTACCGCCGGATGATGGAACTTGCCGGGCGCGGCGAGCCGCCGGCAAGTTTTTCCGTCACCGAGGCGGATCAGTTGGCGTTCTGAAGATTGTCGACAGTGAAAGCTTGCGGCGCGTCACCGCGCCTGGCGGTCTCGTGCATGGCGATATAGGCCGCCTCGATATGCCGCCGGAATAGATCGGTATCGAACAGCGGGAATGTCAGCCGTTTCGCCGCCAGTTTCTGCTTCAACCCGTTGATGAGGTTGGGGTCGCGCCCCAGGCGGATCGCCAGGGCCTCATAATCGCTCTCGGATTCGGTAATCAGTTCCGGCAGCCCAACCGCCGTCAGCAGGCTGGCGGAGACCCGGCCGGGAAAAGCCGTGCCGCGGCGGGTGAGCAGCGGCACGCCCGCCCATAACGCGTCGCTGGCGGTGGTATGGGCATTGTAGGGCAGCGTATCCAGGAACAGGTCCGCCAGCCGCAAGCGTGCCAGGTGGCGGTCCAGCGCGACATCGGCCGCGAAGTAAAGACGGTCCGGCGCAATACCGTGGCGCTGCGCCTCCCGCGCCAGGTTTTCGGCAAAGGGCGGTTTTCTGTTCAGCAGCCACAGCACGCTTCCATCCACCTGCTTCAGAATGCGCATCCAGCCGGCGAAGGTCGCGGGCGTGATCTTGTAGCTCTGGTTGAAATTGCAGAACACGAATCCGGTCTCGGGCAGGCCCGTGCCGCCGCGGCTGGGAACGATTTTGGCGATGGCGCGCCTGGCATCATTGGCCTGATAGCTGTGAGGCAGGGTGACGACCTTCTCGTCGTA
>CAILUV010000071.1 GCA_903837555.1 uncultured Alphaproteobacteria bacterium
AGCTGGACCAGCTGCCGCGTGTCATCCTGGTGCCGGGCGTTGGCATGTTCGGCATCGGCGCCACCGCCAAGGATGCCGCCATCGCCGCCGACATTGCCGAGAATGCCGTGGCCGTCATCACCGACGCCGAAGCGATGGGCGAATATCGCAGCATCAGCGAGTTCGACATGTTCGAAGTCGAATACTGGTCGCTGGAACAGGCCAAGCTGGGCAAGTCGAATGAAAAGTCGCTGGCCCGCCAAGTGGCGGTGATCACCGGCGGCGCGAGCGGCATCGGGGCTGCGACCGCCAAGGCCATGGCCAAGGAAGGCGCGGAAGTCGCGATCTTGGACCGCGACCTGGAAGCGGCGAAAGCTGCCGCCAAGAAGATCGGCGGCAAGGCGCTGGCGGTGGAATGCGACGTCACCAGTCCCCAAAGCGTACGCGCGGCTTTCGACAAGGTCGTTTCCACCTTCGGCGGCGTGGACATTGTTGTGTCCAATGCCGGCGCGGCCTGGCAGGGCGCCATCGGCCATGTCGATGACGAAACCCTGCGCAAGTCATTCGAGCTGAATTTCTGGGCCCATCAGGCGGTGGCGCAGCATGCCACTCGCATCATGCAGGCCCAGGGCACCTATGGCGTGTTGCTGTTCAACACCTCCAAGCAGGCGGTCAATCCGGGCAAGGATTTTGGACCGTATGGTCTGCCCAAGGCCGCGACCCTGTTCCTGGTCAAGCAGTATGCGCTGGATCACGGCAAGGACGGCATCCGCGCCAACGCGGTCAATGCCGACCGCATCCGTTCGGGCCTGCTCACCGACGACATGGTGGCGGCGCGCTCCAAGGCGCGCGGCGTTTCGGAAGCCGATTACATGGCCGGCAATCTGCTGAAGCGCGAAGTGACGGCGGAAGACGTGGCCGATGCCTTCGTCTATCTGGCCACCGCCACCAAGACCACGGCAGCGGTTGTCACCGTCGATGGCGGCAATATCGAAGCGAGCATGCGCTGACGCCCGCTTCGCCTGTCAGGTGTTGAAGCGGAAGTGCATCACGTCGCCGTCGGCGACGACATACTCCTTGCCTTCCAGGCGGAACTTGCCGGCTTCGCGCGCGCCGGCTTCGCCCTTGCCCGCGACATAGTCGGGATAGGCGATGGTTTCGGCGCGGATATAGCCGTGCTCGAAATCGGTATGGATCACGCCGGCGGCCTGCGGGCCCTTGGAGCCCTTGGTCACGGTCCAGGCGCGGGCTTCCTTGGGGCCCACCGTGAAGAAGGTCAGCAGGCCCAATAACTCATAGCCGGTGCGGATCAGGCGATTGAGGCCCGGTTCTTCCAGTCCCAGCGAGCCCAGAAAATCAGGGCGGTCTTCCATCGGCATCTGCGCGATGTCTTCCTCGATCTTGGCGCTGATCACCACGCTGCGCGCGCCTTCGGCTTTCGCCATGGCTTCGACCTTGGCCGAGATGGCGTTGCCGGTGGCGGCGCTGCCTTCCTCGACATTGCAGACATACAGCACCGGCTTGGCGGTC
>CAILUV010000072.1 GCA_903837555.1 uncultured Alphaproteobacteria bacterium
CGGCTGATGAACTGCGCCATCGGCAGCGTCACCCGCGCCGCCCAGGCCGAGGCGCGCAACATCAACGAGACCGTGGCGGCGATCGACGGCGCGCTGAAAAAAGGCGGTAAGACCGTCGCCATCGTCAATCTGGGCCCGCTGCTGAGGAAAGGCGGCGTGCTGGAAAAGCTGTCGGCCATGGGCGTCGCCATCGACGCGCCTGCCGAAAGCTAGGCCTGATACCGGCGGCTCAAAGCCCGGCGCCTGTCAGGCGATACTGTTTCTCGTGCAGGGAAAGGCCTTTCTCATGCGGGCCGAACGCGCGCGCCATAGCACGCCCCATGTCGCCCCGTGCAACAACCCGCCTTTTGGAGCGTTCTCTTGAAGGTTCCTTGGAAGGTTTCACGCATGAAGACGATCACATTGGTACAGGTGCTGGCCCTGTCGCTGCTGGGTCCTGCCAGGCCGGCGGCCGCGCAGCAAAGCCGGCCGCCGCCGCCCCAGCCCGAAGCGCGGGACAAGACGCCCACACCCGGAACCGTCACCTCGCCCAACGCTGCCAACCCCGCCATCGCCAAGGTGGAAGCGGCCGGCAAGAATCCCAATCCCGGCCCGCTCCGTCCGCAGGTCAGCGAACCGAACGGCCCCAACACGGCCGAAAACAATCCCGGAGTGCGCTAGATGAAAAAAATGATCCTGGGTCTTGGCCTGATGGCCGCCAGCCGTCTTCTGGCGCTCCGTGGTCCGGCTGGCCTGACGCGCTTTGCGTCACTGCCCTCGCTTGCGGCGATGATTACGGGTGTTGCCGCGACGCAATTGATGAATCGCGATCCGGTTCCCCCCAAAGGTACGGCACCGGACCAAGAACCCGCAGGGAACAACAGGAACCATTCCTTCTGGCGCAGGTTCTCTCCCCAGACAAACACTGGAGAAGCAACATGAGCATCAAGGGTCAGATCAAGGAAGCCGCCGGCTACGTCAAGGAAGAAGCCTACGAGCACGGCACCTCGCCGGAAGACAAGGCCAAGGCCCAGGAAGGCCGCAACCTGCGCAACGAAGGCCGCATCGAAGACGGCAAGAAGCCGATGACGACCGAGCCGGGCACGACCGACAAGCACGACAACAAGGCTTAATAGGCCTTGAAGTGAATATACCGCCCGCACCTTACGGTGCGGGCGGTATTTCTTTGTTCACGCGACTTTGGGCTTTACAGCCGCCACCATACGGTCCAGCGCGAATACCGCAATCAACGACGCGCCGAACAAGGGCAGCATCACTCCTGCCAGCGCGATCAACCCCAGCGAGATGTTCAGCCGCGCGCCGGGCACTTTCGGGGGTGCGGCCAGCCGGCCCTGCGGCCTGCGCTTCCACCACATCCAGATGCCGCTGATCACCAGCAGCACGATGCCGATGCAGGGCATGAGCATCAAAACCTGGTTGGCGCGGCCGAAGTAATTGCCCATGTGGAGCTGCACGCCCAGCTCGATGGCCTTCGCGCCCCAGCCGTAATCGCGGTACGCGACTTCCTTGATCAGCTTGCCGTTGTAGCGGTCGAAATACAGCGTGCGCTGGCCCTGCGGCTGGTCGGGATAGATCGAGGCGGTATAGACGCCCGTGGGTCCCGCCGGCAGGGTCAGGCGATAGCCGCCGGTGATGCCCATCGCCCATAGCGCATCGGTGATGCGGTCCACCCCTTCCACCGCCGCGCTGTCCGCGCCGCCGCCCGCCGCTTCATGTCCGGCGTGACCGGCATGTTCGGACGCGGGCGTGGATTTCGGCATGGCCGCGTCCGCCAGTGTCCAGGGCGCATCCTTCACCACCGCCTGCATCGGCACGCTTTGCGCGCCGCGTGGCGGATATCCGATTCCCATGGCCGTGACACCATGGCGGATGATGCCGCCCTGCACCCCCGCCCAGGGCAAACCGGTCAGGACCATGAACACGATCAGCGCCGCCACCCAGACGCCGGTCACCGCATGAATGTCTTTCAGCAAAGCGCGCCCGCCAAGCCAGACGCGCGGGAAAAGCACGCCGCCCAGATTGAACGCCGCCCCGCGCGGCCACCACAGGTAAAATCCAGTGCCAACCATCACCAGCGTCCAGCAGGCCGCCAGCTCGACAATCCACCGGCCCAGCGTCCCGATGGTCAGCGAGCGGTGAATTTCCCGCGCCAGGCCCACCAGCGTGTCCGCTGTCACATAGGTGCCCAGCACGGTCATGGTGGCGGGCTCCACCGCCACCTGCACCGCTTCGCCCGTGGCCGGCTTGATAGCGACTTCGGCGGGCCGGTCCGGCGTGGCCGGCATGGTGATGCTCACCACCTGTCCGGGCTGCGCCCCTTGCGCCGCCGCGATAGAATGGGTGGCCGGCATCGCCGCGCCCTGGGCCGTCACGAAGCGCCGCTCATGGTGCAGCCAGTCGTCGATCTCCGAATTGAACAGATAGATCGACCCGGTGATGGCCAGCACCAACAGGACCGGCGCCACGATCAGCCCGGCATAAAAATGCCAGCGCCAGATCGCGCGATACAGCGCGCCGGCGGCAGGCGTCGATGGTGTGGGACTGGTCATGGCGCGCACCTATACAGCAAGCGTTACAGCAGGAAAATGACGATGTGGGTTTGGCAGCAGCAGTTTCTCGTTCGCTAGGCGACTGGCATCCAGCGCATCACATGATCCATCCCCACCGAACTGGTCTTGTGCATCATCATCGCCGTGCAGGCGGGACTGGTCACATTCACCAGAGTGGCGGTCTTGCTGCTGTTGTTGCGCAGCATGAAGTAGCCGCCTGACGGAACGGATGGCGGCAGGGCGCGAAACCAGCCACCGCTAACCGCCAAGTGGGCGGCCTGCGCGGCGCAGGAGATCAACACCGGTAGCGTGAACATGGCGAGCATGTGGAAGTAATTGGAGTTGGCGATCTGCATTCCTAATGCTCCCGTCTTGTCATGGTGCTCAGCCTTCGCACCTGGGCCAGGAATGCCGGGCCGAACTGGGGCAGCGACAGCAGCGCCTCGTCGGACCAGACGGCGATCTCATCCAGGCTGGCGATGCCGCCGCGCGCCAGCGCATTGATCGCGCGGCGCGGCAGCGGCAATGCCTCAAGCGGGCGGGCCGTCATGCTCCTATCGCGCATAACTGATCTCCATCAGGAACGTGCGCTGCGGGAAGGGATGGAACAGGAAGTATTTCTTGTCGTTGAGGTTGTCGACGCCCACCGACACGCTCCAGTTCTCGTCCCAGCGGTAGCGCACGCGCGCATCGGCCACCAGATAGCCCTCGAAACCCTGATAGGTCCGCGCATAGGGATCACTGTTGTCGATGGTGCCGAACATCCTGTCGCTGTAGCGCGCGCCCAGGGTGAAGGACCATTGGTCGTCCGGACGATAGGTCGCCACTAGGTTGCCCTTGAGCTGCGGCACGCCGGGCAGGAACTTTTTGACGGCCGCCGCGAAGGTAGAATTGCGCACGATCCGCGCCTCGGTCGCCGTCAGGCTGCCCATAAGCTCCAGCCCCGGGATGAAGACGTCATACTGGTCGGCGACCAGTTCGATGCCGCGCGCCCTGGTGCGGTCCACATTTTGCACATAGCTGAACAGCGTGTTGGACCCCGGAACCAGAGGCGCCGACTGCGACAGAAGCGCCTTGGAAATGTCTTCCCAGAAAAGCGATACACGCAGAAAGCCGCTGTCGGTGCGCCGTTCCGCCGCCAGTTCGTAGCTGCTCGCCCTCTCCGGCTTCAGGTTCGGATTGGGCACCGAAAGCGTCGCCCCCGTGGTGATGGCCTGGTAGAGCTCGGCGACCGTGGGCATGCGATAGGCCACGCCCCATGAGCCGGTGAACCCCCATTTATCGGAACCCTGCCAGGCGATGGTCGCCTTGGGTGACAGGGTACTGGCGGAAATTCGCGGCTGGCTCACATTCAGCGCCGGAGATGCCGAGAAGTTGCTGCCGGCATACGCACGCCAGTCCTCATAGCGCAGGCCCGCCGACGCTTTCAGGCTAGACGTCAGGGTCCAGATGTCCTGCAGCCATAGCGCGTTGGTGGCGGTGCGGCCCTTGGCGAAATTCACCACCGTTCCCATGCCGCCGGTGATCCAGTCGGTGAGATTGTTGCGGACTTGCGCGAAGGTCTGGGCATCGCGATGCGCGCCGAAGGATATCTCGTGATCCTGCAGGCCGCGCCACACCGCATTGGCATCCAGCGTATACCAGCCGGTGCCGTTCATGCGGTTTACCGTGCCCGCTCCACCGGTAAAGGCGCCCGGCAGGTTGGTCGTGGCCACGCGCTGCTTGTCGTTCAGATAGGCGAAATCGGTGGCGATGATTTCCCAGGCGAAGTCGCCGCTCTCCGCCGATTTCAGTGTCAGGCCCTGCGCCAGCTTGCTCTGCTGCGTGTTGTAGAGATTGTTGGAAAAGGTGCTGGCGGCGATGTTGTAGTTGCGCCCATCGATGTTGCTGTTGCCGGCATAGACCGGCGTCCCGCCCGCATTGCGCAGATAGGTTTCCACGCCCGAATCATTGTCCTGCCGGAACAGGCTGGCGACATAGAAAAGCTGCATGCCGTTGCTGAAATCATAGGCCAGCTTCGCCGAGAAGGTATCCTGCACCTGGTGTTCGATGCCGGTGGCGCCGACCACCACAATGGGCGCGCCGGTGCGGTTGAAATCATTGAAAGCGCCGGTCAGCACGGTGCCCGCGGCGCTGGTCGCGGCTGGGCGCGTCAGGGTGGCGTAGTTCAGCGGATGGCCGGTGGTATCCAGGTGATTGACCGACAGCCGCCAACTGAAAGCGCCGATGCGGTCGCCCACCCCGCCCGAAAGTTGCCAGGTGCCGCTGGTGCTGCGCGTGCCGTACTGGTCGAAATTCTGAATGCCGCCGACCGTGTTGACGTACAGCTCGAAGTCATCCGGCATCCTTGTGCTGATGCTGATGGTGGCGCCGATGGAGTTGCCGGCATAGCGCGCCGAGAAGGGTCCGTAGAGAACGTCAATGCGGCTGACGTCCCGGGGCGCGACAACCGACCAGTTCGGGCTTGCGCCGCTGTTGTTGTTGCCGATGGGGGAGTTGATCATGATCCCGTCGACAAAGATCAGGTTGCGAGCCGATGCGCCTAGGCCCGAGGTCCGGGTGGCGACGGGAGCCTGGGTGTCGCCGAAATGACGTTTGCGCACCACCAGAGACGGCGCGTATTTCAGCATGTCCTCGGTGTTGACGGTGTTGATCTGTTCCTGCGCCTTGGCCGCCGTCACTTGCGTGTCGGGCTGGTTCGGATCGGCAGCGCGGGCGCGCTCGCCGGTGACGATGATATATTCGGACTGCAGGCTGCCGCCGATAGTCTGCGCCTGTACGGTCGTTGCGGCGCAAAGCGCCAGTACGGATGCGCCAAGGCGCATGGAAGAACGTGACATGCGAATCCACGAGAGTGAACGAAAGAGCGCGCGCCGGAAAAACCGGCGCGGGTTAAAAACGGCTCAGACGTTCAGCGGGGGCGCGCGGGGCGACCCGGGGGAAAAGCGCGCGGCAATGACCGCGGCGCGCAGGGTATCGGTTTTCGCTTCCGCCGCATGAACCGCGGGCGCGGTCAGCACCGGCGCATCGGGCACGAAACCGGCATGGGCGCTGGTCGCGAAGGCGCACTCTTCCGAGGGCGCGTTCTTCATCGGGGCGTCGGGGTGAAACGCCTTCTGGCCCGAAACCGAGCAGATGGTGATGAGCGTGTCGGCGCTGACGGACGGCATCCAGCCGGCAGGCACCAGAGCGCGGCAAAGCAGCGCGATCAAAATCAGGTGCTTGAAAACCTGCTTCCCCGTCATGCGCCCCTTATCTCGCCGCCGCCCCACTGCTGTCAAGCAAGCGGTTTGCCGTAGCGCCGCGCTACAGTTCTAGAGGGCTAGAAACACTCATAGCGCACCATCGAATAGAAACCGGTGCTGGCGCCGGGACTGCCGACGCGGATGCAGGCCTGGGGGCGGACGCCGGCGCTTTTTTCAAACACCAGCGCCTCGGTCGTGTAATGCCGCCCATCGGGTGTGATGTCTCGGCCCTGGGCTGCAAGCTCGGCCCACTGCGCGGCCGCCAGGCAAACCTGAGGCCCTTTCAGGCGCGACTTCGGCGATTGCTGCGGCTTGCGGCACTACAACTCTGCCCGCCCACACTCATCGCTTGGATACCGCCCGCCGGCACCACAGGCGGTAATCTGGCCACCCAATCGGCAGTTCAAAAACCCGGTGAAAAAAATGAGGTCAGTGAACTAACATCGCTCTTGGACCACTTAGTGGGGGCCGGTCAGGGGCACAGTACCGCGAAGACGGCATGACCGTGTCCCCCGACGGCAAGCGCGACATGCCAATCCCCAAGGCCAAGAACTGCCGCAGCAGCGGCTCCAGCGTCGGCGGTTCCAGCACCTCCAGCGCAGGCGGCATGGCTGCCAACATCACCTGCGAATAGAAAAAACCCCGTCAGCTTTCGCCGACGGGGCCAGTTGGCGGAAATCCTGCCCGTCGCAAGGGGCGGGTGATCGGGGCAGGCCCGCGAAAATCAGGTGCCACTGGGCTGGAAATATTGCGGCACTTCGGGACGCAGATGCGGGAACTCGTCGATCGTCACGCTGGTGTACCAGACGCCCTTGGCGCGCGGGCGCAGCGCGCTCTTGGGCATCACCACCTGGTAGCGGCCCAGCCCGGTCCATTTCTTGGTCGGATGCACCACGACATAATCGGGGCCCAGCCGCTGGGACGGGCCTTTCAGCACGGCGACCTGGTTTTCCGCCGCGTTCCAGATCAGCGTGTCGCGCCCGGCCTGGGCCGTGACGGGCAGCGCCAGAAACGACAGGCAAACGGCGGCGGCAGCAAGAGTGTTTTTCATAGGACTTCCCCGGGTTATGATAATTACGCGCGCCGCATCCCGCCGGACCATGGAACCTTTGATTTTCCGGCATTTTTTTGCGTACGCAATCGTGCCGACAGATGTCGGAGAAACCGAACTGATCTGTCTTGCGTATATAAAACGTGAAGGGCCAGGAAACGGAGAATAACCCATGTTGAAAACGCTTCTGGTGGTCGCCGCCCTGATCGGCGTCACGGTTCCGGCCGTGGCCCAGTCCTACAACGGGCGTGACGAGCCCTGTCTGCGCAACCGCAATATCTATGACTATCAGGTGGTGCCGGGAGACCGTTCGCTGGTGGTGCGCGACATCGCCCGCAAGCGGTACCGGATCAACTTCCTGGGCCAGTGCTACGGCCTCAAGTACAATATGGGCCTGGCCTTCCGCACCCGCGGCGCCGGCACCCTGTCCTGCGTGACGCGCGGCGACAGCGTCTACAACAATGCCGGGATCGGCACCGACCGACAGTGCATCGTCCAGAGCGTGGAATACCAGACCCGCGCGCTGGACCAGCGCGAGTATGAAGCCCTGCGCGCCCGCGACAACCGCCGCGAACGCGGTCGCGATTACCGCTAAACTTCAAGCCTGAATCGAACAGGGCGCGTTCCTCACCGGACGCGCCCTTATGCTTCCTGTCATTCCCTATTTGTGTCATTCCCGGCGAGCCAAGCGAAGCTTGGCGAGGGAGTTCGTAGCGGCAGCGTACGAACAATCCATCCTTCATAGCGCGCATCTCTCACCATGGATTCCCTTCCCCTCGCGCTGTGCTTCGCACCGGGCTCGGCCGGGAATGACAGGCAAATGGGATGACCGCTGCGCCTGATTGTGCCAAGTTCCCTCATTCCAAAACCGGCGGCACAGCCGGGATATTTCAAGCCGGGAGCGCATGCCTGTGAAGATCGAGTCGGTTGATTTCTTCTACCTCTCCATGCCCGAAGTCCTCGACATCGGCGACGGCAGCCAGGATGCGCTCTTGGTGCGCGTGCGCGCGGGCGGCGTGACCGGCTGGGGCGAATGCGAGGCCGCGCCGCTGGTCTCCATCGCCAGCCTTGTCTGTCCCATGTCGCACAGCGCCTGCAAGCCGGTGATGGCGTCGGTGCTGGGCCAGAACCTCGACGACCCCACCGACATCGCCCGCATCGGCCGCACTGTGCGCGACAACAGCCTCGACCTTTTGCAGGCCGACCACACGCTGGCGGGCATCGACATCGCGCTGTGGGATCTGATGGGCAAGAAAAAGGGCGTACCGGTGTTCGACCTTTTGGGCATCCAGAAATCCTATCCCAAGACGCCCTATGCCTCGCTGCTGTTCGCCGACACGCCCGAACAGACGCGCGTGGCCGCCAAGGCGCTGCGGGCCAAGGGCTACCGCGCCATCAAGTTCGGCTGGGGCCCCTATGGCCGCACCACCGCGAAAGCCGACGCCGATCAGGTCCATGCCGCGCGCGAAGGTCTTGGCGCCGATGGTCACCTGCTGGTCGATGCGGGCACGGTGTGGGTCGATGATGTGGGTCAAGCGCGCCAGCGCCTGGCGGCATTGCAGGCCTGCGGCGCGATGTGGCTGGAAGAACCCTTTGTGTCGGGCGCGATCGACGCCTACGCCGAACTGTCCAAGGAAAGCGGAGCTGTGAAAATGGCGGGCGGTGAAGGGTGCCACAACTTCCACATGGCCAAGCACATGATCGATCATGCGGGTCTTGGCTTTGTGCAGATCGATACGGGCCGCATCGGCGGCATCAGCGACGCCAAGCTGGTGGCCGATTACGCCGCCAAAAAGGGCGTCACCTATGTGAACCACACCTTCACCACACACTTGGCGCTGTCGGCCTCGCTGCAGCCCTTTGCGGGCCTCGAAGAGCACCGCATCTGCGAGTATCCAGTGGAAGCCAAGCCGCTGGCCGAAGAACTCAGCCGCGACCGGCTGAAACGCGACGCCGACGGCCTGGTGCACGCGCCCGAAAAACCCGGCCTGGGCGTCGAACCCGATCACGCCGCGATCAAGAAATATCTGGTTGACGCCGAGATCAAGGTCGGCGGCAAGGTCCTCTACAGAACGCCGGAGCTTTGACCCGCAAACCCGCCACCCCGCCCGGCAAGCCCGGCGCAAAGCAGGCCGGCATTACCCGGCACGATGCGCAGGATGGGCTGATCTTCCTCGCCGCGCTGACCGTGCTGCCGTTCCTGCCCAATCGCATGATCGGGCCGATGGGGGTGTTCAACCCCTTTGCCTTCTGGCGGCTGCTGCTGGTGATGATGGGGCTGAGCGCGGCGGGATACTGGGCGGCGTGGCTGATGGGCGCGCGCCGCGGCTTGATGGTGGCGGGCTTTGCCACCGGCTTTGTCTCCAGCACCATCGGCGTCGCCGCCATGAGCGCGCGCGCCCATGACCAGCCGCTTGCCGCCAGCGCCGCCGCGGGCGCCATGGCCGCCATCATGGGAAGCCTGGTCTATCTGATCGCGCTGGTGACGGTCGCGGATGCGGAATTATTGCGCGGCCTGGCGCTGCCCTTCGCGTGCGCATTTCTTCCCGCGCTGGGTTACGCCCTGCTGCTGGCATGGCGCGCACGGACTTCGGCCTCCGCCGATCAGGACGGCCGCGCCTTCGACCTGAAAGTGATCGCCGGTTTTGCCGCGCTGGTGGTGGTGTTCTCTTTTGTCTCGGCGCTGCTGGTCGAACGCTTCGGCGCGCAAGGCATGGTGGCCAGCGCGGCGGCCACCGGTCTTGTCGATGCCCATGCCACCGCCGTGTCCATCGCCACCGTGGTGGTGGCGGGCAAGGCGGACATGGCAAGCGGCATCCTGCCATCCTGATCGGCCTGACCGTCAACATGGCGATCAAGATTCCCGCCGCCTTCGTGCTGGGCCCCCGCCCCTTCGCCCTGCAGGTAGCCGGCGGCATCTCAATCCTGATCGCGGGCCTGTGATGCGGTTATGGGCTGGCGATACTGATAGAGGCAGCCTAGTGACCGGCCATACCGCCGGGTTAGCTCTCGCCGCCTGTACGTAGACGATAGTGGCTCGCTTTCGAAATATCCGAAACAGACAGATCTCCAGGCAACCGTAACTCATGGCGTGCAGTGGTATGCGTCTGGTGACCTGCACGCGTTCATGCTGGAGGCGCTAGACCACCGAGGTGCCAGCTCAATCTCGCCCAGATCTTCCCCGGAAGCCAAAACTGCCAGGTAGCCAAAACCCCCGCCTCCAGTCAGGTGTGCAACTCTCCGCTGTCATCGCTCCAATCCTGATGTAATCTGGGTGCACTAGTCTGTTGGATCAGGGGGATCGCGGGACATGAACGAGCCGACGCGCCGCGAAAATATCGTGCGATTTATCCAGCAGGCAGGGGCAGTGACCTTCGCGGTGTGGCTGGTGATCGTCTTTAACCGACGCGGTGAGTTGGGCGGGATGCCCGGCGCCGAGGCGATGGGTAGTGCCATGGGCTGGCTGGTCGCAGCCGCGCCGTTCGGTTTGATCCTGACCGCCATCGGCTGGAGCTTCCGGCTGGTAGTGAAATGGGTGTTGCGCAATTAAAAAAGATCGCATGACGCAGCAGGATGAACCGCCACCCGCAAAACGCGCACCAATCGGCACGGCGGAGTGGATCAAGATCGCCATCACTGCGGCGGTGCTGGTGCTGACCTATGCTGCACTGAACGCAAGCGGCTACACGATGGGCCGCCGCGAAACCCTCTGGTTTGTGGTGTTCACGGCGCTGCCCTTCCTGGCACTCGCAGCCATCCTCTATTTTATCTTCCGCACCAGGCAGAGCCACCGCAAGCCCTAGCGCCCGCGTCCCAACTTTCTCGTGCCAGCCTGTCGCGCAATGCACGCGCGGGTCGCACTTCCCCGCCTGGATTACGCCGCCGTGACACACGCCATGCATGCGCCGCCGCCATGGCCCCTGATGCCGGGCGGGCCAGTACTGTATAAGGCGGCATGCAAATGACCTTCCCCTTTGCCTTTTTCGCCAGCGCCATCGTCGCGCTGGCCGCGTCCATCCTCTGCGCCCTGATACTGCGGCGCATTCCGGCGGTGGCGGCGCTGGGCTGGGTGTTCGCCTCCGCCCTGATCGCCGCCGTCACCGCGATCAACTGGAGCGGCGGCCATTCCCCGATGCTGCTGTTCTTCGATTTCACCATCATCACGGGGCAGGCGATGCTGGGCGCGATCCTGGGCGCGCTGCCGGCACTGCTGTGGCTCAAGAAACGCCGCGCCCCGCCCGATCCGGCCCCCTGAAATCGCCGTAATACCGGGCAAAAGCGTGGGTTGGCGCGGCCGCACCCATGCTATAAAACCCGCCCCAACCCAAGTATTAAGCCGGAAACATCATGGCCCTGCCCCGCAATACCATTATCGCCATCGCCGCCGCCGTTATCGTGGTGGCGGGGGGCATCGGGGCGTATTTCTGGCTGAAATCGCCGTCGGACGGCACGTCTGGCACCCCCGCTGCGCCCCAGGATGACGGCCCGCTGCCCGATCCGCGCGTGCTGCTGGTCAGCATGGAAGCCGTCACCCAGGGCACCACGGTGGGGCAGAGCATCGTCGCCCAGATGCAGGAGCTGGGTAACCAGGCGCGCGACGAACTGGGCGCCGAAGCCAAGGCGCTGCAGACCGAAGAAGCCGCCATCGCCAAGCTGCCGGCCGCCGAGCGCGCCGCGCGTATCGAAGCACTTGCCCCGCGCCGCGCCGCCTTCCAGCTGAAGGCCGCCCAGCGCGACGCCCAGCTCAAGGGCGCGTTCGCCAATGCCCGCGCCGCCATGGCCAAGGAAATCGAACCGGTGCTGCGCGAAGTGGTGACCAAGCGCGGCGCCAACCTGGTGATGGAACGCCGCGCCAGCGCGGTCGAGCCCGACCCCAGCCTGGACATCACCGATGAAGTGGTGGGCATGCTGAACCAGCGCCTGAAGAGCTACACCGTCACCCTGCCGCCGCCGCCCCAGCCGCAGGCCGAACAACAGTAAGAACGTCTTTTTTCAAACCGTAACGCAGAAGGAAAATCTCATGGCCGCGCGCCGCAACAATGCCCGCAAGAAAGACAAACGCCGCCGTCACGCCGAAGCCCGCGCCAAGCAGCGCGAAGTTCAGGCCACCAGCGCCAAGGACTCCGCCCCCCAGCGCACCGCCAAGCGCTCGAAGTAAGCGGACAAAGTTATCGAATGCAAAAGCGCGGCACCGAAAGGTGTCGCGCTTTTCTTTTGCGCTATCGGGCTGGCGGCCGGGAACCGCTGGGTGGTGGTGCCGTTCCTTAAAGCGCGCCCCCGGACAGCCCATGCCAGCCACACCCAGAACGATTGAAATTCTGCCGCCCCTGCGGGCGCGCGCGGATGAACTGGCCGATCTGGAATGGCTGGTGGACCTGATGGACTCCCGCTTTGAGATACCGGGCACGAAAATCCGCTTCGGTCTGGACGCGATCCTGGGCCTGGTGCCCGGCATCGGCGACGGGGTCAGCGCCCTGGTCAGCGCGTTCATCTTTCAGCAGCTCAGAAAGCATGACCTGCCATGGCACGTGCAGGCGCGCATGGTCGCAAACATTCTGCTGGATTTCGGCATGGGCGCCATACCGCTGGTCGGCGACCTGCTGGACGTTTGCTTCAAGGCGAACAAGGCAAATGTCGCCCTTGCCAGGAAGCATGTCGCGAAATCCCGCACGCGCGCTTGAAACAGCAAAACAGGATTGACCATACTGAACATCAACACCGCCACCGCCGAGGAAATCGACGGCATCGAGATGCTGAAGGTCCAAGGCTTCGAGATTGTGCGCTATCGCGATGAACGCGGCGGCTTCACCAGCCTGCGTCAGCTGGACGAAGTGTCGGGACTGTCAGGCAAGACCGACAGCGCCGCGGAGTTCCTCAGCATCTGATCGGCCTGAATCAATCGGCCTGAATCCTGTAAAACGACTTCAAAAGCACGAACAGCTCGGGCGCGCGCGACAGATTGAAATCGGTTTTCATGGCATCGCGCGTCAGCCGGAAGGTGCCGCTGTTCAACTGCGCTTCGCTGGGCTGCACAAAGCCCATGCTCCAGGCGCCGAACACCCGCTCGGCGGTCCGGTCTAGCAGGATGCCGGTGTTCCAGTGCCGCGGATCCTTGCGGATGCGATTCAGCGTCTGCTCGACAAGGTCCGGCTCACCTTCCAGAACCTGCATGAAGCCGCCGTCGATATACAGAAGGACGCCCGTTATGCCGTCGCGCGTATTGTTGGTTCTGGATGTGGCAAGGATGGAATCCAGCGTCTCGGCGGACGTGTCCCGGCTGGTGCTGCTCGTATAGAGAATCTGGCGCATCGCAGACCTATGATGGACGCATATTTCAAATCAGAATAATTGAAAAGCCCTTCTCGAGTTCCGCGCTTCAAGTGAAAATCTTGTACGCAAGCTTACGGGGGCGGCAAGGGCTGGAATCCGGCGCATGGAACCGCATGCGAAGTCAGCCGGCCGAGTTACCGAATGGCAAAAGCGCGGCCCCGCCGGGGACCGCGCCTTCTCTTTTGGTGACCCACAAGACTATACCCGGAAGCTGTCCCAGGGACCGCGGATGGCAAGCGTCCGTCCGGGCGCATAAGCGTTCACAAACAGCACCTGACCATCTGGCGAGAAACAAGCCCCTGCCAGTTCGGTGTCCATGTTCAGGCGCGCCAGGGTGTAAAGCCGTCCATCGGGAGTAATGCCGCGCAGGTGATTGCGCGCGTCACCGGCGTGATCCTCGCACACGATCAGATGCCCCCAAGGCGATACCGTCAGGTTGTCGCCATATTCGAACAGGGTCGTGTCGGCGGATTCGACAAACAGTTCCAGCCGGCCCGGCGTATCCGTTTCGTCGGGAAAGCCTTCGCGCGCGCCGGGAACATACCGCATGACCTGGCCCAGCCTGGCGGAGCCGCCCGACGTGCAGGTGAAATAGACTTCGCCGGTGCCCGTCGCCTGGTGGATGCCCTCACCGCGCGCAAACTGTACCGCGCCCCGTGCCCGTCCGCGCACCCGCAGATCATCGCCGGGGCTCTCGACATCCTTCATGTCAATCCAGCGCACAGCGCGCGATGCGCGTGGCGCGAACTCCGCGCCGTACCAGTTGCGGGTGTCGTTCTCCAGGTCGCGATCCAGGAATGCGAGCGCCTGCAGGCGGCCACCACGCGCCAATGCGCCCGGCTGTTGCGGCAGGAAGCGGTAGAACAGGCTGTCGTCACGGTCTTCGGTCAGATAGACGATGCCGGTCCTGGGATCGACACAAGCCGCCTCGTGGCGAAACCGGCCCATGGCTTTCAGCGGTTCTGGCTGCACCAGTCCCTGATGCGCCGACGGTATCTCGAAAACCCAGCCGTGACTCTGCGAGGAGTCTGGTGCGGCCACGGTGTTTTCCTCGCATGTGAGCCAGCCGCCCCAGGGCGTGGTGC
>CAILUV010000073.1 GCA_903837555.1 uncultured Alphaproteobacteria bacterium
GGTGGCACGCCCAATGCCTGGGCGGCGCATGAAGTTGAAGGCCTGACAGAAGTGCGCGTTGGCACCTATATCTATCATGACCGCGCCACGGTCGGCGCCGGCGCCGCCACGCTGGACGAATGCGCCTTTCATCTGCACGTTACGGTGATCAGCCGCCCCACCGAAGACCGCGCCATCATCGATGCCGGCTCCAAAAGCCTGTCCAGCGACCGCATCGATCCGGCCTTCGGTCAGGGCCATGGCCTGATCCTGGGTTATGAGGATGCGGTGATCGAGCGGCTGAACGAAGAACATGGCATCGTCGATCTGTCGCGCTGCGCCGCCAAGCCGGTGGTGGGCGAGCGCCTCCGCATCGTGCCCAACCACGTTTGCGTCGTCAGCAACCTGCATGACGAGGTTGCGGTCAGCCGGGGCGGCGAGCGGGTCGAGATGTGGCAGGTGGCGGCCCGGGGCAAGACCCGCTAGGCCGCCATTCCCTTTACCAGTCCACCACCGAGCCATCGTCGGCGTCGAACACCGGCAGATAGGGCCGGGGTTCGCCCACCTGGGCGCGCAGCTTGTCTTCGTCGATGGTGATGCCCAGGCCGGGACCTTCCAGCAACGGGCGATAGCCGTTCACGATGGGCGGCAGCGGCTTGGCCAGGAGGTCGGCATACTCGTTGTCGCCGCGTTCCTGGATCAGGAAGTTGGGAACGGCGGCGGCGATCTGGAATGACGCCGCCAGCGAGCAGGGCCCTTGCGGATTGTGCGGCGCGATGGGGGTGTAATAGGACTCCGCCATGCCGGCGATGATCTTCAGCTCGGTGATGCCGCCGGCATAACAGACGTCCGGCTGCAGGATCATCGCGGCCTTCTTTTCCAGAATGTCCTTGAAGCCCCATTTGGTGAAGATGCGCTCGCCGGTGGCCAGCGGTATGCGCGTTTTCTTGGCCAGCTCCACCATCACCTCGATATTCAAGGCCTGGACCACTTCTTCGTAGAACCAGGGATTGTGCGGCTCCAGCGCCGCCATCAGGCGCATGGCCGTGGTGGGCTGCACCGCGCCGTGGAATTCGACGCCGATATCCACGTTCGGGCCCATTTTCTTGCGCAGGGCGGCGAAATTTTCGACCGCCTCGCCGATCGCCCGCTCGCTTTCATTGTGCTTGGTGAGCTGGCGACCCTTGGCGTCGCGCAGGATCACCTTCATGGCGTTGACGCCATTCTTCAGGTTCGGCTGGCCATAGACGCGGCAACGGTCGCGCACCGCCCCGCCCAGCAGCTTGTAGATCGGCAAATTGTAGACCTTGCCGGTGATGTCCCACAGCGCCTGGTCGATGCCCGACGAGATCGCGGTCTTGACCGGGCCGCCGCGATAGAAGGCGCCACGATGGATCGCCTGCCAGTGATGCACCACGCGGGTGGGGTCCTGGCCGATCAGATAATCGCCCACTTCCATCGCGCCGGCGGCGCAGGCCTTGGCGTCGTCTTTCAGCATTTCGCCCCAGCCGACAATGCCGGTGTCGGTGGTGATCTTCACGAACACCCACGAATTGGTCAGGACGAAGGTGTCGATCTTGGTGACGCGAATCTTTTCGCTGCTGCCGATCGCGGCGCTTTGGCCGCGGGCGGGGGAGGCGAGACCGCCAAGTCCGAAGGCGGCGGCGGGGCCGAGCAGGCCGGCCATGGTGTGGCGACGCGTGAGCATGGTTGCTTCCCTCATATTTTTGCGAGGAAGGAGCCACCGATTCTGGCCGGCCTGTCCAGCGGACTGACAGTTTGTCCACCGGGCGCGGGCCTCGGAGCCCCAAAAGGCGGTTGCGCTGACCGTCAAAGGCCTCATGCTGCCGTCAGCCAAGAAAACCAGGCAGGGGGAAACAACATGACTCAGAACCGTCGCAACGTGATGAAGGGTGTGGGCCTTGGCGCGGGGGTGGCGATGCTGGCCGCCAGCGCAGGCGCGCAGGCGCAGCAAAGAGGGCCCGGCATGCCCACCGGCCAGCGCCCGCTCAAGGGCATCGACATCACCAATATCGTCACTGGCAATGGCCTGGGCCTGGGCGTGAAGACCAGGCGCGGCGTGCTGGACGTGGCGGGCGTGGAACGCGACCGCAAGATCGGCCTGCCGACCAAGGCCATCGACGTGATCAATGGCCGCGGCAACCTCGAAGCGCTGGGCCTGCTGCTCGCCAACGGCGCGGCGGGCGCGCCTGCCAGCCATCTGATCCCTGAGGCCCAGGTGCGCTTCGGCAATATCGTGGAAAATCCGGGCAAGATTCTGTGCGTGGGACTGAACTATGCGGCCCACGCCGCGGAAGGCGGCAGCAAGCCGCCCAAGGAACCGATCATGTTCAGCAAGTTCAACAGCGCGCTGAACCACCACAACGGCACCATCGCGGTCAGCAAGTCGACCGCGCCGCCCAAGTGGGACTATGAAGCCGAACTGGTGCTGGTGATGGGCAAGGGTGGCCGCGACATCCCGGAAAGCCAGGCGCTGGAATATGTCTATGGCTATGCGTCCGGCAACGACTTCACCAACCGCGACCTGCAGCGCCGCTCGGCGCAGTGGCTCTTGGGCAAGAGCACGGATGGTTCAGGTCCATTCGGCCCCTGGCTGGTCAGCGCCGACCAGGTGGACGTCAACAATCTGGACATGAAAATGCTGGTCAATGGCGAAGTGCGGCAGAGCACCAACACCCGGCTTATGATCTTCACCTGCGCCCAGATCATTTCCTATTGCTCGAAGGCTTTCGCGCTGGAAGCGGGCGATGTGATCTTCACCGGCACCTGTGAAGGCGTGATCAGCGGCTATCCGCCGGAAAAGCAGGTCTGGCTGAAGCCGGGCGACAAGATGGTGACCTCGATCGAAAAGATCGGCGATCTGCACGTCACGCTGACCTGAGACGAAAAAGCGGAGCAGGCGCCTGACGCACCTGCTCCGCTTTCGTCTTTTATGCCTTTAAGACGCGGAATTTCCGCCGCCATCCTTGCGCTTGGGCGGGAAAGGATAGGCATTGGGCGTGTGGCCGGGCGCAGGCCTCAGCACCGACAAGACCATCGTCACCGCCAGGATCAGGCCGGTTCCCAGTAGGGAAAACACGACCGGTATCTTGTAGATGTCGATCAGCAGCATCTTGGTGCCGATGAACGCCAGCACCAGGGCCAGGCCGTAGGGCAACAGGTGAAACTTGTCCTTCACATTCGCCAGCAGGAAATACATGGCGCGAAGACCCAGCACGGCGAAGACATTGGATGTCAGCACGATGAAGGGGTCCAGCGTTATGGCGAAAATGGCCGGAATGGAATCCACCGCGAACACCACGTCCACCGCGCCGATCAGCAGGATCACCACGAACAGCGGCGTGGCCATTTTCACGCCGTCCACCTTCGTGAAGAAATTCTCGCGGTCATAGTTCGGCGAAATGCGCATATGGCGGCGAACCCAGCGCAATGCCGGATTGGCCTCCAGGTCCGGCTCCTCGCCGGCGGCCCGCCACATCTTGAAGCCGGTATACACAAGGAACGCGCCGAACAGGTACAGGACCCAGTGGAATTCCGAGATGATCCAGGCGCCGACCACGATCAGCACCGCGCGCAACGCCAGCGCGCCGAGAATGCCGATGATCAGCAC
>CAILUV010000074.1 GCA_903837555.1 uncultured Alphaproteobacteria bacterium
CGAAGCCAAGGCGGTGGTGTTCTGCACCGGCTATGAAGTGCTCAAGGGCCTGCCGGACCGCGACACCAAGATCACCTCAAGCTGGGCCGCGGCAACCGCGCCGCGCGCCGACTATCCGGCATGGCTGGACAAGACCTTGGTTTGGGAAGCGGCCAAGCCGTATCTCTATATGCGCACCGGCGCGGACGGGCGGCTGATTGTGGGCGGTGAAGACGCGGAACTGGACAGTCCCAGCTACCGCACCGCCACGCTGGGCCTGAAGGTGCGGCGGCTGCAGGAAAAAACCACCCGGCTGCTGCCGGGTCTCAAGCCCAGATGGACCCATGTCTGGGCGGGCGCTTTCGGCGAAAGCAGTGACTGACTTCCCATCATCGATGCGGTCCCGGACATGCCCGGCTGCTTCACGGTGATGGGGTTCGGCGGCAACGGCACCATCTATTCCGTGATCGCGGCTCAGTTGATGCTGGGCCTGGTGAAGGGCAAAAAGCCCGCAGACAGCGATATTTTCCGCTTTCGCTAGACGGTATTATAATACCGCATCATTTAACCGCCCGATTTTGCTCGATTTTGGTTGACCGGTCGGAAGCGTACCCGTATACGCGCCCGTCAATTCAACGGAATTTCCCCATGAAAACCTACTCGGCGAAAGCCTCCGAGATCGAAAAGAAGTGGATCCTGATCGACGCCGAAGGGCTGGTCGTGGGTCGTCTGGCTTCGATCATCGCCATGCGCCTGCGCGGCAAGCATAAGGTGACCTACACTCCGCACATGGACTGCGGCGATAACATCATCGTGATCAATGCCGCCAAGGTGGTGCTGACCGGCCAGAAGCTGAAGAAGAAGGTGTATTACCACCACACCGGCTATATCGGCGGCATCAAGGAACGCACCGCCGGCGCCATCATGGCCGGCAAGTTCCCGGAGCGCATCCTGGAGAAGGCGGTTGAACGCATGGTGCCGCGCGGTCCGCTGGGCCGCCGCCAGATGTCCAACCTGCGCGTCTATGCCGGCGCCACTCATCCGCACGAAGCCCAGCAGGCCGAGCCGCTGGACGTCGCCAAGATGAATCCCAAGAACACCCAGTACAAGCGCTCCGTCGCGAAGAATGAGGCAGCCTGATCATGGCCGATGACAACAAGTTCTCCGATTTGAAGACCACGCTGATCAAGGCGAAGACGGCTGATGCCGCCGACGCCTCCAAGGTCGACAACAAGCGCGACTCCAAGGGTCGCGCCTATGCCACCGGTCGCCGCAAGGAATCGGTTGCCCGCGTCTGGATCAAGCCGGGCAGCGGCAAGATCATCATCAATGGCCGCGACGAAACCGTCTATTTCGCCCGCCCGGTGCTGCGCATGATCCTGCGCCAGCCGCTGGTCGCCGCGAACCGCGATGGCCAGTTCGACGTGATCGTCACCGTCAATGGCGGTGGCCTGTCGGGTCAGGCCGGCGCCGTGCGTCACGGCATCAGCCGCGCGCTGGTGAACTATGAACCCACGCTGCGCGCCGCGCTGAAGCCGGGTGGTTTCCTCACCCGCGATCCGCGCGCCGTCGAGCGCAAGAAGTATGGCCGCCCGAAGGCGCGCCGCTCGTTCCAGTTCTCCAAGCGCTAAACCGCTTCACAGGACCAACGAAAACGGCGCGGAGCAATCCGCGCCGTTTTTGTTTTCAGGTGACGATGCTGGGCCTGAAAGGATCGAACACCGGCGGCACCGGGCCATAGGCGTTGGGACCGGGCTCGCCCGGCTGGCACCAGAACCAGATCAGCACCACGCCCACGCCCAGCGTCAGCAGGCCCAGAATGCTGAGGCCCGGAAGGAACAGCATGCCCAGGAAGCCGACGAAGAAGAACGAAAGTGCCATCAGGATGCCGGCAATCTGGGTGACGGCGATCAGGATCAGCAGTGCCCAGGCCAGCATGCCGTTGCGCCCGGTATCCTGCAGCCGCCGCGCGGCCAAGCAGGTGGCCGGGAACAGGACTGCAAGGGTGTAGAACTCACCGATCGGCGCGTTCAGGATGCCGCCGACGATTTCGGCAAGAAGGGTGGCGATGAAGTTGGCCAGCACGAAATACCAGAACTGGGCGCGGCCCACCCGTCCGGTCATGTCGAAGTAATGCTCGGTGATCGTGCGCTTGTAGTTGTCGAAAATGGCCTGGAAATCCATGACGCTGCCCCCTTTGGTTTGCCCCGCCCTTCGCTTACGCTCCGGGCATTTGGCGCTCAAATCGATCCGCAGGATCGATTTGCCCGGCAAGCCGGTCGCGCCAAATCCCCCGCGCCCCACGCAGAGCCGTAACGCATCCCTTGCGGGATGGAATTGAGCTAAAAGGCACCTTATCTGTAAGTCAATGTTGGAAGTCAGCGTATGAGCAGCCCAGCGAAGATCTTCATCGACGGCGCGGTCGGCACCACCGGCCTGGAAATCCGCGAGCGCCTGTCGGGCCGCAGCGAACTGTCGCTGATCACGCTGCCGGACGAGATGCGCAAGGATGCAGCCGCGCGCAAGACGGCGCTGAACGATGCCGATGTGGTGATCCTGTGCCTGCCGGACGAGGCGGCGAAGGAAGCCGTCACGCTGATCGACAATCCATCGGTGCGCGTGATCGATGCCTCCAGTGCGCACCGCGTCGCGCCGGGCTGGACGTATGGCTTTCCTGAGCTGGAAGCAGACGGCTATGACAGCATCGCTGCTGCCAAGCGCGTCAGCAATCCCGGCTGCTGGCCGACTGGCTTTCTGGCGCTGATACGTCCGCTGGTGCGCGGCGGATTGTTGCCGGCGGATTTCCCCGTCACCGTGAACGGCTTCACCGGCTATTCCGGCGGCGGCAAAAGCATGATTGCGGAATTCGAAGACAAGAATTCCGCCGATTACACGCAGACCGTGTCACGCATCTATGGCCTTAGCCTCACGCACAAGCACCTGCCGGAGATGCAGCAGCATGGCGGCCTGACGCATCCGCCGCTGTTCGAACCCAGCATCGGCCGTTTCTATCGCGGCATGCTGGTGGAAGTGCCGCTGCAATTGTGGGCGCTGCCGGGCAAGCCGGCAGCGCGCGACCTGCACGCCGCGCTGGTCAAGGCCTATCCCGACCGGCCGCTGGTCAAGGTTGCCTCGCTGGAAGATTCCGCCGCCGCCACATCGCTTGATGTGGAAATCCTCGCGGGCAGCAATGGCCTGACCCTCTATGTCTTCGCCAATGAAAAGTCGCAGCAGGCGCGGCTGGTCGCGGTGTTCGACAATCTGGGCAAGGGCGCCAGCGGCGCGGCGGTTCAGAATTTGAATATTATGCTGGGTCTCCCTGAGACGACAGGTCTCTAATTCGATGGTAAAAGCCGCGTCATGTTTCGCGGTTGGCAGGGAATCGTCCTCAGCATCACCGTCGCGCTCGCTTTGTTCGCGGTCGCGGTGCTTTATGCCATTCATAGCGCGCCTGCGCCGCAGGGATTTTCCGGCCTGGAGTTTGAGGCTCTGACGCCGGGGGCCTCGGCGCGCACGCCGATGCTCACGCGCGGCGGGGTGCTGGTGGCCAGCGTCATGGCGGATAGTCCTGCCGCACGCGCGGGTATCCTGCCGGGCGAAGTCGTATCCGCGATCGACGGGACATTGGTTCTCACCGCGCGGCAGGCATCAGATCTTGTGCGGGAGGGCCGGGCCGGTGAGCGCGCGACCTTCACGCTCTATGACATCACCAAGGGTGAAGTGCGGCCGCGCGACATCACGCTGACCTTCGACGGGCAGCCGCCCACGGGCAAGAAGCTGTCGGTGCGCCCGCCGCCGACCTTGGCCAAGCCGACTGCGTCGGTGCCAACCGTTGCCGGCAATGCCGCCTGGTCCAAGCGCATCCTGCGCGGCGCCAGCATCAAGCCGGTGCAGCTGTCGGGTCTTGGCGATGGACCTTGCAATGGCTTTGCGCCGCAGGGCTGGAAGGTTGCCGGACGCCAAGCCGGGACATTCCATGTCATGGCAGGGCAGGGATTTTCCCACGCCATTCATCACACCGGCGCCTATTACGGTGACGCGCAGGCCTATGTGAAAGCCTATCTGGAAAAGACATTCGGCGTGCCGCCCTTGCTGACGCCGCCGCAGGACCGGCCTTACGGGTACGTGCTGCAGGATTTCGGCAATGCCAAGGGCGGCGCAGGGTTTGTGCTGTACAAGCTGCGTCATGGCCGCATCGTGCTGTGGGTGGCGGCGGTTGCGGGCGCGGATGCAGGCTGGGGCAAGCCGCTGGCGGGTGCGGTGGCGCTCAGTATGAGGTGCCGTACGCCAGACATGCCGCCGCCTCGTCAACGGCAAAAGGACATGCCCACGACAAGCGTATCGCTGGCCTGCCTGAAGGGCGCCTGCGATGAAAGCGATTATGCCGCCACGTATCTGCGCGTTTTGCGCAAGGGCTATGTCCACAATCTCAAGGGCGAGATGTTCCTGGTGAACCCGCGCCGTGACTTCTGGCAAAGCGGGGCGGAAGGGCCGGGCTTTTATCGCCAGATCGGCGGCGAAAATGAAAAGCTGCTGCCGGGACGCATCAATTGACTACTGCGCCTTGACCTTGACGTAAGTGCCGGGCGCGTCGCCCAGCACCTTCAGCTTGCCGTCGCCGGGCTGGCGCGCCGAAATTTTCTTGCCCGACAGTTTCGAAAGCCACTGGTCCCAATCCGGCCACCAGGAACCGGGATGTTCGGTTGAACCTTCGCGCCAGGCCTCGATGTTTTTCGCGCCATTCTCATTCGTCCAGTACTGATACTTCTTTGCCGCGGGCGGATTGATCACGCCCGCGATGTGGCCCGATCCGGCGATGATGAAGCGCACCGGCCCGCCGAACAGGTTGACCGACTTGAACACCGAGTTGGCCGGGGCGATGTGGTCTTCCTTGGCCGATTGCAGATAGACCGGCACCTTGACCTTGCTGAGGTCCAGCTTGACGCCCGCCATTTCCATCTTGCCCAGCGCCAGCGCGTTTTCCTTGTAGCAATTGCGCAAATAGGACAGATGCAGCTTTTCCGGCATCCGCGTGGTGTCGGAATTCCAATAGAGCAGGTCGAACGGCATGGGCTGCTTGCCCAGAAGGTAATTGTTGATCACGAACGACCAGATCAGGTCGTTGGCGCGCAGCATGTTGAAGGCGCCGGCCATCTTGGAGCCGGGCAACACGCCGCCCTCGCTGTCCATCTTGGCTTTCAATGCGTCGAGCTGGGCTTCATCCACGAACACCGACAGCTCGCCCGCTTCGCTGAAATCGGTTTGCGCCGCCCAGAAGGTGGCGGAGTGGATGCGCCCACTTCCGAATTCAGAGTCCTTCTTGGCCGCCATGTAGGCGAGGGTGGCCGCCAGCAGCGTGCCGCCGATGCAATAGCCGACGCAGTTGGGGTCCTTCACGCCGGTGGCTTTTTCCACCGCATCCAGCGCGGCGAAGATGCCGCCCTTCATATATTCCTCGAAGCCCGCATCGGCCATGTCGGCGTCGGGATTGACCCATGACACCAGGAACACGGTGTAACCCTGACCCACCAGCCAGCGCACGAAGCTGTTCTCGGCCCGAAGATCGATGATGTAGAACTTGTTGATCCAGGGCGGGAAGATCAGCAGCGGGCGTTCGTAAACCCGTTCGGTGGTGGGCGCATATTGTAGCAGCTCCATCACCTCGTTGCGGAACACAACCTTGCCCGGCGCGGTGGCGATATTCTCGCCGATGGTGAAACCGTCCGCAGACTGACGAATGGACAGTTCCCCCTGGCCGCGCTCGATATCGGCCAGGAGATTGTCCAGTCCCTTGACCAGATTGTCGCCGTTGGAGGCGAGGGTGGCCTTCAGCACATCGGGATTGGTCAGCGGGAAGTTGGTCGGCGCGAAAGCATCCGCGAACTGGCGGGTGTAGAAGGCGACGCGGCCGCGCTCTTTTTCGTCCAGACCGTTCAGCTTGCCGACCATGTCCTGCATGGCGTTGGCGGTTAGCAGATAGCTTTGCTTGATGAAGTCGAAAACTTCGTTTTCCTGCCACGCCTCGGCGCGGAAGCGGCGGTCGCCGGGCGCAGGTTGCACCACAGGCTGGGTGTCGCCGCCCAGCATGCGCCGCGCGGTCCCTTCCCACAGCGTCATGAAATTGTTCCACCACTGCGCTTGCGCCTGCGCCACCTGATCGCGGTTGCCGCCCATCGCCTTGACCAGATTCAGCATCGCGCCGGAGATGTTGAGCGGGTCGAGCGGCGTCGCAGTGTCGCGCTTGGCCATGCGGGCCATGAAGTCCACCAGCAGTTGCTGGCTCTTGACCCCTACGGTCAGCATGTTGCGGGCGAATTCCTGGCCGTTCAGCCCGCCTTGCGCGGCGCCTTGTGATTCGGGCGCCGGCGCACCGGTCTTTTTGTCAGGGCCGGTCTTTTTCTCAGGGGCTGGAGCTTTGGAGGGCATGGGCTGCAACTGTGATAGCCCGGCCACGGTGACAGCCGCAAGACAGCAACGGTGCGGGAATGCGCGTGCGCCCGCGCACAATTATCGCAACGATCCGGGTGTTTTGCGGGGTTAACCTGCTGGCGCGGAAGGCTTTGGCGCGGTATATCCCTGAGGCTGGGTTTGGTGCCGCGCGCCCGCGTGGGCTGATCGTTTGGCGCTGGGAATCGGGAATTTGTTCATGTCGAAGAATTACGCGCGTCCTTTGGTGAACCTTGCCTTCGTCGCGGCGCTCGCGACCACCGCCAGCGGTTGTCAGACCATGTCCGACCTGGACCCCACGGGCCTGTTGTCCGAGGACGAAGTGGCGGAAAGCCAGTTCTCGCCGGACAGCGAGCAACAGGCGATCGCCGACGCCAACACCACCACGCCGGATCTGGCGGGCATTCCCACCCGTCCCGCTGCGCCCGACACGCTGGCACAGGCCGATGGCGCCCAGTCGGTCGCCGCTGCCGGTGCCCAGGCCCAGTACAGCGCCGAAGCTTTGCGCGCTGGCACCGAAGCCACCGCGCCGCCGCCTGCCGCCAGCGACGCCAATGCCGCCCGTCAGGCGCTGGCCGCCACAGACGCGGCCCCCACCACTTTTGCGGGCGACACGCCCCCCAGCGCCGGTTCCATCCCTGACGCCGCGCCGCCGGTTGCCGTGGCTTCTGCCGCGCCGCCGCCGTCCGCGGCCCCGATGCCCGCGCCCATGCCTGCTCCGGCACCCGCGCCGGTCGCCAGCGCGCCCATCGCCCCGCCGCCGGGCGCCGAGCCGGCTGTTCCGGCGGTTCCCGTGACCGCCGCAGGCCGCATGGCCATGGTCAACCCGTCCGACGCCCAGCTCGGCTTTAAGCCGTCCTCGGCCCCGCCGCTCAATTCCGCGATTTCCCAGTGGGTGTCGCCGCCGATCCTGGCGCATTACCGCCAGACCGCGGCGCTGGCGGGCAGCGCCGGTACCGGCGCTCCGGCCGTGGCGGCGGTTCCCTCCAAGGGCGTTGGCGGTCCGGCCATGCAGGGCGATGTGATCGCCAATCTCGATGCGGTTCCCGGCACACCCGCCGGCATGGCGGCGGCCATGAATGGCGGCATTCCGCCGACTGCGACCATCTATTTCGCCGGGGATGGCACCAGCCTGCCGGCCAGCGCCCGCGCCCAGGTGCAGAGCGCGGTGGCGGCCTTTCAGGCGAATGGCGGCAATGGCTCCATCAAGGTGGTCGGCCATGCCTCCAGCCGCACGCCCAACATGCCGGTGGAACGTCACCTGGAGGTGATCTTCCAGAAGTCGCAGGCCCGCGCCAACGCCGTGGCCCAGGCGCTGATCCGCGCCGGTGTTCCGGCCAGCAAGGTCATCGTGGAAGCGGTGGGCGACAGTCAGCCGATCTATTACGAATCCATGCCCCGTGGCGAAGCCGGCAACCGCCGCGCGGAAATATTCGTGCAGGGGTGAGGTGCGACCGGCGTAGCCGGTCAAATCGATCCTGCGGATCGATTTGAGCGCCGAACGCCCCGAGCTTAGGCGAAGGGCCGGGGAGCTGTCGAAACGGGCTCAGACCCGCATCCGCCGAATGCGTGACTTGCAGGAAAGCACTGCATTTTAACCCAAAACCCATTGCGCCCCGGGCCTGAATCCCGGATTCTTCCGGCGTTTTCAGGACTTACGCCATGAATACCGATTTCTACCGCATCAAGCGGCTGCCGCCCTACATCTTCGAGGAAGTGAACCGCCTCAAGGCCGCAGCGCGGGCACGCGGTGAGGACATTATCGATTTCGGGATGGGCAATCCCGACATGGCGACGCCCGACTATATCGTCGACAAACTGTGCGAGACCGCGCGCGATCCGCGTGCCCACCGCTACAGCGCCTCGCGCGGCATCAAGGGCCTGCGCAAGGCTCATGTCGCCTATTACAAGCGCCGCTTCGGCGTCGATCTCAATCCCGACAAGGAAGTGATCGCGGCGCTGGGGTCCAAGGAAGGCTTCGCCAACCTCGCCATGGCGATCACCGCGCCGGGCGATGTCGTGCTGGTGCCCAATCCCGCTTACCCGATCCATGCCTTCGGTTTCATGATCGCGGGCGCTGCCATTCGCCATGTGCCCGCGACCTCGCCGGAAGAGTATCTGTCCAAGATCGGCGTCGCGACGCGCCATTCGGTGCCGTCGCCGCTGGCGATGGTGGTGAACTATCCGTCCAATCCCACGGCGCAGGTCGTCGGACTGGATTTCTACAAAGAGGTCATCAAGTTCGCCAAGAAGCACGAGATATGGGTGCTGAGCGACCTGGCCTATGCCGACATCTATTTCGACGACGCCAATCCGCCGCCTTCGATCTTGCAGGTCGATGGCGCAAAGGACATCGCCATCGAATTCCAGTCTCTGTCCAAGACCTATTCCATGCCGGGCTGGCGCATGGGCTTTGCCGCCGGCAACGAAAAGCTGATCGGCGCGCTGGCGCGCATCAAGTCGTATCTGGACTATGGCGCCTTCACGCCGATCCAGGTGGCGGCGGCGGCCGCCTTGAATGGCCCGCAGAACATCGCCGACGAAATCCGCGCCGTCTACAAGTCCCGCCGTGACGTGCTGGTGAAAAGCATGGCGGCGTCGGGCTGGGACATTCCCGCTCCCGAAGCGTCGATGTTTGCCTGGGCGCCGGTGCCGGAAAAATACCGCGAGCTGGGCTCGATGGAATTTGCCAAGGACCTTCTGATCCACGCCAAGGTGGCGGTGTCGCCCGGCATTGGCTTTGGCGAGTATGGCGAAGGCTATGTCCGCGTGGCGCTGGTGGAGAATGAGCACCGCATCCGCCAGGCGGCGCGCAATGTGAAAAAGTTCCTGCAGGCCGGCACCAACAACCCGCCGGCAGACGAGCCGGGCAAGAAAAAACTGGCGCCGGCAAAGTGAGCGCGCCTTTCCGTATCGCCATCGCCGGGCTCGGCACGGTCGGCGGCGGGGTGGTCAAGGCGCTGGCCGCGGGCAAGGACGAACTGTCCCGCCGCGCCGGGCGAGATCTGCAACTGATCTCGGTGTCGGCGCGGGATCGCAAAAAGGCGCGCGGTTTCGATGTGCCGGGCTGGAGCGACGATCCGCTGGCGCTCGCCAGGGGCGATGCCGACCTGGTGGTGGAGCTTATCGGCGGCGACGAAGGTGTTGCCCGAGAACTCGTCGAGACCGCACTGCGCAACGGCAAGCATGTGGTGACCGCCAACAAGGCGCTTTTGGCCAAGCATGGCAAGGCGCTGGCCGACCTGGCGGAAAGCAAGAATGTCACGCTGAAGTTTGAAGCAGCTGCTGCGGGCGGCATACCCATCGTCAAGGCGCTGCGTGAAGGCCTGATCGCGCACGGGGTGGATGCGGTGAAGGGTATCCTCAATGGCACCTGCAATTACATTCTGACCGAAATGGAAAGTTCGGGCCGCGGTTTCGCCGACGTGCTGAAGGAAGCGCAGGCCAAGTGCTATGCCGAAGCTGATCCCACGCTGGATGTCGGCGGCGGCGACACTGCGCACAAGCTGGCGCTGCTGGCCAGCGTTGCGTTCGGCACGGCGCCGAATTTCGACGCCATTGCCGTGGAGGGCATCACCAACATCACCGCCGACGACATCGCCTTTGCATCCGAGTTCGGCTACCGCATCAAGCTTCTGGGCGTGGCGCGCAAGGTGGGTGACGCCATCGACCAGAAAGTGCATCCCGCCATGGTGCAAAAACGCGCGCCGCTCGCCAATGTCAGCGGCGCGGCCAATGGCGTGATGGTGGAAGCGGGCGAGGCGGGTTCGTTCTTCTTCTCCGGGCGGGGCGCGGGCGAAGCGCCCACGGCCAGCGCGGTGATCGCCGATATTGTGGAAGCGGCGAGCGGCGCGATCTCACCGGTGTTCGGCCGTCCTGCCTCCAGCCTCCAATCTCTCAAGCCCGCCGACGGCAAGGCGGCGGTGTCGCCCTGGTATCTGCGTTTCGAGGTGCTGGATGTGCCGGGCGTTCTGGCCTCCATTGCCGGAAATCTGGCGGAAGCCGGGGTTTCCATCGAAAGCATGATCCAGCGCGTGCGCGCGCCGGGCGCGCCGGTGGCAATTGTCATGATTACCCACGAAACTTCACAGGCCAGCGTGGAACGCGCCTTGAAGGCCATAGCCGCCTCCGACAAGGTGCGGTCGCGCCCGTGCATGATTCCCATGGAAGCGGCTTAAAAGAAGACAATATGACCGAAACGCACCCGTCCTCCATCATCAAGCCGCTCGACCGCGCTTTCGCGCTGGAAGCGGTGCGCGTCACCGAAGCCGCCGCCATTGCCGCCTATGCCCAGATCGGGCGCGGCAACGAGCATGAAGCCGATCACGCCGCCGTCGAGGCGATGCGCATCGCCTTCAACTCCTTGCCGATCGACGGCACGGTGGTGATCGGCGAGGGCGAACGCGACGACGCCCCCATGCTGTTCATCGGCGAAAAGGTCGGGCAGGGCGGCTTGTCGGTCGACATCGCGCTGGACCCGCTCGAAGGCACTACGCTGACCGCCAAGGCGATGGCGAATGCGCTGGCGGTGATGGCGATGGCCGAACCCGGCACCATGCTGAACGCGCCCGACACCTACATGGACAAGATCGCCATCGGTCCCGGCTTCAAGGACGGTCTGGTCGATCTGGATGCCGAACCCGGCGACAACATCAACGCCATTGCCAAGGCCAAGGGCCTCAAGCCGCAGGAAGTCACCGCGCTGGTGATGGATCGCCCGCGCCACGAGGCGCTGATCGCGAAAATCCGCAAGGCGGGCGCGAAAGTGAAGCTGATCACCGACGGCGACGTGGCCGGCGTGATCGAAGCCACCGACGAAGCCACCGGCGTTGACATCTACATGGGCACCGGCGGCGCGCCCGAAGGCGTGCTGGCGGCTGCCGCGCTGCGTTGCATTGGCGGCCAGATGCAGGGCCGCTTGCTGTTCCGCAATGATGACGAACGCGCCCGCGCCGCCAAGTGGGGCGTCACCGACCTTAACCGCAAATATGCGCTGAACGACCTGGTGTCCGGCGACGTGGTGTTTTCCGCCACCGGTGTGACCGATGGTTCGATGCTGCGCGGCGTGCACCGGGACGGCGATTTCATCACCACCGAAAGCGTGGTGATGCGGTCGGCCACCGGCACGGTGCGCTGGATCCGGGCGCGGCACCGCCGAGTGCAGGGTAGTTGAGCGAAACAGCCGCATTCGGGGTTGCGCGCTCCTTTTCGGGCCGCCGCTGGCTGCTGAAAGCCGTCGATCAGGATATCGAGCGCGAACTGCTGCGTGAAATATCGCCGGTCCTGTCGCGGCTACTTGCGCTGCGCGGCGTCACCGCGCCCGAAGCCGCAGATTACCTGACGCCCAAACTCAAGAACCTGTTGCCCGATCCCAATATCCTGAAGGACATGGACAAGGCCGTGGCGCGTGTTGCCGCCGCGCTGGAGTCCGGTGAGGCCATCGCGGTGTTCGGCGACTATGACGTGGATGGTTCCACCTCGGCGGCGCTGATGTCGGATTTTCTGACGGCGCTGGGTGCAGCTCCGCGCATCTACATTCCCGACCGCATGACCGAAGGTTATGGCCCGTCGCCTGCGGCGATGCAGGTACTGGCGGCGGAAGGCGCCAGGGTGGTGATCACGGTGGATTGCGGCGCCGCCGCGATTGCCGCGCTGGAAGAAGCCGGAAAGCTCGGCATGGATGTGGTGGTGCTGGATCATCACCGGGTCGAAGCCGCGCCGCCCGTGCTGGCACACGTCAATCCCAACCAGCCGGACGACACCTCAAAGCTGGGGCATCTGTGCGCGGCGGGCGTATGCTTTCTTTTTCTGGTAGCGCTCAACCGTCATCTGCGCGACCAGAAGTTCTACGAAGAGCGCGGCGTCGCCGAACCCGACCTGCGGCTGTTCCTCGACCTGGTGGGGCTTGCCACGATCTGCGATGTGGTGCCGCTGAAAGACGTCAACCGCGCCTTTGTGCGTTTTGGGTTGGGACAGATTTCCACGCTCTCGCGTCCCGGACTGGCCGCGCTGGCGGGCATTGCTGGGGCCAAGGGTCCGTTTACGCCGTATCATCTGGGGTTCGTGTTCGGGCCGCGCATCAATGCCGGGGGGCGGGTCGGGCGCTCGTCGCTGGGCGTTGATCTTCTGACGTCGCGCGAACCGGAAAAAGCGGCAGAGCTCGCCGCGCAGATGGACCTGCACAACAAGGAACGCCAGGCGATCGAAAAGATCATTCTCGAAGAAGCCATTGCGCAGGGCATGACGCAGGCCAACGCGCCCTTCGTTTTGGTGTCGGGGGATGGCTGGCATCCCGGCGTGGTCGGGATCGTGGCGGGGCGGCTGAAAGAGCGCTTCGGCAAGCCCGCTTTCGTCGCCGGTTTCGAAGGCGGCATGGGGCGAGGCTCAGCCCGCTCCATCCCCGGCATCGATCTGGGCGGCATCATCCGCGCCGCCGCCGAGGCAAAAGTGATCGAGTATGGCGGCGGCCATGCCATGGCGGCGGGCTTCTCGCTGATGGCGGGCCAGATCGAGGGGTTCCGCAAATTCGTCGAGGAGCACTTCAGCGGCACCGGTCCGGCGCTTTCGGCGGCGAACGACCTGTACCTGGATGCCGTTTCGTCCCCTGCCGGGGCCAATATCGCGCTGGTGCAGGAGATCGCGGGCGCGGGCCCGTTCGGGGCGGGAAATCCCGAACCCCTGCTGGTTCTCCCCGATGTCCGGGTCGCCTTTGCCGACATCGTGGGCAAGGCCCATGTGAAACTGCGGCTGGGGGGCGGGGACGGCACCATGCTGGACGCCATTGCCTTCAGGGCCGTGGGAACGCCACTGGGAGACGGCCTTTTGGCCGCCCGGGGTGGACGGGTCCATGTGGCCGGACGGCTGCGCCAGGACGACTGGAACGGCCGTATCCGGGTCCAGCTCGAAATCGAGGATGCCTCGGCTGCAACCGCCTGATTTTGGCTTGCAAAAGCCGTTTTGCGCCGGTAAACCCCCGGCCTCCGGTAGCGCCCTTCGTCTATCGGTTAGGACTCAGGATTTTCATTCCTGCAAGGGGGGTTCGACTCCCCCAGGGCGCACCATTCATTCCAATCGCGCCGCGATTTGGAATGAAGGACAAGGCGGCCCTGTATGACCGGGGAACGGCGCTGGCGGCGCAGCATCGCATCGCCGACTGGTTCGCGTCCTTCCACGCCTTTGCCCAAAGCGTGATGCCACCGGCAGCAAGCCAGACGCCGCTCAAGATGCGCCATGACGCCGAGCAGCAGGACTGGCTGCGACAGCAGGGCGTCACGCCCGGTCCCCATTGGCATATCGAGGGCGGTGAAAGGCTTAGCGGGCCAGCGATCAATCCGCGCAATGCGGACGAGGCCGCGCGGCAATGGCGCGAAAACCGGCCGCAGGTCGTCGTGGTGGACGAGCTTCTGACGCCCCTGGCGCTGGCCGCCTTGCGCCGTTTCTGCCTGGGCTCGACCCTGTGGCGCACCGGTTATGGCAGCGGCTATCTGGGCACCTTTCCCGAGCATGGCTTTTCGGTCCCGCTGCTGGCCCAGATCGCCGAGGAATTCCGTGACATGTATCGCGGCATCTGCGGCGACCTGCCGCTGAAGTATGCCTGGGCCTTTAAATATGACAGCAGCATGGAGGAGGGTGTTCACATCCATGCCGACGATGCGGCGGTGAACGTCAATTTCTGGATCACGCCGGACGAGGCCAATCTCGATTCCAGCAGCGGCGGTCTTCTGGTGTGGGATGTTCCGGCCCCGGCTGACTGGGATTTCACCCGCTTCAACCGCGACCAGCCGGCGATCCGGGATTTTCTGGCGCGCAACCACGCCAAGGCGATGACCGTGCCCTATCGTGGCAACCGGGCGGTGATTTTCGATTCCAATCTGTTGCACAAGACCGACCGGATTTCCTTCCGGGACGGCTATGAAAACCGCCGCATCAACGTCACTTTGCTCTATGGCGAACGCCTCGCCGGCGCGCTAGTTTGATCCCATGCTGGACTTCGATCAGATCATTGCGCCCCTGAACCGCGACAAGCTTGTGCGCGACCATTGGGGAAAATCCTTCGCCCGCATGCAGGGCACGCCTGGGCGCTTTGCCGACCTGTTCACATGGAACGAGCTGAACACGGTGCTGGAAACCCACCGGCTGATGCCGCCGCGCTTCAAGCTGTTCAAGGACGGCCAGCTGATCGATCCGGCGCGTTATATCACCCCGCCGCACATGGGCACGCCGCGCATTGATTCCGGCGGGTTGGCGGTGTGCCTGGCCGAAGGCGCCTCGCTGATTCTCAACGATGTGCAGGAAGTCAGCCCCAAGCTGCGCCAGCTTATGCAGGTGTTCCAGGCGGCGCTGAAGACCGACACCTATGCCAATCTCTATGCCGCATTTCACAGCCAGAAGGCGTTTGACCTGCATTGGGATCCGCAGGATTCCATCATTCTGCAATTGTCCGGCAAGAAACGCTGGAAGGTCTACAAGCCGACCCGCCTGCATCCGCTGGAAGACGATCTCGAGAAACCCGCCCAGCCCACCGGCGATGCGGTGTGGGAAGGCGTGCTGAAGGAAGGCGACGCCATCTACATCCCGCGCGGCTGGTGGCATGTGGTGCATCCGCTGAACGAACCCAGCCTCCATCTCACCGTGTCGCTGACCCCGCCCAAGGGGTTAGATCTGCTGGGCTGGGCCGTGTCCAAGCTGCGCAGCGAGGTACAGGTGCGCGCCGGGATTCCCGCGCTGCTGGACGGTGCCGCCCGCGCGGCACACATGAAATCATTGCGCGATCTGGTCACCACCACGCTGAGCGACGCGGCGATGGATGATTTCCTGGGGGAGTGGGACGCCAACATCGGCCACAGCCCGCATATTCGTTTGCCCGGATCGTCTTATGCCCAGTTCGCCGACATCGCCGAAGACAGCGTCGTGCGGCTGGCCACGCTCAACCGCCTGCCACTCGCGCCGTTTGGCGGGCAGTTTGAATTCAAGGCCGTCGGGAAATTGTGGACAGTGCCGGCGGTCTTGGTCCCGGCGCTGGCGCTGCTGCACAATGCGCGTTCGCATCCGGTTTCAGAATTGTCCGCCGCGCTGCCGGACGATTCCGCGCGCGCAGATCTGAAAAAGAGTCTGGCGGTACTGGCGCGCTCTGGCGTGGTGCTGGTGGAGAAAAACGCCTGACTGCAGGTTCCCGAAGTTCCGTCACGCGCCTTTTTACCGTCCAGCCCGCGCCACAATAAGGCCACCGGCGGAGCCGTTCATCCTCTCACCTCAACACGGCCCAACGCGAGCGGGCACAAAGGGAGAGACTCTACATGACGGCAACCAAGACATGACGGCAACCAAGGCAATGATCGCGGTTCTGGCGCTGGGCGTGACGCTCGGTGGATGCGCCACCCGCGAGTCGGTTGAGAATGCGCAGGCGTCGGCGAATGCCGCGGATCGCCGCGCGATGAACGCGCAGGGCCGCGCAGATGATGCTTACGCGACCGGCCGCGAAGCGCTGGGCGTGGGCCATGACGCCAAGAGCGCCGCGCTGATCGCCGAACAGAAGGCCGACCAGGCCAATGCGGATATCTCCGCGGTCAAGCAGCGCCTGACCGCGATGGAATGGAAAACGCCAAAGAAGGCGCGCAAGGCCCGCACTTCTCAGGCCCGCACCAACAGCTAGGCAAAGAAAAAGCCCCGCGGGTGCAAACCGCGGGGTTTCTTGCTTTAGGGCAGGCGGATCAGCCGTTCTTCAGCGTCTGCATGTCGATCACAAAGCGATACTTCACATCGCTTTTCAGCATGCGCGCGTAAGCCTTCTCAATGTCCTGCATCGCGATCACCTCGATGTCCGAGGTGATGCCGTGCTTGGCGCAGAAGTCCAGCATCTCCTGGGTCTCCGCGATGCCGCCGATCAGCGAGCCCGCGATGGCGCGGCGCTTGAAGATCAGGTTGAAAACGGCGGGCGAGGGGTGCGGCGAGGCCGGCACACCCACCACCACCATCGAACCATCACGCTTGAGCAGGTTGGTGAAGGAATCCAGATTGTGCGGCGCCGCCACCGTGTTGATGATCAGGTCGAAGCTGTTGGTGTGCTTTGCCATTTCGTCGGCATTCTTTGACACCACCACTTCGTCGGCGCCCAGGGCCTTGGCGTCGGCGATTTTGTCAGGTGAGGTGGTGAAGGCGACCGTATGGGCGCCCAGCGCGTGGCTCAGCTTCACGCCCATATGGCCAAGGCCGCCGATTCCGACGATGCCGACCTTTTTGCCCGGGCCTGCGTTCCAGTGCTTGAGCGGCGACCAGGTGGTGATGCCCGCGCACAGCAGCGGCGCGGCCGCGGCCAGGTCTTTCTCGGTGTGATTGATCGCCAGCACGAAATGCTCGTCCACCGTGATGGCGGCGCTGTAACCGCCATGGGTGTTGGGGCCGCCACCGACCGGACCGTTATAGGTGCCAGTGAAACCGATGGGCCCGTCGCAATACTGTTCCAGGTCTTCCTTGCAGGAGCCGCAGGTGCGGCAGCTATCCACCAGGCAGCCCACGCCCACGATCTGGCCGGGCTTGAACGTCTTCACCTCGCCGCCGACGGCGGTCACCTTGCCGATGATCTCGTGGCCGGGCACGCAGGGATACTGGGTGCCGGGCCATTCGCCGCGCGCGGTATGCAGGTCGCTGTGACAGACGCCGCAAAAGAGAATCTCGATGGCAACATCCTTGGGTCCCGGTTCGCGGCGCTCGATGGTGGTGGGCGCGAAGGGGGTGGTGGGCGACTGGGCGGCAAAGGCTTTGGTCTGCATGACGGCTCCTTGGGGAATATCGGCGCAAAGCTAAGGCTTAAAGGCTGATTGTGAAGGGACTTGCGGCGTTTCGTCCGGCCCGGAAAGGGGCGGGTTGACGCGATGCAGCAATGAACTTACCGCCCCCGCCGGTTCATTGCAGGGAAATGTACAGATGCGTGTTGACCAGATTCCGGTCGGAAAGAATGCCCCCGATGACATCAATGTGATCATCGAAGTTCCGATCGGCGGCGAGCCCATCAAGTATGAGCTGGACAAGGCGTCCGGCGCACTGGTGGTTGACCGCTTCCTCTATACGGCGATGCGCTATCCCGGCAATTACGGTTTTATCCCGCACACCTTGTCGGGTGACGGCGATCCGGTGGATGTGCTGATCGCCAACTCCCGCGCCATCGCGCCCGGCGCGGTGATGAGCGTGCGCCCCGTCGGCGTGTTGCTGATGGAAGACAATGCCGGCATGGACGAGAAGATCGTGGCGGTGCCGTCGTCTCACATCAGTGCCCGTTTTGACGGCATCGAAAATTACAGCGACCTGCCAGACATCACCCTCAAGCAGATCGAGCACTTCTTCGCCCACTACAAGGATCTGGAACCTGGCAAGTGGGTCAAGATCATCCGCTGGGGCGACGCCACCGAGGCCAAGAAGATGATCGCCGAAGGCGTGAATCGAGCCAAATCCGGGAAGTAAGTTCCCTCGGTTAGCGCGAATTAGGATTGCTGTTTAACCGCCGGGCAACCGTCCCGGCGGTTAAATGCTTTCATGACCGTGCAAAGCCAGAGCTGCCAGATTGAAGAGGCGATGCGCCTCGATGCGCTGGAACGCCAGCAGATCACCGACACGCCGCGCGACGAGGCGTTTGACCGGGTGGTGCGGCTGGCCTGCGCCACGCTGAGCGCCCCCATCGGCGCCATCACCTTCATCGAGAGCGAGCGGCAGTGGATCAAGGCCGAGCAGGGGCTGGGGCTGCAGGAAACTTCGCGCGACACATCCTTCTGCACCCATGCGCTGACCGGCGACGAGGTGATGGTGGTGGAGGTGGAGGACGCCACCCGCGATCCGCGCTTCGCCAGCAATCCGTTTGTTACATCCAAGGGCGGCATCCGGTTTTATGCCGGCGCGCCGCTGAACACCAAGGAAGGCTACAAGCTGGGCACGCTCTGCGTGGTGGATCATATTCCGCGCAAGATCACCCAGCGCGACCGCGAACTGCTGAAAGACATGGCCGACATCGTGGTCAGCGAAATGGAGCTGCGCCGCCGGGTCGGCACCGATGCACTGACCGGGCTGTACACCCGCCGCTTCTTCGATGAACTGGGTACGCGCGAGATCATCCGCGCCCGCCGCGAAAGCACGCCTTTGACCGCGGCCTTTATCGACGCAGACAAGTTCAAGGCCATCAATGACACCTATGGCCACCCGGCGGGCGATGCGGTGCTGCGTGCCATCGGACCGGCCTGCAGGCGCGCGCTGCGCACCAGCGATATTTTAGCGCGCTACGGCGGCGAAGAGCTGGTTTTGCTGTTGCCCAATGCCAGCCTGGACCAGGCAGCGCCGGTGCTGGAACGATTGCGCCAGGAAGTGGCGGCCATGGTGGTTCCAGAACTGAAGGGGTGTCAGGTAACCGCCAGCATCGGCGCGGCCGAACTGGCCGAGAACGACCTGACCATCAGCGACCTGCTGGCGCGTGCCGACGCGGCGCTCTACCGGGCGAAAGAAGGTGGTCGCAACCGCGTCGAACTCTCGCTCGCCGCCTGAGACTTACGCGCGATACCGCGCAGCCGGATGCTGCCAGGACAAGTTCGGCGCAAGCTTCAGGCGCGCGCTTTCCGCGTCGGCGAGATCCTGCGCATCAGGCAGCGACGGAATGGTGATGTGCTCGCCCAGGTCCAGGCCCTTCAGCGCCGCATCCACCAGCTCGTCCACCTCCATCGTGCGTTCCGGCGGCAAGGTGTTCACATCCCGGCCGGACCGTTCCCAGATTTCGGTGCGCGTGATGCCGGGCAGAACGGTCTGGATGACAACGCCATTCTCGGTCAGTTCGCGCGTCAGGGCATGGGACAGCGCCAGCAGGAACGCCTTGGACCCGCTATAGACCCCGTTAAACCGCTCCGGATTGACCGCGACCGCCGAGGCCATGTTCACGATGGTGCCGGTCTTTCGCGCGCTGAAGGCGCGGCCCGCCGCCAGTGCCAGCCGCGTGGCCGCCGTCACATTCAGCGCCACCAGCCGCTCGATGGTCTCCACCTTGGTGTG
The DNA here is from genome assembly GCA_903837555.1 of uncultured Alphaproteobacteria bacterium. GTDB lineage: Bacteria > Pseudomonadota > Alphaproteobacteria > Micropepsales > Micropepsaceae > Rhizomicrobium. The sequence goes on from CAILUV010000074.1 coordinate 19,450, forward strand.
AAGTTGCGGCTCGACCGTGGCGATGCCGGCATTGTTCAGGAAGAAGCTGACGGCGGCGTCATTCTCCAGCTTGTGTTCCACCCGCGAGACATCGGCGCTTTGTGTCAGGTCCGCGACAAGCACTTCCGACGCTGCGCCGCTTTCGCGCAGCTCCGCTGCCAGTGCGTCGAGCCGCGTCTTGTCGCGCGCCACCAGCACCAGATCGTAGCCACGCCGTGCCAGCCGCTGGGTATAGGACTTTCCGATGCCGGTGGAGGCGCCGGTGACAAGGGCTTTTGGCCTGCTCATGTTGCGTCCCTTCGCGGATGGCAATGCCACAAGTAACCGCCTGGCAGCGCTTTTCAAGCCGTGGCGGGCGTGTCAGATTTCCGCCAGACCAGAAAAGGGAAATGACATGGCGCACAAACAGATTTCCGGCTTGATCGCCGCCGTTCTGGTTCTGGCGCCCGGCGCGGCATGGGCCGGTCACGGCAAGGCAGGGCTGTGGAACACCAGCAGCACCACCAACATGGCGCTGGCGATGCCGCCCGATGTGGCCGCCAAGATGAAGGCGATGGGCATGGCGATGCCCAAGGCCCAGACCTTCAACAGCCAGATGTGCATGAGTCAGGCGGAAGTGGATTCCAGCAGTCCGCCGCATATCGACCAGGGCGCCACCGGCTGCACCAGCAAGGTGGTCAGCGCCACCGCCAGCAGCATGACGGCGCAGATGACCTGCAATGGCCGCATGAAGGGCACCGGCACCATGAAGATCAGCTATCGCGGCAACGAGCATTATGAAGGCAGCTACGACTTCAAGGGCACGGTGGAAGGCAATCCCACCAACATGTCCACCACCTTCAAGGGCGACTGGGTGAAAGCCGATTGCGGATCGGTGAAGCCCTACGCCCTGCGGACGCAGTGACCGGCGAGATCGACCGGCTTGTAGGCCTGATCCGTTCCGCCCGCCGCACGGTGGTGTTTACCGGCGCGGGCATGTCGACCGAGTCCGGTATCCCCGACTTCCGCTCGCCCGGCGGCATCTGGAACAAGATGATGCCGGTCGAGTTCCAGGACTATGTCCGGGACCCGCAGGCCCGCCGGGTGTCCTGGCAGCGACGTTTCGAAATGGAGGAGACCTGGAACAAGGTCCAGCCCAATGACGGTCACCGCGCGGTGGCCGATCTGGTGGCCCAGGGCCGGGTCAGTCATGTCATCACCCAGAATATCGACGCGCTGCATCAAGCGGCCGGGGTGTCGGATGCCCAGGTGATCGAACTGCATGGCAACACCCGTCACGCCAAATGCCTGGACTGCGGCCTCAGGGTCGAAATCCCCGACATTCGGGCCCACTTCAATCTTCACGGCGATGCGCCCGATTGCGCGGCCTGCGGCGGCATTGTGAAGACCGCCACCATTTCGTTCGGCCAGCCCATGCCGCAGGACGAAATGCTGCGGGCCGAGGCCGCGACCCTGGCCTGCGAGCTAATGCTGGTGATGGGATCCTCGCTGGGCGTCTATCCGGCGGCGGGCTTTCCTCTGATGGCCAAGCGCAATGGCGCGGGGCTGGCCATCCTGAACCGGGACGAGACGCCGCAGGACCGTTTCGCCGATCTGGTCATAAACAATGAAATTGGCCCCGCGATCCGCGCGGTTGTTGACCGTCTTTGAGCGGTTTTTGAGGCGCAAGAGGGTGTTTTTAACCAGTTGCCCCCCTATATCGGATCGTTAGACTGACCGAATCCCAAGACTGGCCGAATCCCAGCGAATCCGGAGAACACCATTGCAGCGCGCCGACGAGAATGAAGACAAAGAAGAAAAGTCCCCGCGCCCGGAACCCCAGTCGACGGAAATCGCCAAGGCGCTTTACCAATCGCGCACGGTTCTGATTTTCGGCGAAGTCGACATGAAAATGGCCGAGCGGGTCACCGCCCAGCTCCTGGCCTATGCGCAAAGCGAAGGCGACATCCGCGTGATCGTGAATTCGCCGGGCGGCCATGTGGAGTCGGGTGACACCATCCACGACATGATCCGTTTCGTCGGCAACCGCGTGAAGGTGATTGGCACCGGCTGGGTCGCCAGCGCCGGCGCGCACATCTTCCTGGGTGCCAAAAAGGAAAACCGCTTCTGTCTGCCCTTCACCCGCTTCCTGCTGCACCAGCCGCTGGGCGGCGTGCGCGGCCAGGCCAGCGACATCACGATCGAGGCCGAAGAAATCCTCAAGATGCGCGAGCGCCTGATCCGGGAGATCGCGGCGGAAACCGGCCAGTCCTATGAGAAGGTGGTCAAGGACACCGAGCGCAATTTCTGGATGGGCGCGGAAGATGCCGTGAAGTACGGCCTCGCCGCCAAGGTCATCACCCACGCCAACGAGATTTGATCCGTGGCGCCGTCGCCATGGTGGCGCGGTGCTTCGGTCTATCAGGTCTATGTCCGCAGCTTTTGCGATGGCAATGGCGACGGGCAGGGTGATTTCGCCGGCCTTCTTTCAAAGCTCGACTACATCAAGTCGCTGGGCGTGGATGCGATCTGGCTGTCGCCGGTCCATCCCTCGCCCAACCGCGACTGGGGCTATGACGTTTGCGACTATGAGGGCGTGCATCCCGATTACGGCACGCTGACGGATTTTTCGGCGCTGCTGGGCGCGGCCCATGCCCTTGGGCTCAAGGTCCTGCTCGACGAGGTGCTGGCGCATACCTCAGACGAACATGCCTGGTTCGCTGCCAGCCGCGACGGCGATGCGCAAAAGCGCGACTGGTATGTGTGGGCCGATCCGAACGATGATGGCACCGTTCCCAACAACTGGCTGTCGGTGTTCGGCGGTCCGGCCTGGTCCTACCAGCCGGCGCGGCGGCAATATTATCATCACAAATTCCTGCGCCAGCAGCCCAAGCTGAACTGGACGCATGCGGACGCGCGCGAAGCCGCGCTGGGCGTGCTGGATACCTGGCTGGGGCGCGGCGTGGATGGCTTTCGGCTCGATGTCGCCAATGCCTTCCTGCATGACACGGCGCTGGCCGACAATCCGGCGATCCCGGCACAGGCGCGCGGGGCGGCAGAATGGTCCGCGGCCGCGAACATGCAGTGCCATCTCAACGACTCCAACCTGGAAGAGAACCGGGCGCTGCTGGACATGATCCGCCGCCGGGTGGACGCGTTCGACGATCGCTTCGTGTTCGGGGAGTTCTCGGAAGAATTCGAGCGCTCCGGCTGTTATCTGTCGCCGCGCGACGGTCTGCATGCCGGGTACAATTTCGCGTTGCTGCTGGCGACGGACGCGGCGGCCATACGCGCGCATCTGCAGACCCTGGCGCAGTTTCCCGATCACTGGCCCTGCATCGCTTTTTCCAATCACGATGTGATCCGCGCCGCCACGCGCTTCGGCCAAACGAATGCCAGGGCGATGCTGGCGCTGCTGTGTGCCCTGCGCGGCACCATCCTGCTTTATCAGGGTGAAGAACTGGGACTCCCCGAAGTCCCGTTGCGACGCGACCAGCTCAAGGACCCGGTGGGCGATCTGTATTACCCGCTGTTCAAGGGCCGCGACGGTTGCCGCACGCCGATGCCTTGGGATGACAGCAAACCCGGCCTGGGTTTTTCCCGTGGCGCGCCATGGCTGCCGCTGGGCGCCGATCACGCCGCGCTGGCGGTATCGCGCCAGGAAGGCGATGGCGCCTCCGCGCTGGCCTATACCCGCAAGCTGCTGGCGGCGCGCAAGGCGCACCCGGCGCTGCGCACCGGCACGCTGACTTTGTTGCCGGGTGACGGGCTGGCCTTTTTACGGGAAGCGGAAGGCGAGCGGATCGTCTGCGCCTTCAACCTGGGCACCCAGGACATCCAGCTGGATTTGCCCGGCCCGGCCCAAGCGCTGGATCTGGGAACGGGTGAGGCGCGGCTGACAGGCAGCAGCCTTATGTTAGGGGCGGGCGCTGCCTGGTTCGGAATCTTCTAGCGCCTTCAGCACGGCCTCGACCGGCAGCAGCACACAGACGTGACGCCCCGGATGCGCCGCTACCCCGTCAAAGGCGGCATAGCCGGGGGCTGGCACAGGCCCGCCCGTCAGCATGGCCCGGATGCCGTCTGCCAGCCGCGTCAGGCCTGTACGGTCCTGTCCGGCTACCTGGCTTGCCAACAGGGCGGCGGAGGCCTGGGTCAGGATGCAGGCCTGTGTCTGGTGGGCCAGGGCGGTGATCCGCCCGGACTCCAGCGTCAGCTCCACCGTCACCCGGTCGCCGCAGGCAGGGTTGTGCACGCGGGCGCAGGCGTCAGGCTGGGGCAGGTGTCCGGCGCCGGTGGCATTCGCGGCCAGCCGCAAAATCTCGCGCCGGTAGAGAGGATCATCCGTCATGATTGTCTTCACACGCCACCTGAGCGCTTAAGTCAAACCCTTTGGAAAATCGCGACTTTTAGATTTGGAGAGCTCTGATTGTTGTCAGGCGAAACTAGGCTGCCGTGCGCGGCAGGTGCATGCGGGCGCGCAGGCCTCCACCGGGACGGCTTTCCAGCATCACGGCGCCGCCATGGCCTTCGGCAATCGCCTTCACCAGGGTCAGGCCCAGACCGGTGCCGCCGGTGGCTTCGTTGCGCGAACTCTCCAGCCGGACGAAAGGCTCGAACACCCGCTGGCGGTCGCTTTCGGGAATGCCGGGGCCTTCGTCCTCGACCACCACGTCATAGCCGTCACCGGCATTGGTGATGCGGACATCCGCCTTGTGACCATAGGCGACCGCATTCTCGACCAGGTTTCGGACAGCCCGCTTGATCTCGTTGGGGCGGCAGGAAATGGGGGCGGGCGAATGGTTGGCCCAGCTTACCGGCTCCCCGATCTCGTCCAGGTCGGTGCAGAGGCTTTCGACCAGCGCCGACAGGTCCACGCTGCGGCGCTGTTCGCCGCCGGCACCCTTGGCGGCGGCCAGAACCTGCTCGGTCAGGGCCTGAAGCTCGTCGAGATTGCGCATCAACCCATCACGCAGTTCCTCGTCCTGGATGAATTCCAGGTTGATGCGCATGGCGGTCAGCGGCGTGCGCAGGTCGTGGCCGACGGCGGAGAGCAGGTGCCGCTGGCTCTCCAGCGTCTTGCTGACTTTTGCGGCCATCACATTGAAGGCGATGGCGGCATTGCGCACGTCGTCGGGGCCTTCCTCGGCCACGTGCGGCGCGCCCGAGCCAACCGCCACGGCGGCGGTGGCAGCGGTGAGTTCCGACAGGGGCCGCACCGCGCGCCGGGCCATGAAGGCGGCGCCCGCGCAAGCCAGTATGCCGGCGACCAGCGCCGCAATGGTGATCTCCACCGGCCAGACCGGGGTAGGGCGGATGCGAACGCCGCTGATCGAGGTCTGCGAGTCGATCGGCACGATCGTCTGGATCAGCTCCGTATTTGAACCAAGCGCGCGAGGGCTGAAAGGCCGCAATTCTTCCGGGATATTGGCCAGCGGCTGATGCAGATGTACCCGCACCTCGCTCTTGCGCGGATGGCCCTCGGGAAGCGCGTCGGCCAGGCGCTTGGCCAGCGCGGCTTCCTCGGCCGTCATGGGGCGGGTCACGTAACCCTTGGCTTCGCGGAAGCGCCATTCCACCCGGCTCATATTCTGCATCACCACCAGGCGCGAGGATTGCGGCACCTGGCGCACCGTAGCGGCGACCGCGGCGGTACGGTCGATCATGCGTTCGGTGTTGAAGTTGCGGGTCTGGGCTTCGCTGTTCTTGTAGAAATAGATCGCGACGCCGATGTTGGAGACCGCCACCGCGGCGGCGGTTATCAGCACCAGTTGCACCACCAGGGTGCGCGGCCAAAATCTGAAACGCATGCCCAGTCCTTCGTTCTTTGGCCCCTCAGGCCATTTCCGGTTCCATCGCGAAGATGTAGCCGCCACCCCAGACGGTTTTGATGTAGCGGGGATTCTTGGGGTCCGGCTCGATTTTCTTGCGCAGGCGGCTGACGTGATTGTCGATAGAGCGATCGAACAGGTCGGCGTCCCGCCCCTTGGTCAGGTCCAGAAGCTGGTTGCGGGTGAGCGCGATCTTGGGCCGCTCCAGCAGCGCCGACAGCAAGCGGAATTCGCCGCTGGACAGGGGCAGGGCCACGCCGTCCGGCCCGATCAGTTCGCGCTGGCCGGTGTCGAGCATCCATTCGCCGAACCGCACGCGTTCGGCGCCCGGCGGTTTCTGGCGCGGCGGCAGTGCCTGGGTGCGCCGCAGGACCGCAGCAACGCGCGCGATCAGTTCGCGCGGGCTGAAGGGCTTGGCGATGTAGTCGTCGGCGCCCATTTCCAGCCCAATGATGCGGTCCACTTCCTCGCCGCGCGCCGTCAGTAGGATGACCGGAATCTGCGTGGTTTCGCGGATCGAGCGGCACAGGCTGAGCCCATCCTCGCCCGGCATCATGATGTCCAGCACGACAAGATCGATGGCGGCGCCCTTCATCACCTTGCGCGCGCTGGCGGCGTCCTGGGCCGTGGTGGCGCGATAGCTGTGTTCGCGCAGGTACCGCGCCAGCGGTTCGCGAATGTCGCGCGCATCCTCCACCAGCAGGATATGCGGCTTGGCCTCTTCTTTGATCATGTGGCGCAATTTTGCCGTCACGCCCGTACCCCGCGCAAACAAGGATTTGTCGCAAACCCTGTCGAATGGCGCAGTCTCGCTGCTTTGCGCCAAAATACAAACGCCTAGAACGACACCGCCAGAAACAGCAGCAGGACCACCACCACGCCCGCGAGGCCGGCTGTCCAGGCGATGGGCGCGGGATTGGGCGCTCGCGCGGGATCGGGTTTGGCGGGCGGCTTGGGGCGGGCGGGGGACGGCATCACGGGTTTCCTGCGGCTCGCCCCCATTCTGGCCCATCAAAAGCCCCGGTACACCCCCTTTGCGGGGAGGCCCCAATGAGGCAAGATTGTGGTGAACCGGACCCGGGGGGCCATGGAAGACACAGACGGCCGCACCGTTACCGGTCAGGTCAAATGGTTTGATGCCCATAAGGGCTATGGCTTCATCACGTCGGTGGACGGGGATGGTGACATCCTGCTGCACCAGACCTGCGTCCGCCAGTCAGGCTTCAAGCAGGCCTTTGAAGGCGCGTCGGTGGTGTGCGAGGCCGTGAAAGGTCCGCGCGGCCTGCAGGCCAGCCGCATCCTGTCCCTGGACAATTCGACCGCCCAGGTGATGCCGATCGCCAGCGAGCGGGGCCCGCGCTATGTCGCCGAGCCGCGCGGCCCGGCGCAGGAAGGCACAGTGAAGTGGTTCAACCGCGCCAAGGGATACGGCTTTGTCAGCCGCGGCCCGGGCACCGCCGATATCTTCGTGCATATGGAAACCCTGCGCCGCTGCAATATCCGCGAGCTCGCGGAAGGCCAGCGGGTGGAGGTGCGGATCGGCGACGGCCCCAAGGGCGAGCTGGTTGCAGAAATCGCGGTCCTGGACTGACCGTTGTTCGGGCGTTGCTTTTGCGCTGGCCCGCGCGATAGTCCTGCACCATGCGCCTGTTCCTGAGCTTCATCCTGCTGTTGCTTTGCGCCGCCCCTCATGAGGCGTTGACGCAGGCACAGAAATGCCCCGTCGCCAAAACACTGTCGTTCCAGGTGGAAAAGCAGATCCGCCGCGACACGCTGGGCTTCACGCAAGGGCTGGAAGTCGACCGCGGGACGCTGCTGGAAAGCACCGGCAACCTGTTCGGCGACACCCGCATCAATCGCATCGATCCGGCCACCGGCAAGGTCACGCAGCTCATGAATGCGGGAAAACGCTATTTCGGCGAAGGCGTGACGGTGCTGGGCGAGCGCATCTATCAGCTCTCCTGGCGGGAAGGGCGCGTCTTCGTCTTCGACCGCCAGATGCGGGCGCTGGGTGAATTCGAGAACCCGCGCGACGGCTGGGGGCTGGCCAACGACGGCAAGCGCCTGATCGTCAGCGATGGCTCCAGCCGGCTGTTCTTTCACGCGCCTCAGGATTTCAGGACGCTGGGTTCAGTGCGCGTCACCCGCAACGGGCGCCATATCGACAGCCTCAACGAGCTGGAATTCGCGCAAGGTTCGGTGTGGGCCAACGTGTTCCAGGACTGGGATATCGTGCGCATCAACCCGACGACGGGCTGCGTCGAAGCCAGCGCCGACCTGCGGCCGCTGCGGCAGCGGATGAACACGGCCGAGCGCCGATACATCGAATCTGAGTCCAATTTCGTGCTCAACGGCATCGCCCACGACCCGGCCACCGGGCAGTTCATTCTGACCGGAAAAAACTGGCCCAGCCTGTTTTTCGGGCGGTTTGTGGAGCTTAATTGACGGTTGAGGGCCCAGCGTGTAATCCCCCTGAGGCGATCGAGGCGTAGCTCAGCCTGGTAGAGCACTAGCTTTGGGAGCTAGGGGCCGTTGGTTCGAATCCAGCCGCCTCGACCAATTTATTTTCGCGCGAATGCGCGAAAATAAATGCCAAGCCCGCCCGCGCGTCAGCGACTTGAGGGCGGGCGCGGCAGGGAGCGCAGGATGGAGTTTGAGAGGCACAATGCGCGCGCGTATTTACAGACGGGCCAAGAACGCCATGCAGTCGGGCAAGGCCCGCACCAAGATGTGGCAGCTCGAATACGAACCGGAAACGGCGCGTACCGTCGATCCGCTGATGGGCTGGACCTCGTCGAACGACATGCGCCAGCAGCTCAGCCTGGAATTCGACACGGCGGAGGAGGCGGTGGCCTATGCCACGGCCAACAACATCCCCTATCAGGTGTTCGAGCCGCATGTCGCCACGCCCAAGCCCAAGGCCTATTCGGACAATTTCAAGTTCGACCGCAAGGTGCCCTGGTCGCATTGACCCATCCTCCATGGCCGGGCTTGACCCGGCCATCCATGGGATGATGCCGCGCGGCACTGGATGGGCGGGTCAGGCCCGCCCATGGTGAGAATAAATAGGATTTCGGTTTAAACTCACTTCAACGACTCCGTAGCTCAGCTGGATAGAGCACCTGCCTTCTAAGCCGGTGGTCGCTGGTTCGAATCCAGCCGGGGTCGCCATCTTCTATCTACGTGTTACGTCGTCGATCCAGCCAAGATAATCCTTTAACCCCGCCGTAAACGGCGTGCCGACAATCTGCGGCACGCTGTAGGGATGCACCGTCTTGATGCGGACAATCGCGTCGTCGAACAGGGCGGTTCGGGTCTTGATCAGCAGCAGTAGTTCCGCCTCGTTCTGCGTCCTGCCATCCCAGACATAGAAACTTTCGATCGGCAGAAGCTGCACGCAGGCGGCGAGCTTTTCGTCCAGCAACAGATTGGCGATTCTGGTGGCGTCGTCGCGCGACGGCACGGTGGTCAGCAGCATGCCGTAGTCGGCAGGCACACTCATTTCGCCGCAAGCTTGGGATGGGGCGCGCGGCGGGCAAAGGCCAGGATGTGCTGCACCGTTTCGGTCAGGCCGGTGGTGACGATGTCGCTTTCGGTGGCTTCGATGCCGTCCAGATAGCGGGAATTGTCGCCGGCCAGACCCCAGAAGATCGCGATCACCGGCACCCCGGGCATATGCTTGCGCAGGCGGCGCACCTGATAGCGGGCATTCTTGAACGTGCCCGGTTCCAGATATGACACACAGGTCAGCTTCACGCCGTCGCCGGAAAGCTCGGCGATGTTGGTCGCCGATGTTTCGTCCGACGACACCACGCGTGCGCCCACGCCGTGCTTGCCCAGCATGTCCACCAGCAGCAGCGCCGCGGCTTCATCCAGCGGTCCGCGTCCGGCGACGCACAGCACGGGGGCGAGATCTGGATCGCGCCAGTCAGGAGCAAGATCGCTGCCCGCATGGTCATCCTTGCGGTCGGACAGATTGACGATCAGGCCTTTGATGGCGTCGTGGATGCGTTCCTGGCGCATCGGGTCCAGCACGCCGCGGTCCACGTCGGCTTGGGCCAGCATCAGGGCGCGCGCGGCCACTTCGTCGTAATACGCCGACAGCGAATTGTGTTTCAGGAAGGCTTCGGCCTCATCGGCGGCTTCGTCCGGATCGTTGGCCAGCATGCGCAGATACAGGCTTTCCTCGGCGCTTAGCGCCGGGCGGTCGCCCAGCATCACGTCCAGGAATTTCAGGCTTTCGACATGACGGCTGAACACCACAAAGCACATGGTCAGCGGCGTGGAGAGCAGCAGCCCGACCGGCCCCCACAGCCAGGTCCAGAACACGGCCGCCACCACCACCGCCACTGCTGACAGGCCCATGCTGCGGCCATACAGGAACGGCTCGACGCCCTGACCGGTAATGGCGTCAACCACGAGATACAACAGCATGGTCTGGAACATCATGCTCCAGCCGGGGTCCACCGCCAGCGCCAGGGTGAAAGGAAACAGGAAGGCCAGTGGCACGCCGACATAGGGCACAAAGCGCATCAGCCCCGACATCAGGCCCCACAGGCCGGCATTGGGAATGCCGATCATCCAGAGCCCGACGCCGATCACCAGTCCGAAACAGACATTGGTGCAGGTCTGCAACAGCAGATAGCGCGACAGGCGCGTACCCGCTTCGTCCAGCGCAATGGTGGTGCGCTGCATGTCGCGCGAGCCCGCCAGCCGCACGATGCGGTCGCGCAAATCGTCTCGCTGCAACAGGATGAAGCCGACAAAGACCAGCACCAGCACGATCAGTCCCAGCGGCGCCAGCAGTGGTCCCAGAACGGTCTGCGCCATCGACCAGGGGGCGACCGAGGTGCGGCGGATGATGACGGGTATCGGCTTGACCGTGTCGGTGGATGTGAGGGCTTCCTCGGCCCGGCTGCCGCCGGTGATCTGTTCGGCCAGGTTTTCCACGGTGCGGTTCAGCCGCACAACGGTGTTGCTGTTGACCGCCCCGCCGACCACCGACTGGATTTTGTTGGAAAGGTTGGTCTGATAGCCCGGAAGTTCCGCCGCCAGCTTGGCGAGCTGCGAGCCCATGAAGGTGCCGAGCGAGGTCAGAACCACGATCGCCAGCATCACGCTGATCAGCACGGGAAGGACGTTGCCAAGATGCCAGCGCTTCAGCAGGCCGACCAGCGGCGCCAGCGCAAATGACATCAGCACCGCCAGTGCCAGCGGCATCAGCACGGGGCGGCCGAAATAGATGCCCGACACCACCACCGCCGCAATAACCGCCAGCATGAACTTGCGGGTAAGCGAGTCCGTCGAGGGTCCGACGGGTAGGGGTTGGGTCTTCAGCTCGGCCATGGCCAGACTATAACCCGCCGGGAGCGGTTACGCCTCAGCGCGTTTGCGGAAAAAGCAGCTTGGCGCCCCGGTGTGGCAGGCCGGACCCATCTGGTCGACCTTCAGCAGCAGCACGTCGCCGTCGCAATCGACATAGGCCTCGATCAGGTGCTGGTGATGGCCGCTGGTTTCGCCCTTGGTCCAGACCGACTGGCGCGAGCGCGACCAGTAGGTGACCCGTCCCGTGGCAAGGGTCATGTCCAGCGTCTGGCGGTTCATCCAGGCGAACATCAGGACCTGGCCGGTGGCTGTACTCTGGGCGATGACCGGCACCAGGCCCTTGTCGTCGAATTTGACGGTGGAGACGAAGTCGGCATGGGTCAGAAGGTCGGTCATATCTTCTCTTTCAGTCTGGCCAGGCCCTTTTCCAGATCGGCGATCAGGTCGCCGGCGTCTTCCAGGCCCGCATGAAGGCGCAGCACCGGCCCTTCCGCGGCGAAGGTTCCGGTGCTGCGCCTGATATGGGCCGGAACGATCAGGCTTTCAAACCCGCCCCAGGAATAACCGATGCCGAAATGCTGCAACCCGTCAACGAAGGCGGCGACGGCCGCTTCGGGTGCCGGTTTCAGCACCAGCCCGAACAGGCCGCAGGCGCCGGAAAAGTCGCGCTTCCACAGGGCATGGCCGGGATCGCTTTCCAGTGCCGGGTGCAACACGCGCGCGACTTCGGGGCGCGCCGCCAGCCAGCGGGCCAGTGCCAGTCCGGTTTCCTGGTGCCGCGCCAGCCGCACGGGCAGGGTGCGCAGGCCGCGCAGGGCCAGGAAGCAGTCGTCGCCGCTGGCATAAAGGCCCAGATTGCCATGGGTCTCGTGCAGCTGCGCCGCATGGCTGTCATTGGCGCTGACATAGCCCAGCATCACATCGGCATGACCACCGACATATTTGGTGGCCGCCTGGATCGACAGGTCCACGCCATGCTTGAGCGGCTGGAAGAACACCGGCGTCGCCCAGGTATTGTCCATCAGCACAGAGACGTTTTTGGCATGGGCGGCTTTGGCGATGGCGGGAATGTCCTGCACTTCAAAGGTCAACGAACCGGGGCTTTCGCAGAACACGGCTTTGGTGTTGGGCTTCAGCAGCGGCGCGACGTCTTCGGTGGGCGCATAATATGTTGTTTCCACGCCAAAGCGCTTGAGCGTGGTTTCGCAGAAGGTCTTGGTCGGCTCATAGGCGCTGTCCACCATCAACAGGTGGTCGCCTGCGCCGCAAACCGACAGGATGGCGACGGCATTGGCGTTCAACCCGGACGGCACGGTGACGGTGCGAGCCGCGCCTTCCAGCGCGTTGATGGCAGCTTCAAACGAGCGCGTGGTGGGCGTGCCGCGTCGGCCATAGGTGTAGGGCTGCTTGTTGGCTTTCAGCGCCGCCAGGTCGGGATAAAGGATGGTGGAGGCGCGATAGACCGGCGTGTTGACCACGCCGAAATGTTCGTCGCTCATGCGTCCCAGCGACACGGCCTTGGTTTCGGGCTTGTCCTTGTCCTCCATCAGGCTGTCCGCCGCTGCCAGACAAAGCTGAGCGCAAAGAACAGCAAGCCGCTCGCCACGCCCGCCCATCCGATCACGTGGAACACGCCCAGTGAAGTTTCCAGCGCGGCGCGCGGATCGACCACCTGGCCGCCCAGCGTTTCGGTTGCTGCGTGTTCGGCGATGAAGGCGCCCAGATACTGCGCCCAACTGCTCGACAGGAACCAGACCGCCATCATGGTGGAGACCAGCGCCGGGACCGACAGCTTGGTGATCTCCGACAGGCCGACCGGCGACAGGCACAGTTCGCCGGTGGTGTGCAGCATGTAAGCCAGCGCCAGGAAGATCAGCGGCAGGCGATAGTCGCTGTCGGCAAAACCGGCGGCCCAGACTAGCACCAGAAAGCCCGCCCCCACCTGCAACAGTCCCAGCCCGAACTTCACCAGCGGATGAGGATCGCGGCTGTTGCGGGCCAGCCATGTCCACAGCAGCGCGAAGACTGGCGCGAACAGCAGGATGAAACCAGCGTTGAAGGACTGGGTCTGGGCGGCGGTGAAGCCGTCGGGCAGCTGGGTATTGCGGTCGGCGAACAGGTTCATGGAGGAACCGGCCTGTTCGAACAGGGTGAAGAACACCACCGCGCCCGCGATCAGGATCAGCGCCAGGATCATGTCGGCGCGGGCGCGGCCCTGACACTTGGTTGCGATGTACCAGCCGACATAACCCAGCACGATCACCGAACCGGCGGTGAGCATCGCGCCCACGGCCGCGTTGCGCTGAACCAGAAACCAGATCACGAACACGCCCAGTATGCCGCCCAGATAGATCAGGTGCTCGCGCGTCAGCGGCCCGGCGACCTTGCGGGCCAGTTCGACGGGATTGGGCGGCTCGCCATTGCCTTCCAGCGCATCCTTGCCGCGCACGAAGACGATGAGGCCCGCCAGCATGCCGATGCCGGCAAGGCCGAAGCCCGCCCACCAGCCTACGGTTTCGCCCAGCAACCCGCACAGTATGGCGGCCCAGAAGGCGCCCAGATTAATGCCGTAATAGTAGAGCGTGAAACCGGGGTCGCGGCGCGGATCGCCCTGTTGGTAAAGCTGGCCGACGATGCTGGAAATGTTGGGCTTTAGGAAGCCCACGCCCATGATGATCAGCGCCAGCGCCAGATAGAACAACGACAGGAACAGCGGATTGCGCTCTTCCACCGTGGAATAGCTGCCCGATGGCAGTTCGGTGGGCAGCGCGGCATCGGCTGGGAGCCCCTTGATGGTCAGGCCACCATTCTGTCCCGGCGCGTAGCTGTAGGCGGTATCGCCCACCACCACCTTGGGCGCTTTGCCTGTGATCACTTCATAGCGCGTGCCTTCATGCACCAGATACTGGCGCGCCGGTCCGCCTTCCGCCGCCATCAGGCCATGACCCGCCACCAGCAAAAGCGCGCCGAACACGATGGCCTTGCGCGTGCCCAGGTAGCGGTCGGCCAGCACGCCGCCGATCAGCGGCAGCAGGTAAACCAGTGAGGTGTAAGCGCCGTACTGCTGGTTGGCGGCGGCGTCATCGAACAGGAAGTGGGTGGTGAGGTAGAAGATCAGCAGGCCGCGCATGCCATAGTAGGAAAAGCGCTCCCACATTTCGGCGAAGAACAGGACTTTCAGGCCGCGCGGATGCTTGCGCATCTGCAGGTAAACCGGCATGCCGGTCGCGATGGTGATGATGATGCCGATCAGAACGACGATATTCATGGCGTATCCCTCAGGGGAGTTCGACGAAGCGTTCTTCGCGGGCGTAGGCGGTGAATCCCAGCCGCTGGTATAGCGGCAGGGCGCGGGGGTGATCCAGCGTGCAGGTGTTGATGGTCAGGCGCTGGATGGGCAGCGCCCAGGCGTTCATGCAGACATGATAGGCAAAGAAAAATCCCAGCCGCTTGCCGATGGCTTCGGGCATCAGCCCGAAATAGGAAATATTGACCTGGCCTTCCTTGCGCAGATCCAGCTCAGCCATGCCGGCGGGATTTCCATCCGTATACAGAACAAATAGCTGATTGCGCGGATCGTGGATGATCTCGGCCAGCTTTTCTGGACTCAGCTTCTTGCGGTCGACCCAGTAATAGTCCGCGCCGATCGTGTCGTAGAGGTAGCGGTAGAAATGCGGAGGCGGGTTTTCGCACTTGAGAAGCGCGATCTTGCCGCGGGGCTGGGGCGGGGGCAGGGCGGTGGGCCTCACGTTCATTTCCAGGAACGTCACCGTCATGGGAATGCGCCGCGCCGCCTTTGCCATGTCAGTCCCTGACTACCGGCGCCTCGGCGCGGCCGCCCCATTCCGTCCAGGAGCCGTCGTACAGGGCGACATCTCTGGCGCCCAGCTCGTCCAGCGCCAGCATGACAATGGCGGCGGTAACGCCGGTGCCGCAAGTGGTGACAACGGGACGCGCCGGGTCGATCCCGGCGCGCTGAAAAATCTCGCGCAGCTCTGCCTGCAATTTGTAAGTTCCGTCTTCGCCGAGCAGCGTGCGGAAATGCACGTTCGCCGCGCCCGGCATGTGGCCGCCGCGCACGCCCGCGCGCGGTTCGGCTTCGTTGCCGGTGAAGCGGCCAGGACTGCGGGCATCGGCGATCTGGGCATTGCGGCTGCCGATGATGGCCATGACATCCTGGAAGTTGCGCATGATGGCGGGGCGGAGAATGGCATGGAAGGTCTGGGGCACGGGTTTGGCGGGACCGTCTTCCACAGCGCAGGCCTCGCGCTTCCATTTGGGAAAGCCGCCATCCAGCACCTTCACATCGTCATGGCCCATGGCCTTGAACATCCACCACACGCGCGGGGCTGAAAAAATGCCCGAGCCGTCATAGATCACCAGGCTATCGCCGTTAGCGATGCCCAGCGCGCCTACGGCGCGGGCAAAGTCTTCCGGGCGCGGGAGCATGTGCGGCAGATCGGTGGACCGGTCAGCAATCGCGTCGATGTCGAAATGCACCGCGCCAGGAATGTGCGCGGTTTCAAATTCAGCAACGGGGTTGCGGTTTTCGCTGGGCATGTACCAGGAGGCGTCCACCACGCGCACATCGTCCAGATGCGCCGCCAGCCATTCGGTGGACACAAGATTGGTCATTGCCCACGTCTCATAAAAAGGGAACCGCGATGGCGGCGCTGCGGTCTGCCAGCCAAGGCGGCACGGGCAGGCCCTTCTCGCGCAGGAAAACCGGATTGAATAGCTTGGACTGGTAGCGGTTGCCGTAATCGCAAAGGATCGTAACGATGGTGTGGCCCCGTCCCATGTCTTTGGCCATGCGGATGGCGCCCGCGACATTGATGCCGGTCGAGCCCCCCATGCACAGACCCTCATGCTGCAGCAAGTCGAAGATGATCGGCAGTGCCTCTTCGTCCGGCACCTGGTAGGCGTCGTCGATGGGCGCGCCTTCGAGATTGGCGGTAACGCGGCCCTGGCCGATGCCTTCGGTGATCGAGCTGCCCTGCATTTCCAGCTTGCCCGTCTTGATCCAGCTATAAATCGCCGCGCCATGCGGATCGGCGGCCGCGATGCGGATATTCTTGTTGCGCTCTTTCAGCGCGATGGCCATGCCGCTCAGTGTGCCGCCGGTGCCGACGGCGCAGACAAAGCCATCGACCTTGCCATCGGTCTGCGCCCAGACTTCGCGACCGGTGCCTTCAATATGGGCCTGGCGGTTGGCGATATTGTCGAACTGGTTGGCCCAGACCGCGCCGTTTTTTTTCGTCCTGGCCAGTTGTTCGGCCAGGCGCCCCGACAGCTTCACGTAATTGTTGGGGTCCTTGTACGGCACCGCAGGGACTTCGATCAGTTCGGCGCCCAGCAGGCGCAGCGCGTCTTTCTTCTCCTGGCTTTGGGTGTCGGGAATTACGATCACCGTCTTGAAGCCCATGGCATTGGCGACCGTGGCAAGCCCGATGCCGGTGTTGCCGGCGGTGCCTTCGACGATGGTGCCGCCGGGGCGAAGCTGGCCGCGTTTGATCGCGTCCTGGATGATGAACAGCGCGGCGCGGTCCTTGACCGACTGGCCGGGATTGAGAAATTCAGCCTTGCCCAGAATCTCGCAGCCCGTGGCTTCGGACGCCTGTTTGAGACGGATCAGCGGCGTGCCGCCAATCGCGGCGATGACATCATGCTTTATTTGCATGACTTGGAACCTAGTCGGCCCGGTCTAGCGCTTCAAGCCTTTGAAAGCGCTCAGCGCGCGGTCACGGCCACCCGCCAAATCCACGATGGGGGCAGGGTAATTTTTGGGCGGCTGGGGCGCTTCCCAGGGACTGTGGATATGTTTGTCCGACAGGCCCGCCAGCTCCGGTACGAAGCGGCGGACATAGACGCCCTCCGGGTCGAATTTTTTGCCCTGCAGGACGGGATTGAAAATGCGGAAGAAGGGCGCGGCATCGGCGCCGCAGCCCGCCACCCACTGCCAGTTGGCGCTGTTGCTGGCCAGGTCGGCATCCACCAGCGTGTCCCAGAACCATTCCTCGCCATCGCGCCAGTGGATGCCCAGATGCTTGATCAGCAGGCTGGCCACGATCATGCGCACCCGGTTGTGCATCCAGCCTGTCTGCCAGAGCTGGCGCATGCCCGCATCAACGATCGGAATGCCGGTCTGGCCTTGCGTCCAGGCGCGGAAGTCTTTCGCGCTTTTGCGCCAGGGGAATTGGGTAAAGCGCTGATCCAGCGGCTTGGTCGGCAGGGCGGGATTGTGAAACAGGAGCTGGGCGCAGAATTCGCGCCAGCCCAGTTCCTTCAGATAGGTTTCACTGCCCGCGCTGTGACCATGGGTGCGCACCGCATGCCAGATCTGGCGCGGCGAGATTTCGCCCCAATGCAGATGCGGCGACAGCCGCGAGGTGCCGTCGCGGTCGGGCAGGTCGCGCGCGCGGGTGTAATCCTTGATGTCGTCCAGGAAATCATACAGCGCGGCCTGGGCGGGCTTTTCGCCCGGCGTCCAGTCGAAGCCCTTCGACCAGTCCGGCTTGTGCGGCAGCAGCTTCCAGTCCTTCAGCTTGTCGCTTTTGGCGGCGTGGAATTTCAGGTTGCGCGGCGCGGGCTGCGCCGGCGCGACATCGCGCTGCCGCATGGCGGTCCAGAAGGGCGTGAACACCCGGAACGGTGTGCCGCCCTTGGTCTTGAGTTCCCAGGGCTCGTGCAGCAGCGCGCCGTTGAAGCTTTGCGCGGCATCGCCCAGCGCGGACTTGATAGCCTTGTCGCGCGCGACGGCGAATGGTTCGTAGCAGCGGTTCCAGAGAATGCGGTCTGCGCCGCTTTCGCGCATGACAGATTTGATGACGGCGGCGGCGTCGCCACGGCGCAACACCAGATGGCCCTTGAGCGACGCGTCCAGCGCGGTGAGGGAATGGTGCAGCCACCAGCGTGATGCCCCCCCCATCTTCCAGTCGCCAGCCGCCTCGTCATCCAGAATATAGAGGCACAGCAGCGGCGCGCCCGTGGCCGCCGCGGCGCGCAAGGCGGGATTGTCAGCCAGTCGAAGATCCTGGCGAAACCAGATGATGACGGGGTTCATGCCGCGCCTACGCGCCGGCGCGCGATTCGGATCACTGGCGGGCCAGGCTGGCGCATTCCTTGTGCCGGAAGCAGGTGGTCAGGTGGTCGTTGACCATGCCGACGGCCTGCGCGAAGGCGTAGACAATCACCGGGCCGCAGAAATTGAAGCCGCGTTTTTTCAGCTCTTTGGAAAGTCCGACGCTCATGTCGGTCTGGGCCGGCACATCGCCGCGTCCCTTGAAGCGGTTGGTCTGTGGCTTGCCGCCGACATGCTTCCAGATCACATCGTGAAAGCCGCCGGGCTCCTTTTCCTCGATCTCTAGCCACAGCCGCGCGCCGCGAATGGTGGCTTCGATCTTGGCGCGGCTGCGTATGATGCCTTCGTTCTTCAAAAGCCGCTCGACGTCGCGGGCGTTGTAGCGGGCGATCTTTTGCGGATCAAAGTCATGGAAAGCTTTGCGGAAGTTCTCGCGCTTGCGCAGGATTGTGATCCAGGACAGTCCGGCCTGAAAACCGTCCAGCACCAGCTTTTCGTACAGCGCGCGGGAGTCATGCTCCGGCACGCCCCATTCGGTGTCGTGATAGCTCTGGTACAGCGGGTCCTCGCCCGGCCACCAGCAGCGCGTCTTCAGCTTAGCCATGACGGCCTCGTTAGCGTCACCGGAATGGACGCGGCCGTGATGTCGCCCTGCGTTTCTTCCAGCCGGTCCAAACGCACCAGTGCAAAGGCGGTTTGGCCATGGCTGGACAGGATTTCCCCGATCTCGCTGCCGCCGCGTGTCACCGCGCCGGTGCCGGGCAAATCCATCTGGGCGGTGATCGTCAGGATGCGCTTGCGGGTTGTGGCGCGGTGTTTCATGCGCGACGTCAGTTCCTGGCCGATATAGCAGCCCTTGGTGAAGGACACGCCGCGCAGTTCTTCCAATCCGGCATCCAGCGCGAAGACTTTCTCAACGCCGAAGTCGGAGGCCTCCGGCACGCCCAGCGCCAGCCGCGCTTCGTGATAGGCGCGGGGGCCGGGCAGGTTGGCGGGCATCTCGGCGGTCGCGCCGATGCTGCGCAGGCCCAGCGCCGGCACGCGCGGATCCGCAAAGGTGACGGCGCGATCGGCATAGGATGTGGCGCGGTTCTCGGGATGGCCCCTCAGATTGCTGTAGACCGCCAGCGGGTCACGCGCTTCTATCTCGACCCGCGCCCGCAGCTTGTACATCTTCAGTTTCTTGAGCAGCGCGTCGCGCGAATCCTTCGCGCAATCGATCAGCAGCGCGCCGTCGCCTTCGGTCACGAAAAAATCGTAGAGGATTTTGCCCTGGGCGGAGAGCAGGGCGGTATACAGACCTGTGCCCGGCGCCAGCCCGCCCGCCACGTCATTGGTGACAAGGCCCTGCAGAAATTCCCGCGCCTCGGGGCCGGAAATTGCGAGTACAGCGCGGTCGTCGAGAAGTGCCGGTTCCATCCATCCCAGTTAATCCCCCTCGTCAAGATTGCCAAGGGCTGAAAGGCCGGGCTAACTGCCGGTCATGAGCACGAAAAATCCCCAGAATTTCGACCTCCTGATCCGCGGCGGCATAGTCGCCACCCCCAATGGAATCGCCGAGGGCGATGTGGGCGTCATCAACGGGCGCATCGCCGCCATCGGCGCGCTTGGAAACGCCAGGGCCGCCGAAGTGTTCGAGGCCAAGGGGCTGCATGTGCTGCCCGGCGTGATGGATACCCAGGTGCATTTCCGCGAGCCCGGCAACGCGCACAAGGAAGACCTGGCCACCGGCAGCCTTGCCGCGATTCTGGGCGGCGTCACCGCCGTGTTCGAAATGCCCAACACCGTGCCGCCGACCACCACGGTCGAAGCGGTGCAGGACAAGCTGGCGCGCGCCGCGGGGCGCATGCATTGCGACCATGCTTTTTATGCGGGCGCCGCGCCGCAGAACATCGCCGACCTGGCGATGCTGGAAAAGCTGCCGGGCGTTTGCGGCATCAAGGCGTTCCTGGGTTCGTCCACCGGCACGCTGCTGCTCAACAAGGAAGAAGATATTCTGGCGGCGCTGAAGTCGGGCACGCGCCGCGTCGCGGTCCATTCCGAAGACGAAGACCGCATGATCGAGCGCAAAGCTTTGGCCGAGCGCGGTCGCCCCCAGACCCATCCGGTGTGGCGCGATGCGGAATCGGCGCGCATGTCCACCGAAAGGGTGCTGCGCCTGGCGCGCGCCGCGGGCCGCCGCCTGCATGTCCTGCACATCACCACCGGCGATGAAATTCCGCTGCTGGCCGCCGCCAAGGATATTTCCACCGCCGAGACCACGCCGCAGCATCTGACCCTGTCGGCGCCGGAATGCTACGACCGGTTGGGCACCTATGCCCAAATGAACCCGCCCATTCGCGACGAGGCCCATCGCCTGGCGCTGTGGGAAGCGGTTCGCGACGGCGTGATCGACGTGATCGGTTCGGACCACGCGCCGCACACGCGCGAGGAAAAAGACAAGACCTATCCGGAATCACCCTCAGGCATGCCCGGCGTGCAGACGCTGGCGACCATCATGCTGGATCACGTCAACAAAGGTAACCTGACGCTGGAGCGCTTCATCGACCTGACCGCCTCGGGTCCGCAGCGCATTTTCGGCATCGCCGGCAAGGGCCGCATTGCGCTGGGCTATGACGCCGACTTCACCATTGTCGATATGGGTCTGACGCGCGAAATTCAGAACCAGTGGATCGCCTCCACCTGTGGCTGGACTCCGTTCGACGGCATGAAGACCAAGGGATGGCCGGTCGCCACCATCCTGCGCGGACGCACCGTCATGCGCGACTTCGCCGCCACCGGCAAGGCCGATGGCAAGCCCGTGCGGTTCGTGGAAACCCTCGAGCCGGCATGACGATTCTGTATCTGGTCCTGTCCGGCATGGTGATGGGCCTGATCGCGGCGGCCCCCGTCGGACCGGTGAACCTGATCTGCATTCGGCGAACCTTCGCCTTTGGCACGGTCAACGGTTTCGCCTCCGGGCTGGGCGCGGCTCTGGGCGACGGCGTGTTCGCCGCCATTTCCGGGTTTGGCCTGACCTGGATCGCCCAGCTTATCGAAGGCTATTCCACCATCATCCAGTTGATTGGCGGCGCCATGATGGTGTGGTTCGGCTGGCGCTCTTTCGTGGCGCCCGCCGTTCCCCGCTGCCCGGAGACCGGGGAGGTGGACAAGAGCAACACCAAGCTGGGCCGGGCAATGCTGTCGACCTTCGCGCTGACCATCACCAATCCGGCCACGCTGCTGTTCTTCGGCGGCATGTTCGCCGGCCTTAGCGGGCTGGCGGGCGAGACGGGTGATTTTGGCGATGCCGGCTGGGTGATTGCGGGCGTGGTCGGGGGGTCTGCTTTGTGGTGGCTGGTTCTGACCGCCCTGATCGGGCTCTTTCACACCCGGATCGACGAGGGGGCCATGCGGTTCATCAACCGCGGCTCTGGCCTCCTGGTTGGGGCTTTTGGCCTGGCCGTTCTGGTCCATCTGGCAGTCAAATTCGCCTGAACCCGCACATCGGTTAAGCAGGATGGCGGATTTCGGCGGCCCGCCAGGGTTTTCCATGGTTTCAGGCGCTTGGGCCTGGGGCCTGGAGCGGGGTAGTATGGCGGCGGAGCGGAGCACCCTGTTGTTTTCGGAGAGTGGAATGAAGCGGTTCTGGACTGTGTTTGCGGTTGCGCTGATGGCGGGCTGGACGGCGCCCGCCTTTGCGGCGGACGATGCGCTGAGCATCGAAGCCAACGAAAAATACCTGGCCGAGAACAAGCTCAAGAAGGGCGTGATTACCCGGCCCAGCGGTCTGCAGTTCCGCATCATCCAGAACGGTTATGGCAAGCGCCCGACCGCAGCGGATTCGGTGACGGTCTATTACACCGGAACGCTCCTCAACAAAGTCATCTTCGACGGCACCTCGCCGGGCCTGCCGGCCACCATGCAGCTTCGCAGCGTCATCCCCGGCTGGATCGAGGCGCTGCAGTTGATGCGCGAAGGTGACCGCTGGCTGCTGACCATTCCGCCGCATCTGGGCTATGGCGTGCGCGGCGCGGGCGACGGGCTGATCCCGCCCAACCAGACGCTGCTGTTCGACATTCGTCTGGTGAGGGTCACGACAGCGCCCAAGCGCGGCGAAAAGGGCTACATCCCCGATCCCAGCGAACGCCAAGACCAGTAAGTCGTGCTGCGCGACCTTTTTACCCGCATCTGGAACGCGCGGCATCTGGGCGGCGGCAAGCTGCGCATTGCCGTCGCGCTGGTGATGGTGGTCGCGGCCAGCGCGCTGTTCTGGACCAGCCGCGACTATACGGTGGTGGCGCCGGAATGGGACGGGCAGGTGCGCGGCATCGCCTACAGTCCCAGCCGGCTGTTCACCGCGCGCCAGACCAAGAATATTCCGATTGACCGTATCGACCGGGACCTGGCGCAGTTGTCCGAGCTGACCAGCCGCATCCGCACCTACACGGTGGATGGCGGCATGGACAAGGTGCCGGAGATCGCGCGGCGCTATCGCATGACCGTGTCGCTGGGCATCTGGATCAGCGCGGATCTGGAAAAGAACGAAAAGGAAATCGAACTGGGCATCCGCACGGTGCTGGCCAACCGCCGGACCATCGACCGGGTGATCGTCGGCAACGAGACGCAGTTGTTCGGCTATGTCTCGCCCGACCAGCTCAACACCTACATCCAGCGGGTCCGCGAGGCGCTGCCGGCCCGCATCAAGATTACCACCGCCGAACCCTGGTCCACCTGGATGCTGACGCCGGAGATCGGCGAGCATGTGGACGTGATCTTCGTCCATCTGCTGCCCTATTGGGAAAATGTCGACATCACAGGCGCGCTGAAGTCGACCGAGAATTTCTACAATCACATCCAGGGCGAATTTCCCGACAAGCAGGTTGTGGTGGGTGAGGCGGGCTGGCCGTCGGAGGGACGCACGCGCGGCCGCGCCGAGGCGACCGCCGCCAATGAAGGCTATTTCCTGCGCGGCTTCGTGCAGTTCGCGCAGGAAAAGGGCTGGGACTATTATCTGTTCGAAGCCTATGACCAGCCGTGGAAGAACCAGGGCGAAGGCGCGGTGGGCGCCTATTGGGGCCTGTTCGACGCCAGCGGCAATCCCAAATTCGCCTTTACCGGACTGCTGCGCACATTCCCCGAATGGCGCAGCTATGCCCTCATGGCGTCGGTCATCAGCTTGCTGCTGGGCCTCCTGGTGCTGGGCCGCATGCCGCGGGTGCGCCAGACCGGCTATCTGATGATGGGGGGCATGGTGGTGCTGGTGTCCACCGGCTTGCTGGCGCTGGTGGACGCGACGGCGCTGGAATATGTCGAGCCTGCAGACGTCATCGCGATGATCGCCATGTCGCCGCTGGTGCTGCTGGCCTGCGCGGTGATCCTGACCGAGACGACGGAACTGTCCGCCAGCCTGTGGCGGGTGGAACGGCGCGAGATGAAGCTGGCGATTCCGGAAAAATCGCCCCGCGTTTCCATCCATGTGCCCACCTATAATGAGCCGCCGCAGATGGTGATCGAGACGCTGAACGCGCTCGCACGGCTGGATTACGACAATTACGAAGTCATCATTCTCGACAACAACACGCCGGACCGCGAAACCTGGGAGCCGGTGGAAGCCCATTGCCGCATGTTGGGGCCTCATTTCCGTTTCTTCCATTTCGAGCAGTTGAAAGGCTTCAAGGGCGGTGCGCTGAATCGCGCCCTGGCGCTGACCGACCCCAAGGCGGTTTATATCGCGGTGATCGACAGCGACTATCAGGTTCAGCCCTTTTGGCTGCGCCGGGTTATTCCCTATTTCGCGTCACCGTCCATCGCGCTGGTGCAGGGGCCGCAGGACTACCGCGATGCGCGTGAGAACCGATTCAAGGCCATGGCCTATGAGGAATATCGCGGTTTCTTCCATATCGGCATGGTTGAACGAAACGAACACAATGCCATCATCCAGCACGGCACCATGACCATCGTGCGCAAGGACGCACTGGAGGAAGTCGATGGCTGGAGCGAGTGGTGCATAACCGAAGACACCGAGCTGGGTCTCAAGCTGTTCGAGGCCGGTTACGAGGCGGCCTATATTCCGCAGAGCATGGGTTCGGGGCTGATGCCCGATACGCTGGAAGCCTTCATGTCGCAGCGCTATCGCTGGGTCTATGGCGCCATGCAGATCATGAAGCGTCATGCGCGCGAGATTTTCGTGGGCGGTTCGGCCCTGTCGCTGACCCAGCGCTATCACTTTCTGTCGGGCTGGCTGCCCTGGATTTCCGACGGGCTGGGCATGGTCGTCACGCTGATGGCGCTGGTCTGGACGCTGCTGATGTGGACGCTGCCCAGCTACATCGATGTGCCGATGCCGGCGCTGTCGGCCGCCGCCATGGCGCTGTTCGCCACCAAGCTGATCAAGACGCTGATGCTCTATCCGCCCAAGGTGGGCTCGGGCTTCAAGGGCGCGGTGGTGGCGTCGGTGGCGGGGCTGTCGCTGACCCATTCGGTGGGCAAGGCGGTTTGGACGGGACTTTTCACATCCGGCAAGCCGTTCCTGCGCACGCCCAAATGCGCCGACTCCGCCAGCTTTACCCAGGTGCTGCGCGTGGTGTGGCAGGAAGCGCTGCTCTGCGCGCTGTTGATCATGGCGATGATTTCCATGGCGTTCGACCGGGGCTTCCAGGATCCCGCTGTGACCATGTGGATGGTGATGCTGGGGGTGCAAAGCCTGCCGTATGTCGCCACCATGATCACCGCCAAGGTCAGCGCCCAGTCCAACGCCCGGGCCGACAGCGCCCCGGCGGACAAGCCCTCGCTGTCCCAGGCGGCGTGACACTGGCAACGGGCGCAATCATCCCTATATTAGGCGCTGGCTTGTGAGGTTGCCGCGGTGCTGAAGATTTTGGCTGTCCTTTTCGTAATGTACTGGCTGCCGACGCTGATCGCGCTGATCCGGCGTACCCCGGCGGCGCGGGGCGTGGCGGTCGTCAACTTCTTCCTGGGCTGGACCATCGTGGGCTGGGTCGTGGCGCTGTTGATGGCGCTGGCGTCCTTCCCGCCGCCGCGCGAGCGCGTGACCATCTATGTCGATGGCCGCAAGACCGAAGCGGAAATCATCCGCTAGGCGCAGCGCCGAGGCGGATAGGCAGCGGGAGCGGGATGCGCCATGGAACCTGAAAAAATGGACGAGGATCACCTGCAGCCGGGGCGCCCGCCGTCGCGCAGCGGCATCCTGCCGGTCTATGATACCGAATTCCTGCTGCGCCCCGAAATGCGCACGATCCGTTTCGCGCTGGAATATTCCAAGGCGGATTTGCTGCTGCGGGACTGGGGTATCCGGTCGACCATCATCGTGTTCGGTGGGGCGCGCTGCCTGTCGCCGGAACTGGCGCAAACCCCGCCCGCCGGGATGTCGCCGGAGCGGATCAAGCGCCAGCTCGGCTGGTATGACGCGGCCCGGAATTTCGGCCGCATCGCGTCGCTGCGCGGGGGCGCGTTCGCGCCCCGCAACCGCTGGCGCGATAACGTCATCGCCACCGGCGGCGGGCCGGGGCTGATGGAGGCCGCCAACCGCGGCGCCCACGATGTCAATGCGCCCAGCATCGGATTCAACATCACGCTGCCGCACGAACAGAAGCCAAACGCCTACATCACGCCCGAACTGTCGTTCCAGTTTCACTATTTCGCCATGCGCAAGATGCATCTGGCGATGCGGGCCAACGGTCTGGTGGCGTTTCCGGGCGGATTTGGCACGCTGGATGAGCTGTTTGAAATCCTCACCCTGCAGCAGACCGGGAAGGCCGAGCGTGCGCCCGTGGTGCTGTTTGACAGCGAATACTGGCGCGGCATCATCAATTTCGACCGGCTGGCGGACGAGGGCGTGATCTCGCCGCAGGACCTTGCGCTTTTCAGCTTCGCCGACACGCCGGAGGAAATCTGGGAAGCGCTTCTGGCAAAGGGCCTGAAGGTTCACGCGCCGGACGACGGGATGCTGGACGAAGGCTGATACCGTTTTAGTCCGTCATACTTTTTCGGAACAATGCCAGATCGATATTACCGCCCGACAGGATCACGGCGGCGCGCTTTCCCGCCAGCTTTGACCGTTCCTGTATGGCGCCGGCCAACGCAGCCGCTGCGCCGCCTTCTGCCAGGTTGTGGGTATCGGTCCAGTAAGCCCGTATAGCTTCGGTGATTTCCTCTTCGCTGACCTGCACGATGCGCGCCGCGCGTCTATTTATGATCTGCACGGCTTCGGCATCGGGCGAGCGTGTGGCGATCCCATCGGCGATAGTGTTGGCGCCATTCGTCTCGACCACACGTCCCTGTACGAAGGACAGCGCGTAAGACGGTGCGCCGCTGGCCTGAACACCGACTATCTCGGTTTTGAGTCCCAGCAGGTCGCGGGCCATGATGCAACCCACGATGCCCGACCCCAGCCCGATGGGCACATAAAGCGTGTCGATCTTTTCGACGCTGATGAAAAGCTCCAGTGCATAGGTAGCCACCCCGACAACCAGGTCGCGGTGAAAGGACGGCACCATCTCGACGCCGGATTCGAATGCATTGCGCATCGCCGCCTGGCGAGCGTTTTCGAAATCTGTGCCGTCTTCCACAAGTTCTGCGCCATAAGCCCGCATCGCGGCATTCTTTTCACTGCTGTTGCCATGGGGCACGAATATGCGCACCGGAACACCGTGAATGACGGATGCGAAGGCCAGGCTTTGGCCGTGATTGCCGCGTGTGGCAGATACCAGTCGTTTGACCTGCGGCCGCTCGCGCACCAGCCGATCGAAATAGGTCAGCCCGCCGCGAACTTTGAACGAACCCGTCGGGTTATGATTCTCGTGCTTGACGAAAAGCTCTGCGCCTATGCGCCGCGACAGAAGCGGCCAGTGGATCTGAGCCGTTGGCGGTAGCACCGCGCCGACAATATCCCGTGCCGCATCAAGATCAGTTCGGTTGAACAAACCGTTTCCTTCAGCCAGTTAGGACCCCAGCATCTGTCCGATCCCTACTTTGCGCCATATCCAAATCTGCGCTGGCTGCCATGCAGTACCCTGCTGCCCTAGTCAGCGTTTCTCGCCCGTCAGGGTTCTGCTGAAAAAGGGCAGCACATGATCCTGGAAGCGCAAGGCAATATGGCTGACATGGGTGCCCGGATAGATTTCGAAGCTGTTGGCAATGCCATAGCGGTTTAGTGCTTCGTGCAACTTCTGGGTGTCGGCTTTCAATCCGTCCTGATCGCCGACGTCCAGCGCGATCCCGCGATAGCGGCGCAGATTGCCGACATACTGATCCAGAAAGGCGAGGGGAGCATTGGCAGCCCAGCGCGCCCGAACATCCTGCTGGCCAGCGCCATACGGCAGATCGAGATAAAGCGGCGGCTTGGCCGGGTTGGGCGACCAGGCCGAAGCGGAAGCCAGTTGGGCGCGCTGCGGGAAGGGCAGTTTCGCCGCCTCTTCCAGGGATTTCAGGGATGCGAGGGCCGCTTCGTCTTCTGCCCGCGGCATGGGGCGCGGCGCCAGGCAGCACGGGCTCATGATGTAAAGGCTGCCAAAGACATCGGCATGTTTCATGCCGATGCGGGTGGCGCCATAGCCGCCCATGGAATGGCCCGCCAGTCCGCGGCTTTCGCGCTGCGCAATGGTGCGATAGCGGGTATCGATCGCGGCGACCAAGTCGCGGGCGATGAAGGTTTCGAAATCCCCGGTGGTTACCGAACTCGAATACATCGAGCCGTTATGGATGGTCTTGGAATCGGGCATCACCACGATCATCTCGGCCGCGCCCTTGGCGAAAGCGCCTTCCACCGTTCGCGGCACATGGATTTCCTTGCTCCATTGTTCCGCGCCTATGAAATAGCCGTGCAGGGCATACACCACGGGATACCGTCTGGCCGGGTTGAAGCCGTAACCGGGTGGCAGAATGACCAGTACGTCGCGGTCTTCTGCATTGCGTTCCAGATTGCCTTTCAGCGCCGGGCCGTGAACCTTGATGCGCTCGATGGTGACGGGCCGTGCGCCCGCGACGGCGTCGGGCAGATGGGTCTGAACCTGGGATTGCGCCGCGACGACGCCGACCGCCAGGAAGGTGAATGCCAGAAGGCTCCTGTGCATCATGCCAATCGTGCTCCTCGTCATCGCTACCACTGGGTGTATGAGCCGTCTGGCCGGGTGTTGAGCGGCATGCCCGCCCGGTAGCTATTGTATTCGCCGACCTTGGTCAGCTTGCTCACATCCACCTCGACACCAAGGCCGGGACGCTGATTGGGCCACATCTTGCCGTTCTTGAAGTCATAGGCGCGGGTCAGATAGGGCCAGCTGCGGCTGCCGTCGCCCAGAATTTCCATCAGCGCCGGCACCGAGCAGGCGATAAGGCAATGCACCATTGCGGCTTCCGCGATCGGGCTGGTGAAATGCGGGATCATCCCGACATAGTGGGTTTCGGCCATGCCGATGATCTTCATGTATTCGCTGATGCCGCCCACATTGGGCAGCGAAGTGCGCACATAGTCGATCAGTTGCTTCTGGATCAGCGGGGCAATGTCCCATTTGTAGCCAAGCTGCTCGCCCATGGCGATCGGTAGGCGGGTACGCTGGCGCACGGTTTCATAGGTGTTCGTATTTTCGCTGCGGATCAGATCTTCTATGAAATAGGGGTGCAGGTCCGCCGCCTCGATCATGGTGCAAAGGCGTATGGCGTCGGCGGGATCGAACTGGGTGTGGAAATCCAGCGCCCAGCCGCCATCGCCAGCCCCCTTCTGAAGCGCGAGGCAATCGTTATACATTCGCCGTACCAGGGCGAACCGATCCACCACCGGCCCACCGCCGATGTCGGTGGCATGGCGGTAAACGCGAAAGCCTGCCTCACGGCAGGCGCGCGCCACCTGTTCTATCGTCTGGCCCTTGGGCCAGGGGAAGGCGGTGGAATAGCATTCGATATACTCGCGCGACTTGCCGCTGAGCAGTTGATAGACCGGCACGCCCAATGCCTTGCCCTTGAGATCCCATAGCGCCATGTCAAGCCCGCCCAGCGAGTGCAGCTTTTCGCGCCCGGCGGTGTAATGCATGCCGCGCATCATGCGTTGCCAGTGCATGTCGATGCGGAACGGATCCAGCCCGATCATCATCGCGGCGCACTCTTCCATCGTGCGCGGCTCGCCGCCCTCGCCGATTCCGCGCAGGCCGGATTCGGTTTCGATGATCACCACATTGGTGGACTGGTTGACCATGGGCTGGCCGCCGCGACCGGCGCTGTCTCCGGCGTTGCGGAAATAATGGACCGCCTTGATCTTGTCGGTGGGCAGGCCCAGCGCGTCGGCCGTCGGCGGCATCCAGAACGAGCCTGCACCGATAGCGCCCAGCCCACTGAGCAGGCTGCGCCGGTTCCATTGCATTCCTGGCATGTCTTCCCCGCTGTCTGTCTTTTCGGCGCAGGTTGCGCGATTGCCAAAGCAAGTTCAATGCGGCAGCGGCCAATGCTGGGATGGCTCTCTGACAATTACTCACCGCCCCCGCGCGCCGTTGTCAGGCCCCCAGCGCAGCCGTATGTTCTGCGAAAAGACCGGATGCAGACGGGGAGAAGACGATGAAAAAGCTCGCAACCGCAATGCTTGTTACGGGCCTGATAGCGGCAGGCGCCGCCATCGCCCAGAACGCTGCGCCCTCGCAAGCCAGCGT
The DNA here is from genome assembly GCA_903837555.1 of uncultured Alphaproteobacteria bacterium. Lineage (GTDB taxonomy): Bacteria > Pseudomonadota > Alphaproteobacteria > Micropepsales > Micropepsaceae > Rhizomicrobium. The sequence goes on from CAILUV010000074.1 coordinate 49,299, forward strand.
GGATGTCACGGTCGATCTTTCCAAACCCGGCGCGCCCATCGCGCGGCAGATATACGGTCACTTCGCCGAGCATCTGGGGCGCGGCATCTATGAAGGAATCTGGGTCGGGACGGACAGCAAAATCCCCAACATCCGGGGCTATCGCACCGATGTGGTCAATGCCCTGAAGCGGCTGGAGGTGCCGGTGATCCGCTGGCCCGGCGGCTGTTTTGCCGATCTTTATGACTGGCGCGACGGCATCGGGCCGCGCGCCCAGCGCCCGACCCGCATCAACGTCCATTGGGGCGGCGTTACCGACAACAATGCCTTCGGCACGCACGAGTTCATGGATTTCGCTGAGCTGGTCGGCGCGGAGGCCTATGTCTCCGGCAACATTGGCTCGCTTACGCCTTATGAGATGGGGCAGTGGGTCGAGTACATCACCTCGGCCGAGAACGCGACGCTGGCGAACGAGCGGCGCAAGAACGGCCGCGACAAACCCTGGAAGCTGAAATACTGGGGCCTCGGCAACGAAACCTGGGGCTGCGGTGGCAACATGCGGCCTGAAACGGCGGCGGCGGAAAACGCGCGCTACACGGCCTTCGTCAACGCGCCGCGCGAAATGGGCATGATCAAGGTGGCCAGCGGCGCCAGCGGCAATCTCGACAAGTGGCACGACTACAAGGCCTTCACCGAAGAGATGATGAAGAATGGCGGGCCTACTTTTGGCGGCCATATGGAGGCGCTGAGCTATCACTATTACGCCATGCCGCCGGACCTTGGCCCCAAGGATGTGGCGACGGGCTTCACGGAGGAGGGTTGGGCCAAGCAGCTTCATTACACGCTGGACCTGGACCGCCAGCTGAAAGACGTGATCGCGATCATGGATCGCCACGATCCCAAGAAGCAGACGGCACTCTATGTCGATGAATGGGGCACCTGGTACCAGCAAGAAAAGGGATCAACGCCCGGTTTCCTGTATCAGCAGAACACGCTGCGCGACGCGCAGGTTGCGGCGCTGAGCTTCAACATCTTTCACCGGTATACCGACCGGATAAAGATGGCGAACATCGCCCAGATGATAAATGTGCTGCAGGCGATCATCCTCACCGACAAGGAAAAGATGATCCTCACGCCGACCTATCATGCCTTCGACATGTACCGGCCTTTCATGGAAGCGACGCCTTATCCGGCTGAGGTTTCCAAGGCCCAGTATCGCTTCGGCAGCATCGCGCTGCCGCTGATCGATGTCTCGGCGGCGCGGGGCAAGGACGGCAAGCTGTACCTAGCCATCGTCAACACCGATCCCAAGCGGGCCGTGACCGTGCGCACCAATGTGGCGGGCAAGGCCGCGCGCGGGCAGATACTGGTGTCCGACCGCATGGATGCGCACAACAGCTTCGACAAGCCGTCAGCGCTTGCGCCCAAGCCCTTCACGGGTTTGATCGTGGACGGAAAGCTGGTGGTGCAGATGCCCGCCATGGGCGTGGCCGTACTGGCGGTGGACTAGGATTACAGCCGCAGCACCGGCGGCACCAGCTTGCCGGGGTTGAGGATGTTTTTGGGGTCGAACGCGGCCTTGATCGCCCGGAGCGCGTCCAGCTCGGCATGGGACTTGTAACGGGGCAGGGCCGCGACCTTCATGGTGCCGATGCCATGTTCGGCGCTGATCGATCCGCCGAACGTCTGCACGATATCATGCACGCATTGCTGCACCTCGTCCCAGCGGGCGAGGAATTCCTCGCCATCGCCGCCTGCGGGTGCGCTGAAGTTGAAATGCAGGTTGCCGTCGCCCAGGTGGCCGAAGCTGACGGGCCGCGCGCCGGGCACAATCGCCAGCACGGCGGGTGTGGCGCGGATGATGAAATCCGGGATCATGGCCACTGGCACCGATATGTCATGCTTGATCGAGGCGCCTTCGCGCTTCTGGCTTTCGGAAACCCCTTCACGCAGCTTCCACAGCGCAGCGCTCTGGGCCTGGCTGGCCGCCACCACGGCGTCGGTGGCGATGCCGTCGCCGATCGCTTTTGCCAGCGTGGTTTCGACACTGGCGGCCAGATCGGTGGCCGCGCCGCTGGTGGCTTCCAGCAGCACATACCAGGGCGAGGGCGCGGCCAGCGGATCGCGAGTGCCTTCGACATGCCGGATGACGAGATCCAGCGCGATGCGCGGCAGCAGTTCGAAGGCCGACAGCATGCCGCCGGTGCGCGCCTGCATCGCGCCCATCAGCGCCAGCGCGGCGGCGGGCGTGGGCACGGCAACCATGGCGGTGACCGATACTTCGGGTTTGGGAAACAGCCGCAGGGTGGCGGCGGTGATCACGCCCAGCGTGCCTTCCGAGCCGATCAGCATCTGTTTCATGTCGTAGCCGGTATTGTCCTTGTGCAGGGCGCGCAACATGTCCAGCACGCTACCGTTCGGCAGCACCGCCTGCAGGCCCAGCACCAGCGCGCGGGTCATGCCATAGCGCAGCACATGGGTGCCGCCCGCATTGGTGGCGATGTTGCCGCCGATAGTGCAGCTGCCTTCCGACGCAAGGCTGAGGGGAAACAGGAGATTCCTGTCGTCGGCAGCCGCCTGCACCTGGGCCAGCGTGACGCCGGCTTCCACCGTCACCGTCATCCCGCTTTCATCGACCGGCGCCATTTGTGTGAGGCGGCGGGTGGAGAGCAGGATTTCTCCATGCGGAATCTGGCCGCCGACAAGCCCGGTATTGCCGCCCTGGGTCACCACCGGCGTGCCGGTTTCATGAGCGATGCGCAGGATGGCGGAAACTTCGGCTGCCATTGCCGGTTTTAAAAGCAGCGGTGTGTGACCGGCATACTTGCTGCGCCATTCTTCCAGATAGGGCGCGATGTCGTTCTGATCCGTGCTGAAGCCTTTGGCCCCGACCGCGTCTTTCATGCGGTCCAGGACAGCTTGTGGCACGGTCATCTGGGCGCGGCCGCCCGCTGCAGGCGGTCGTTAATCGCTTCGCCGATGCCCGTGTCCGGAATGGGCGACACGGCAATGTGGCTGGCGCTCTTGTCCAGTTCGCGCAGCATGGCGAACAGGTTCGCGGCGGCTTCCTTCAGGTCGCCGCGCGGCGAAAGGTTCAGCTTGGCGCCCGGCGCGTCGCCAAAGCCCAGCAGCACTTCGCCGGATTCGATCTCGCCCGCATTCAGGCGCAGCGCCGCGCGCGGCGCGTAGTGGCTGGCAAGCTGGCCGGGCGACCGGATCAGGCTGCCGGGCGCGCCCAGCGGGCCGATCATGTCTTCGATGTCGCCGCGCGGAATCGCGCCGGGGCGCAGCAGCAGCGGGCGGTCGCCGTCAAACCCGACGACGGTAGATTCGATGCCCAGCGTGGCGCTGCCCGCGTCGAGAATGAAATCGACCTTGCCGCTGAGGCTGTCGGCGACATGGGTGGCGGTGGTGGCGGTGACCTGGCCGGAACGGTTGGCCGAGGGGCCGGCGACGGGGCGGCCGGTTTCCTTCAAGAGCGCGATGGCGGCGGGATGCGACGGCGCGCGCAACGCCACGCTGTCCAGACCCGCGCTGACCAGCAGCGACAGCGGCGAATTCTTGCGGCGCGGCAGCACCAGCGTCAGCGCGCCGGGCCAGAATTTTTCCGCCAGCGCGCGGGCGCGGGGCGACATCTCGACATGGCGAAGCGCGTCTTCCATGTCTGCGACATGCACGATCAGGGGATTGAACAGCGGACGGCCCTTGGCGGCGAAAATCGCGGCCACGGCTTCGCCATTGGTGGCGTCGGCGCCCAGGCCGTAGACCGTCTCGGTCGGGAAGGCGACAAGGCCGCCATCCTTGAGGATACGGGCGGCTTCGGAGATCCCGGCGGCATCGGCGGGGGCGATTTTGGTCTGGACGTCGATCATGGCGGCTAGATAAGCGCACCCTGACAGGATGTCGAGGGAATCTGGGCCCGTTTGCGCCATAATGGCCTTAACCAGAGGAGGGATTCGTGGCGCTGGCGGGCAAAACCCTGTTCATTACCGGCGGCAGCCGGGGCATCGGCTTGGCCATCGCGCTGCGGGCCGCAGAAGATGGGGCCAATATCGTCATCGCCGCCAAGACAACCGAGGCGAACCCGAAACTGCCGGGAACCATTTACAGCGCCGCTAGGGAGATCGAGCAGGCGGGCGGCAAGGCGCTGGCGGTGGCCTGCGACATCCGCAGCGAGGAGGACGTGCTTGCGGCGGTGGACGCGGCCGTCAGGCAGTTCGGCGGCATCGACATCTGCGTCAACAATGCCAGCGCCATTTCGCTGACCGGCACCGAGGCCACCGAGATGAAGCGCTTCGACCTGATGCACCAGGTCAATGCGCGCGGCACGTTCCTGGTGTCCAAGGCCTGCATTCCGCATCTCAAGCGCGCCGCCAATCCGCATGTGCTGATGCTGTCGCCGCCGCTGGACATGAAAGCCAAATGGTTCGCGCCGCACCCGGCCTACACCATGGCCAAGTATGGCATGAGCCTGTGCGTGCTGGGCATGGCCGAGGAGTTCAAAGGCCAGATCGCCTTCAACGCGCTGTGGCCGCGCACTGCCATCGCCACCGCCGCCATCCGCAATGTGGTCGGGGGCGAAGACGGCATGGCCCATTGCAGGACGCCTGAGATCGTTGCCGACGCCGCCTGGCACCTGTTCCAGCAGCCCAAAAGCTTCAGCGGCAATTTCCTGATCGACGACACATTCCTCAGCCAGCAGGGCGTGACGGATTTCGACCGCTACCGCGCCGATCCGTCCAAGGATCTTCTGCCGGATTTCTTCGTGCCCGATGACGCATTGCCGCCGCCGGGCGTCAACCTGAAAGCCAAAGCCTAATTGGGTTTTCTGTCCGGGCGTTCGCCATCGTGTTCGGGCTTGTCCTCGGCCGGTGCCCAGGGCGCCACGGCAGGCGCTGCCACTGGCACTGGGGCGCTGATGTCGGCCTTCTGCAGCCCCTCGCGCACGCGTTTCTTGATCTCGGACTGGGTTTCGCCGAACCCCCGGTTCTCGATCCACACCTGCACCACCAGCGTGGTGGACAGCGCCCCCAGTGCGTCGACTTCCACCGTGCAGGCGGGATGTTTCAGGACGCGCGGTTCGTCAGCCAGCGCCTCGCGGATGGCTTTCATCACGGTGTCGAGATTTTCGTTGCGGTCGATCTCCACCGTGAAGTTTACCCGCCGCCGTCCCTCACGCGACATGTTGTGAATGGGACCCGTGAAAATGGTGGCATTGGGTATCGAAACGTAGATGCCGTCATCGGTGAGAATAGTTGTGCGGAAAAGGCCGATTTCACGCACCGGCCCGGTGGCGTCGGCCACCTTGATGCGCTCGCGCACCCGGAACGGGCGCAGGATCAGCAACATCACGCCGGAGGCGACATTCGACAACGTGCCCTGCAATGCCAGGCCGATTGCCAGACCGGCGGCGCCCAATATCGCGATCAGCGAAGTGGTTTGCACACCGAACTGGCCCAGCACCGCCACGATGGTCAGTGCCATGATGAAATAGCTGACGAAGCCGGTCATCAGAGGCTTCAATGTGTCGTCGATGTACCGGCTGTTCTCGATGAGATTGCCAGTCCAGCGGCCCACCCAACGCGACAGCATCCAGCCTGCGGCCAGGATCAGAATCGCGAACAGGAAATCGCGCGCACCCTGCACCATCATCACGGTCAGCGCGGGCAAAGCGGCTTTTACCATCGTCGGGAAATCGGCGGCGGAGGGCAGCGTGGTCGGCAGAACAATCGGGTCGGCGAAAAGCATATTAACCTTTGAATACATTGGATCGACGGAGAACTACTCCAACGCTTGACCGCAACATTGGTTTTACCACCAATGGACATATGCGTGGGGTCTATTTACCGATTTTGGCAGCAATGTGCCTGCCGCTGGACGCCAATACGGCCTTTGCCCAGCGCTTCATTCCCGATTGCGCCGGACGCCCCGAAATTTCCAAGGCGCGCGTGATACGCGTGGAGCGCAATGGCGCATTGATCCTTAGCGATGGCCGCGCCGTGCTGCTGGAAGGCATCCGCCTGCCGCAGCCCGAAGCCGAAGGTGGGCCGCGCTATCTGTCGGAACGCGCGCTGTCTGTGCTGAGCAATCTTGCCAAGCAGGGGCCGGTGACCTTCACCGCCACGCCGCCAAAGCAGGACCGCTATGACCGGGTGCGGGCGCATGGCTTCAACCAGAGCTGGCTGCAGGTCGCGCTGTTGGAACAGGGACTGGCGCGGGTCGCGATTTCGCCGGACCGTGAGGAGTGCTCACCCGAACTGTATGAGGCCGAAGGCCGGGCCCGTGCCAAGCGTGCCGGCGTCTGGGCCATCACCAGTTACGCGCCCCGCAGCCCGCAGGCGATGGGCAGCGCCGCTACCGGCAGCTTTCAGGTTGTCGAAGGCTGGGTGACCAATGTCGCCACCAAGGATGGGCGCATCTCTGTCGATTTCGGCAATGACTGGCAGCGCGGCTTTTCCGCAGTGATCGCACCGCAGGACCGCCGTGCGTTTCGCGGTTATGACCTGCAATCGCTGATCGCGCGCCAGGTGCGCATTCGGGGCACCGTGCAAACCTCGCGCGGACGGCCGGAGATCGCGCTTTCAAATCCGTCGCAGATCGAATTGCTGAACTAAGGCAAAGAAAAAGCCCGGTCTTTCGACCGGGCCTTTCCTGTTCGCGATAGAGGGATCGCTATTCTTTGTGACTGAAGCGGATCAGGCCGCCTTCTTGGTCAGCATGCCTTCGACACGCTTGACCGCAGTCGGCTCGTCGGTCTTTTCGACGGCGGCGACTTCGCGGGCCATGCGGGCCAGGGCCTTTTCGTACAACTGACGCTCGGAATAGGACTGCTCCGGCTGGCCGCCGGCGCGATGCAGATCGCGCACCACTTCGGCGATGGACACCAGGTCACCGGAGTCGATCTTGGCTTCGTATTCCTGGGCGCGGCGCGACCACATGGTACGCTTGATGCGGGCGCGGCCCTTGAGGGTGTTGAGGGCGCCGGCCACGACTTCGGGCGAAGACAGCTTGCGCATGCCGACGGTCTTGGCCTTCTGGGTGGGGACGCGCAGGGTCATCTTGTCCTTTTCGAACTCGATGATGAAGAGCTCGAGCCGCACGCCCGCCACTTCCTTCTCCTCGATGCCGGACACCTTGCCGACGCCATGGGTGGGATAGACGACGTGATCGTTGGTCTTGAACTCGTGCTTCTTGTTGGAATTGGCCGGGACCTTCTTGGCCGGGGCCGCAGCGGTCTTGGCAGGGGCAGTCTTGAGGGCGGTCATTGTGTTTCCTGTGCGCACAAAACATGGGGTGATCCTCCGGTGGGGCGCCGGCGGACACGTGTCGTCAGGTTCTCTGAACGAAGAAGACCCTATCAGAAAAGATGAGAAAATGGAAGGAAAAACCATCCCATCCCATTGATTTGGCGATGTTTATTGAATTGGAACCCGGAAAGGGCCGCAAATTCAACCGTTTGTGTCGGTTGCTCTGTGTGCGGAACACAGCCCTGCGAGCGCGCTAAAATGACGTAGTGTCAGGAACCTGTGCCCGGATTGGGGCTGAAGAACTTCTCGAACTTGTTCTCGACACCCTGCATCTCCTTGGCGTCAGCCGGAGCCTCGCCCTTCTGGGCGATATTGGGCCAGGAGCGGGAATACTCCGCGTTCACCGACAGCCACTTTTCCAGGCCGGATTCGGTGTCGGCCTTGATGGCTTCCGGCGGGCATTCCGGCTCGCAAACCCCGCAATCGATGCATTCATCGGGGTTGATGACCAGCATGTTCTCGCCCTCATAGAAGCAGTCCACCGGGCAGACCTCGACGCAGTCCATGAACTTGCACTTGATGCAGGCTTCGGTGACGACATAGGTCATAGGCAGGCGCGTCCTTGGGCAAATCGGGGCTGTGCTTACGGCGCGTCGCCCCTGCAAGCAAGACCCTTCAATGGCGCAGTAATGTGATAATCGTTCTCAACTAGATGACGCTATTCGGCTATTTCGTAAAGCTGCCGTGCCTCGCTGGCAGACCCGCGCCGCTCGGCCAGCGCCAGCACCCGCACCACCAGCACATCGGCACCCTTGCCCAGGGTCAGAATATCGCCGGGCCGCACCACATGGCCGGGCTTGGCCACCCGCTGGCCGTTCAGGCGCACGCGCCCGCCAGTGACTGCTTCCTGCGCCACCGTGCGGGTGCGGTGGAAGCGAGCATGGAATAGCCATTTGTCCAGACGGCTCATCGCGCCTTTAACGCCGCAAGGCCGGCGAACGGCGAATGCGGATCGGGCGGCGGTTCAACTTTCTTCGGCTTGGCCTTGTCAGGACGGCGCGGCTTCTCGCGCGCGCGGCGCCAGACCGGCTTGGCGTCGGCGACGGCGACTTCACGCCAGCCAAGTGCGGCGATGACCGCGCGGGCTTCATCCTTGCTGGCACCAAGCAGTGAGACAAGTTTGGTGAGCAGCGTTTCGGCATCGGTGCCTGACGACAGCGCCGCTTCCAGTTCATCCTCCAGCCGCTCCAGCATGTCGAAGCGGATGGCGCGGCCGCCCAGCACCGCAAAGCCTGCCGCATGCAGGGATGACGTGTCGGTTCCCTTGTCGACCGCGAACGAGGTAAGGCCGGGCGCGGGCGGCGGCGGTGGCGGCTCTTTCCGGGTCCACACGCCCCACAGCAGCGTGAGAAGCGCCGCCGCATCGGGCCGCAGCAACTTGGGCAGATAGACCGTGCGCCGTCCCACCCACACGCCATATGGGCGCAGCGCGCGGAGCAGCGGACCGAGCTTTTCGGGAAGCGTGAGCCTGGCGCCATCAAGGCTGGCGAAGTTCTCCGCGAGCTGATGGGCGATGCCGCGCGCGTCGCCGGGCAGGGCGCTGTCCGTGCCGGTACGCGCCTGCGTGGCGTCGCGCAGGGCGAGCAGTGGGCCAAGACGCGCGGCGATGCGCGCGGCGATCCAGTTTTCCAGCCGCGCCTACAAGGCTTCGGTGCGCACATGGTCGTCTGCCTGCATCTGGATGCCGGGCTGCAAGGGTGACGATCCCGCCACCAGCCTGGCGACGATGGCGCCGTCCCACCACAGCTTGCCGTGTTCGCTCAAGGTGATGGCGCTGTCTTCGGCGGCAACCAGCGCATGACTGCGGGCGGCGATTTCGCTTTCCAGGCCTTTGAGGGCGGCGGCGCGCAGTGTGCGGCCTTGCAGGCCAACCGCGCGGGGATCTGGCACGAAGCGAAAACCGTCCAGGCGTCCGATGGCTTCTCCGCTGATGGACACGCCACCGGCTTCATCCAGCGCCAGGCTGCCGAACTCGTCATCGCGCAGATGCTTCATCAGCACAGAGGTGCGCCGGTCGATGAAGCGCTGGGTCAGCTGTTCATGCAGCGCATCCGACAAGCGGTCTTCCACCGCGCGGGTGATGCCCTGCCAGTGCGCGCCATCACGGGTCCATCCCTGTCGATGCGCGGCATAGGTATAGGTGCGGATCTGCGCCAGCCGCCCCGAAAGCGTGGCGACATCGCCTTCGACAATGTCGGAGCGCGCGATCTGACGCGCCAGCCAGTCATCCGCGATTGCGCCATCACGGCTGAGAAACAGGAAGATGTTCTTCACCAGCTTCACATGTTCGTCGGTCGAGAGTTTGCGGAAATCCGGCAACTGGCAGACATCCCACAGGCGCCCGACCATTTCGCGCGAGGTGGCAACAGCCTTGATCTCGTCATCGTCCGACAGGATGCGCAGCGCCACCGCATCGCTGGCGGGGCGCGCGCGGGTCAGGCCACGTTCAGGCGGGGGCGCATCCAGGCTGTCATTCAGGCTGGCCAGGCTGCGGAAGTCGAGATGCGCATTGCGCCATTGCAGCACGCGCACGGGATCGTAGCGATGGCCTTCTACCCGCTGCACCAGCTCGTCCTCGAACGCTTCGCAGTCGGCTGTCGCGCCGAAGGTGCCGTCATTCATGTAACGCCCGGCACGCCCGGCGATCTGGCCGATCTCGTCGGGACGCAGGGGGCGCATGCGCGCCCCGTCGAACTTCTCGCGGGCGGCGAAAGCGACATGATCGACATCCATGTTCAGGCCCATGCCGATGGCGTCGGTCGCCACCAGGAAGTCGACATCGCCCGACTGATACAGATCGACCTGGGCATTGCGGGTGCGCGGACTGAGCGCGCCCAGCACAACCGCCGCGCCGCCGCGCTGGCGACGGATCACTTCGGCGATGCCGTAGACATCCTGCGCGGAAAAACCGACCACCGCCGAACGGCGGGGCAGGCGGGTCAGCTTCTTCGCGCCGGTATAGGTCAGGTCGGAAAAGCGGGCGCGGCTGATGAACCAGGCCTTGGGAATAAACCGCTGGATAATGCCGCGCATCGTGTCGCTACCCAGCAGCACCGTCTCTTCGTCGCCGCGGGCATGCAGCAGCCGGTCGGTGAAGACATGGCCGCGTTCGGGATCGGCGCAGAGCTGGATTTCGTCAATCACAAGGCAGGCGACCGGAATGTCCAGCGGCATGGCCTCGACGGTGCAGACATAGAACCGCGGATTCTTCGGAACGATCTTTTCTTCGCCGGTGATCAGCGCGACTTCGTTCGGTCCGCGCAGCTTCACGATGCGGTCGTACACTTCGCGCGCCAGAAGGCGCAGCGGCAATCCGATCATGCCGGACTTGTGCGCCAGCATGCGTTCGATGGCGAAAAAGGTCTTGCCGGTGTTGGTCGGCCCCAGGACCGCGGTAACTTTGGGAACCTGCGTGCGGCCAGTGCCGGTGGTGTGCATGGGATGTTAAATCGTGTCTGCCCGTGCCTTTCGCAAGCAAAAGGATCGCCTGGTTGACGCGCTGGATCGCGCGCGGGGATCCCCTGTGTCGGGCAATGCGAGGGCGGATACCAGCGCGGAAGGGCTCTTGTGGATTGCGGGTTAAGAATTAGAACAAAACTGGTCCGAACATAGATCGAATCACTAACCAATTCAATATCTGCCTTTGTTCTCATACATTTAGCAGATTCCGAACACCGTTAAAACACCACATCTAGTGGCCGACTCGAACCATGGGCCTTTGTCTGGGCCGCGCGACTCCATTCCGTACCCGGATTAAAAAACCCGCGGACATCCCGGCATTTACGAGGACGAGCGGACGCCTCTGGGGTGCTGGCCGTCGACCTTCAGGGAGGTCGCCAGGACGGCGATCACGCCATATTTGGTCTTGGCCCAGACCCGCAGCGGCACGGTATAGTCGCGCCCCGCCACCGAGGATGGGAAGCTAGCGATCCAGGCGCGAACCACGGGAAAATCGCTGCCGCTCAGCAGCTTCTGGCGAAAGCCGGCGATGGGGCGATAGCGCGCTTCGCACTGCACGGCTTTGCCCTGGTAAAGGCCGTTGTCCATCTTGATGTCAACATCGCGGACCTTGCGCAGTTCAAGATTGTAGCGGCGGCGGCCATCAAACACCGGGAGCGTGGCGGCGCAGGGATTGCCGTCCCTGGCTGCAACGCCGCTGGCGATCAGCGTGATGGCACTCAACGGATCCAGCGTGCCCTTGGCGTCCTGCGGTTTCACTTCAAATTCTGTCTTGGGATAGACCGGATTGGCATAAAGGCGCGGCGCATTTTCGCCCTCATAGGTCAGGGAAACCTGTTGCCGCTTGCCGGTGGACTGGCGGGTGTTGAAGCTGTCGTACAAAGCGGGCGCCAGGTTCCTGTCGGCCAGCTTGCCCGATGCGGTGGCCTGGATTTCCGACTGCCAGAAGGCGTTCACCACGCCCTGGGTCTGGAGGTTGGAAACCACCTGATAGTCACCGCCCCGGATGGTGGCGTCCAAATCCGCCTTTCCCATCGTGATCCCCCCCGCATAGAGCGTCATGGCGACCTGGAGCTGGGAGCCGGGCTGACTCGGGCTGGTGGCGCCGCCGGCGGCGCTGGCGGGCAGGGAGAGGCCCAAAAGGGCCAGCGCGGCGAGGGGGATGGCAAGGGGAGGGAGAAGGCTGTTTGGGCGCATGAAAGCCTATATAGCTGGATATATTGGTGCTTTTGGGGCCAACGGGGCAGGCCTTGTTCCGGTTCCGCCTTGACCAATGCGGGCGGTTTGCTTATGAACCCGGCTCTTTTCCAGGCGAAAGCTGCGGAAATCCTGAAAGAATTGAAGAGAATCGCCATGGCACGCCGCTGCGAATTGACCGGAAAAGGCCTCCTGGTTGGCAACAATGTCAGCCACGCCAACAACAAGACCAAGCGGATCTACCGCCCGAACCTGCAGATCATTGCGCTGGCCAGCGAACTGCTGGGCAACAGCTACAAGCTGAAGATTTCCATGAACGCGCTGCGTTCGGTGGACCGCAATGGCGGCCTGGATCCCTTCATCCTGAAGTGCAAGGACAGCACGCTGTCGCCCAAGGCCCTGCGCCTGAAGCGCGCGATCGCCAAGAAGGCCTCCGCCGCCAAGGCCGCCTAACCGGCAATTTCATCGCTAAGCCTTTTGACCGCCGCGTGGGAAACCGCGCGGCGGCATCGCATTTGCGTGGCTCTCCCTGAAATCATGCTGCGCGTGCCAGATTGATACGTCTGGTGCGCCTGTATGGTGTTTATGAGGGCTTTTGTGAGGGCATACGATTACCAAAACGGCGCGCACCGCGCCCTGACGCTGGATACAGCAGACGTCACGGCCGGGCTGCGCCACGAGGACGACGCGGTTTGGCCGCCGCGTACGCGCGCCTATGGCGGCCCGCCCGAGGATTTGCGCAACAGAATGTCCGGGCCGATTCTGATCGCCGCCCGTCTGGTCGTGCCGGTGCTGCTGCTGATCACGCTGCTGGGCGCGGCCTATCTGTTCACTGATGCGCTGCTGTTCCTGCCTGACGCGCCGCGCGCCGTGCAGAACGCCATGCTGGCGCGTAGCGACCTGGTGCTGCCGGTGGCCTGGTACGCCATCCATCTCTGCAATCGCCGCTATGGCGCGCCCTATGCCTTTGCCCAGCTTCTCGTCGGGCTGGGGATCGTGGCGCTGGTGGTGCTGCTCAATCCCGGCGGGATCACCAACTGGATCAACAGCACGCCGCTATTGTCGCTGCGCACCATGCTGGCCTTCGGCGCGTCGTTCCTGTTCGCCAACTTCATCGCCATCATCTTCTTCGACGCGGCGCGCGGTCCGCGCTGGTGGACGGCGCCGCTGGCTGCATCCTTCGCCGCCAGCCTTGTCTTCAGCGCGGTTTATTATCCGGCTGCGTTCGCCGGCGCCGACGTGCCCTGGACGGACTCCGCCCTGGTGCATTTTATCGTGTTCTTCGGGGAAAGCATTCTGCTGCTCGTGCCGTATTATCTGCTGCGGCCTGCCATGCGCCCATTGAGCGGGATGAATGGGTACTGAGGTGGTACGCGAAGCGTAAGCACGGGTCCGGTCGACCTGCGCGGGCCGAAGTACGCCGTGAGCTTGGGCGAGCGGCCAGAAAGCCACACGCACTCTGTTGGGATCGACTAACGCTTGCGGCGCCCCGTTGGTGCGTCTTCGGCAAACAGTTCGGTGAGCTGTTCGGTCATGGCCCCGCCAAGCTGTTCGGCATCCACGATGGTGACCGCCTTGCGGTAATAGCGCGTCACGTCATGGCCGATGCCGATGGCAGTCAGCTCGACCGATGAACGGGTCTCGATCTCCTCGATCACCCGGCGCAGGTGATGTTCCAGATAGTTTCCGGCGTTCACCGACAGGGTGGAATCGTCCACCGGCGCGCCGTCGGAGATCACCATCAAGATTTTGCGCTGTTCGGGACGCGCCACGATGCGGTTGTGCGCCCAGGTCAGGGCTTCGCCGTCGATATTCTCTTTCAGCAGGCCTTCGCGCATCATCAGGCCCAAGTTGCGCTTGGCCCGCCGCCAGGGCTCATCTGCCGCCTTGTAGACGATGTGGCGCAGGTCGTTGAGGCGGCCAGGCTGTGGCGGCTTGCCGGCGCCCAGCCACTTCTCGCGGCTCATGCCGCCCTTCCAGGCGCGGGTGGTGAAGCCCAGGATTTCGGTTTTCACGCCCACGCGCTCCAGCGTGCGGCCCAGAATGTCGGCGCACATCGCCGCCACCATGATGGGCCGTCCGCGCATGGAGCCCGAATTGTCGAGCAACAGCGTGACACATGTGTCGCGGAAGGTGGTGTCTTTCTCCCGCTTGAACGACAGCGGGTACATCGGATCGATCACGATGCGGGTCAGGCGTGAGGTATCGAGCAGGCCTTCTTCCAGATCGTATTCCCAGTGCCGGTTCTGCTGCGCCATCAACAGCCGCTGCAGCTTGTTGGCCAGGCGCGAGACCACGCTCTGCATCGCGGACAATTGCTGGTCGAGAAAGCCGCGCAGCCGCGCCAGCTCTTCAGGCTCGCACAGGTCTGGCGCGGCGATTTCCTCGTCGAATTCGGCAGTGAAAATCTTGTAGCCCCACTCGTCCTGCCGGGAGAAGGCGGATTCCTGGCGCTGCGGCTTGGCGCCGTCTTCCGGTTCGGTGGCATCCGACAGGTCTTCGGACTGCTCCGCGGCCATGTCGGATTCCACCTCCTGGCCGTCTTCGGCCTCGGCGGCGGATTCGGTGGCGGCGCTTTCGCCGTCCTGCTGGGCGTCCTGGTCCTGGCCGTCGTCATTCTCGCCGTCGGGCTTTTCGCCGTCGGCGTCCTGTTCGGCGGACGACTCGCTTTCCGTCTGATCGCCAAAGGCCAGATGATTGAGCATGGTGCGGGTGAGCTTGGCGAAGGCCTTCTGGTCGCGCAGCGCACCAGCCAGCTTGTCCAGATCGCCGCCGGCCTTCTCCTCGATGAAGGGGCGCCATAATTCCACCGCGCTGGCGACCGAGGCCGGCGGTTTTTCGCCGGAAAGCTTTTCGCGCACCATCAGCGCCAGGACATCGGCCAGCGGCGCTTCGTCCTTGCCGCGCGCCTTGCCCAGACCGCGATTGAGCAGCCGCTGTTCCAGGCCCGCTGCCAGGTTGGCCTGAACGCCTTTCATGGCGATGCTGCCGATCGCTTCAACCCGGGCCTGTTCGGCGGCCTCGAAAATCGCGGCGCCTTCGGGCGATGCCGGACGGAACTGGGTGTTTACTTTTTCGTCGTGATAGGCCCGACGCAACGCATAGGCATCGCCGGTGCCGCGCACCAGCGCCACGTCATGGGCCGACAGGTTGCGTGACGGCGAGGGCAGGCGGGCCTTCAGGCCCTTGAGCGCGGGCGGCTCGGCGGAGAAATTGACTTCGAGTTCCGGCTCGGCTGCAAGGCTTCGCACCGCCACGGTGACGGCGCGCTTGAACGGTTCCGCGGGAGACTCGGGCTTCACGCCACCAGGACTTTGGCGGCGCTTTCCGGCAATTCCTCGCCGAAGCAGCGCTGGTAGAATTCCGCCACGCTGGCGCGTTCCAGCTCGTCACACTTGTTGAGGAAGGTGAGGCGGAAGGCGAAACCGACATCGCCGAAGATTTCGGCATTCTGCGCCCAGGTGATGACGGTACGCGGGCTCATCACGGTCGACAGATCACCCGCCACGAACGCGTTGCGGGTCATGTCGGCCAGCCGCACCATGGCGGAGAGCGTCTTCTTGCCCTCGGCGCTGTCGTAGCTGGGGGCCTTCGCCAGCACGATTTCTTCCTCGGCTTCATGCGTCAGGTAGTTCAGCGTGGTGACGATGCTCCAGCGGTCCATCTGACCCTGATTGATCTGCTGGGTGCCATGATACAGGCCGGTTGTGTCGCCCAGGCCGATGGTGTTGGTGGTCGAAAACAGGCGGAAGGCAGGGTGCGGGTGGATCACCTTGTTCTGGTCCAGCAGCGTCAACCGGCCCTGAACTTCCAGCACGCGCTGAATGACGAACATCACGTCGGGACGGCCGGCGTCATATTCGTCGAACACCAAAGCCACGGGTCTTTGAAGTGCCCAGGGCAACAACCCTTCGCGGAATTCGGTGACCTGCTGGCCATCCTTCAGCACGATGGCGTCCTTGCCGATCAGGTCGATGCGGCTGATGTGGGAATCCAGATTGATGCGGATGCAGGGCCAGTTCAGCCGCGCCGCCACCTGTTCGATGTGGGTGGACTTGCCGGTGCCGTGATAGCCCTGGACCATGACGCGGCGGTTGTGGGCAAAGCCCGCCAGGATCGCCAGCGTGGTTTCGCGGTCGAAGCGATAGGCTGGATCGCGTTCCGGCACATGCTCGTTCGCCTGCTTGAAGGCGGGCACCTTCATGTTGGTCTTGATGCCGAACACCTCGGCGGCGTCCACCACGGTGTCGGGCGCGTAGGCGGTATCAAGGGCTTCGGTATGAGTGCTCATGTCTGGATCCGGCAAGGCCGCCGTGAATGGTACGCGGGCGCGAGACGCCCGTTTCAGGTGAGAAGCCCCGAGGCGCGCAACACGCCATAGGCCTTGATGACCTGCTTCAGCCGTTCTTCGGCGCCCCGATCGCCACCGTTCGCGTCGGGATGAAAACGCTTCACAAGCTCCTTATACCGCGCCTTGATCTCGATCAAGGTGGAGTTATGGGGCAGTTGCATCGTGTCCATGGCGATGGCCTGAAGCCGTGTCAGATGCCGCTCCGGACGGCGCGGCGTGCCGCCGTCATCGTCCTCTGCAAACATCGCATGGCTGTCACCCACGCTGCCCAGAGGACTTTGTCCCATGCGCGCCTTGGCGGCGCGCTTGCCCAGGGGCCAGGTGGGACGGTGACCGGTCAGCGCATCCTCGCGAAACTGCCGGACGTCGTTGTCGTCCATGCCCTTGAAGTAGTCCCAGGATTCGTTGTGCAGCCGGGCATGCTTGGGACACAGCCAGACATATTCGGACAAATTCTTGGGTGATTTTGAAACCCGGCAGTTGCCCGGCCCAACGCAATCGGGCGCTTCGCACATCTTGGTGACCGGCTCCGGCTTCTTCGCCTTGGTACCCTTGATGCTGATGTCGCTTTTGAAGCGATTGGTGCGCGATTGAACCATCGAACAATTATGGGGTTTGAACGGTAAAAAACAAGAAAACGTATCACTTGACTTTCCCCGCCCATAAGCAAACTAGGGCGCATGACAGTTGCCGATACCATGCGCCAGAAGCTGACCGCCGCCTTTGCGCCGCAGGTCTTGGAGGTACGGGACGAAAGCGCCAGGCATGCCGGCCATGCCGGCGCCACGCGCGAGGATGGCAGCCATGGTGAAACCCATTTCCATGTGCGGCTGGTCTCGGCGGCGTTTGAGGGCCTGTCGCGGGTCGAGCGCCAGCGCCGCATTCATGCCGTGCTGGAACAGGAGTTGAAGGCGACCGTCCACGCCTTGTCGCTGGCGCTGCTCACGCCGTCGGAAGCGCAGAAGTCTCCATAGCGCCATCCTCGCGGCGCGGCGGGATGATGCGGATTGCCGTGATCTGGTTGCGCTGGCGGCGCATGATCTCGAAGACATATCCGAAGAAGGCGAAGCGCTGCCCGGCGTCCGGGATCGTGCCCGACTGCGCGATCACCAGTCCGGCGATGGTGGTGGCGTCATCTTCGGGCAGGCGCCAGTCCAGTTCGCGGTTGAGGTCGCGCACTGGAACTTTTCCTTCCACCAGGAAGGAACCGTCGGGGCGGCGTCGGATTTCCCGCCGTGATTCCTGGTGCCTGCTGTCGGAAATGTCGCCGAACACTTCTTCGAGAATGTCTTCCAGCGTGACCAGGCCCTGCAGTGCGCCATATTCGTCCACCACCAGGGCGAAACGGGCGCGGCGTTCCCGGAATTCGGCGAGCTGTTCTTCCAGCGTGGTGGTGTCGGGCACGAACCAGGGCGGGGACACCAGTGCGGCGATGTCGATGCGTTCCAGGTCGCCTCGATGCTCGACCAGCGCCCGCGCCAGAAGCTTGGCCGAAAGAATGCCGACGATATTTTCTGGCTCGTCGCGCCATAGCGGCAGGCGGCTGTGGTTGGAAGCAACAACCGCTGCCACCAGATCGCGTCGGGACAGGTCGGCATTGACGCTTTCGATGGCCGTGCGGTGACGCATCACATCGCCCACCTGCAGTTCGCGCAAATCCAGGATCCCGCCCAGCATGTTGCGCTGCTCGCGCTCGACGCTGCCTTCCTGATGGTGCAGGGCGATGGAGCTGCGGATTTCGGCCCTAGCGGTTTCGGGATTCTCCGCCGGATCGGCGTCAATCCCGAACAAAGCGAGGATGCGGCGGCCCAGTCCGCGCGCCATGGCTGTGACGGAGGCACGCGCAGCGACGATCTGCGGCTGTGGTGCAGCGATAAAGGCGCAGGTCGCCAGCACGGCAACAATCGCGGAGAGGATAAAGGCGAGCATTTATGGCAAGGACCGGGAATGAAAGCCGATCATAGCGTGTTTCAGCCGTCCGTCAGGACCGATTTTACCGCATCCAGCGGCACATCGTTCGTGACAAAAGCCTGGCCCAGCCCGCGCAACAGGATGAAGGTCAGTTTGCCGTCTGCCACTTTCTTGTCATGCGCCATGTGGCCGATCAATTCCTCGGCGCTGGCGCGTGGGCCCGCAATGTCGCCGATGGTGGATGGCAGGCCCACGGTCTGCAGATGACGCGTGAAACGCTGCGCGTCCTGCCCGGGACAAAGACCCAGCTTGACCGACAGCTTGAACGCCAGCGCCATGCCGATGGCGACCCCTTCGCCATGCACCAGCCGGTCTGAAAAACCTGTTGCCGCTTCCAGCGCATGACCAAAGGTGTGGCCAAGGTTGAGCAGGGCACGGTCGCCTGTTTCGCGTTCATCACGCGCCACGATGTCGGCCTTCATCTGGCAGGAATGGGCTACCGCCTTCACCATCGCCGCTTCATCGCCGGCCAGCGCCTTGGCGGCGTTGGCTTCAAGCCACTCGAAGAAGCTCGCATCGCCCAGCGCGCCATATTTGGCGACCTCGGCATAGCCGGCCAGCAATTCGCGGCGGGGCAGGGTGGACAACAGGGCGGTGTCGGCGATGACAATACGCGGCTGGTGGAACAGGCCGATCAGGTTCTTGCCTTGCCTGGCGTTGATCGCGGTTTTGCCGCCGACCGACGAATCCACCTGCGACAGTAGCGTGGTGGGGATCTGCGCGAAGGCGACGCCGCGCTTGAGGACGCCCGCCGCGAAACCGGTGAGATCGCCGATTACGCCACCGCCCAGTGCGATCACCAGCCCCTTGCGGTCGATGCCCATGTCCAGAAGTTCGCCCGACAGTCGTTCCAGTCCGGCAAAGCTTTTGCTGACTTCGCCCGGCGCCATCACGATGGCGCGGGTTTCGATACCGGCCTTGGCCAGAACCTGCTGGAGCTGTGGCAGGTGAATGTCCGCGACATTGGCATCGGTCACCACCGGTACAATGGCGCCCGCCAGCGGCTTTAGCAGCGCACCGGCGCGCGCCAGCATGCCGGCGCCGACATGGATGTCATAGGCCCGCGTTCCCAGCCCGACCGATACAATCTCACTCATGGCTCTCGCATATCCCATGGGCGGCCAGCGCGGCAACGATCTTGTCCAGCAGCACGGCGTGGGGCTCGTCAGCGGATTCCAGAACCATGTCGGCCTGGGCATAAACCGGTTCGCGCTGCGCCAGCAGCCGCTCCAGCGTGCCGCGCAGGTCGTCATTGGCCAGCAGCGGGCGGGTCTGATCGTTACCCTGGCGCTTCTTAACCCGGCCGATCAGGATTTCGACGGGGGCTTTCAGCCAGATGGTGAAAGCGGCTTGTTTCATCGTGGCGCGGGTGACGTCGTCGATATAGGCGCCGCCGCCTGTCGCCAGCACATGGGGCGCCTCGCCCAGCAGCCTTGCGATCACACGCCGCTCGCCATCGCGGAAATAGGGCTCGCCATACTTGGCGAAGATCTCCGACACGGTCATGCCGGCGGCGGCCTCTATCTCGTGATCGGCATCGGCGAAGGGCACGTTCAGCCGCGCGGCCAGCCGCTTGCCGATGGAGGTTTTACCCGCCCCCATCATGCCCACCAGTGCCACGGTCCGCTTCAGTGTCATGGGCCTTTTCGATACAGCCATGCTAAACCCGTGTCCATGACTCGGACGCGTCCGGAGAAAAGAAGCGACTGCGCTCATCTGATCGACCTGTTCCTCGACATGATGGGCGCGGAGCGCGGAGCCGGCGCCAACACGCTGGCTGCCTACCGCCGCGACCTGGAGGACTTCGCCGGCCATGCGGGCTTGCGCGATGCCAGCCGCGAGCAGGTGCGCGAATTCCTCAATTCGCTTTCCCAGTCCGGCCTGGCGGCTTCGACCCAGGCGCGCAAACTTTCGGCGCTACGCCAATTCTATGGTTTTCTCTATTCGGAAGGGATGCGCGAGGACGATCCCACCCAGACGCTGGCCGCGCCCCGCGCCACCCGTCCGCTGCCCAAGATTTTGTCCGGCGACGATCTGGACGCGATGCTGCAAACCGCCATGCAGGATGAAACGCCCGAAGGCCTGCGGCTGACCTGCATCGTCGAGATGCTGTATGGCGGGGGCCTGCGCGTCTCGGAGCTGGCGGGGCTGAAGCTGGCGGCGGTGCGCACCCATGAAGGCTTCATCCGCATCACCGGCAAAGGCAACAAGGAGCGGATGACGCCGCTGAACATGTCGGCCCGCGCCGCGCTTGACGCTTACCTTGGGGGGCGCGCGGAATTCGTGCCCAAACACGATCAGAACAACCGCTATCTCTTCGCCTCGCGCGGCGCCGATGGCTTTCTCACCCGCCGCCGCTTCCATCAGCTCTTGAAGGCGCTGGCGCTGAAGTCGGGAATCGATCCGGCCAAGGTGTCGCCGCATGTCCTGCGCCACGCCTTCGCCACCCATCTGGTGGAAGGCGGGGCGGATTTGCGCAGCGTCCAGACGTTGCTGGGCCATGCCGATATCGCCACCACGCAGATCTATACCCATGTCGCCCGCGACCGCCTTGCACGCGTGGTTCAGGCCGCGCATCCGCTGGGAAAGGCCAAAGCGGCCAAAAATAGTCGTTAACCAATTGTAATGTATGGGTTCTTTAGGCATTTCCTTTCCCAGAGGCCTGTGTCACTTTCCGCCCTTAGACAGTGATTTGAGCCATGCATTACCTCGAATTTGAGCGCCCCATAGCGGACCTGGAAGGCAAGATTGTCGAGCTGAAGAAGCTTGCCGAGGACGATCCCACCATGGAGATCGAGTCCCAAGTCGAACGGCTGCAGAGCCGCGCCGGCACGCTGGTGGCCGACACCTATGCGCGCCTGACGCCGTGGCAGAAGGTTCAGGTGGCGCGTCATCCGGGCCGTCCGCACTTCCTGGATTATGCTCGGCAGATTCTGGAAGACTTCACGCCGCTGGCCGGTGATCGCCTGTTTGCCGAGGACCAGGCCGTGGTGGCGGGACTGGCGCGGTTTCGCGGCCGCCCAATCGCCTTTATCGGCCAGGAAAAGGGCAACGACACCCAGTCGCGCATCAAGCACAATTTCGGTTCGGCCATGCCGGACGGCTATCGCAAGGCCGTGCGGATTTTTGAACTGGCGGGTCGCTACGACCTTCCGGTCCTGTCCTTTGCCGACACCGCGGGCGCCTATCCGGGCGTCAGCGCCGAGGAGCGTGGTCAGGCGGAAGCCATCGCCCGCTCCATCGAGGCTGGTCTTTCGGTCAAGACGCCGTTCATCGCCACCATCATCGGTGAAGGCATGTCGGGCGGCGCCATTGCCATCGCGGCCGCCAGCCGCGTCTACATGCTCGAACACTCGATCTATTCGGTGATCTCGCCTGAGGGCTGCGCCTCGATCCTGTGGCGCAGCGCCGACAAGGCGCAGGAAGCAGCAACCGCGCTCAAGATCACGGCCCAGGACCTGCTGCAGCTCAAGGTGATCGATGGCATCGTGCCCGAACCGGTGGGGGGGGCGCATCGCGCCCCCATTGAGACCATCGAGGCAGTCGCAGACCAGATCGAGACCGGCCTGAAGGAAATGGATGGCCTGTCCGGCGACGAAATCCTGCGCCAGCGCCGGGCAAAGTTCCTGGCCATGGGGCGCAGCCTGTAAGGCGTCGACAAGGCGGAAAAACAAAAAGGCCCGGATTGCTCCGGGCCTTTTGCTTTTGAAAGCGCTCTTCTAGCGGGCCATCTGCAAGCTGCCGTTCGGCACCCAGCCCTTGTTGTCCACTTCATCGGTGACTTCGCGCCACACGCCATCGGTGTTGCCGGTGGGATAAAGGATCATGCCGGGCTCCAGATCGCGAACCACCTGGGCTTTTTCGCTGGGGGTGGCGCGCAGCACGCCGGGACGCGACATGGTGACCGTGCGCTGGGGCGCGGTCTGCGCGGCCGCGGTCGACAGGCCGCCCATCTGGCCAACCAGCTTGGTGTAGGCGTCGATATAGGCCAGCACGACGACCTGGCCGATCGCGGTCTTCTGGTAGCTGGATACGCCCGCGCCGCCGAGACCGCCCCAGCCGCCCATGCCGCCGCCAACGCCAAAGCCGATATCGGTCTTGTCACCATGGCCTTCGGCCATGGCCTGCTGTTCGCTGGTGCGCACGTTGGTGACCGAGAGGATCACGTCGGCGGTGCTGGAGTTGAACGAAAGGCTGCCGCCGATCGCGGCGCCCAAGCCACCGCCAAGAAGGCCGCCAACAAATGCGCCGACATTGGTGCCGCTGGAATTGGCGTTCTTGGACACGATGTCGGGAACCAGGATGTAATCGGCCGCGCGCACCTGGCCGCCGCCAATGTTCGAGCCGCCCTGCAGCGCGCCGCCGGCCGCCAGCGCGCGTTCCTGCTGCGCCAGTTCGAAACCGCGGCCGCGGTCCACCAGTGTGAAGCAGCCTGAACGCTGCACGAAAAGCTTGATCAGCGCTTCGGGCGATTCCAGGCCCAGGCCTTCCCACCACTTGTTGTCGGGCTCGCGCACGGCGATGGAGCCGATGCGCTGCGAGCAGGTGGGGATTTCCGCCTTCTTTTCTTCCTGCTTGCGGCCGATGGAATTCTGGGCGGAAGCCGGCGCCGCCAAGGACGCGGTAAGACACAGAGCAGCCGCAATCGCGACGGATTTGCTCAGACGCATGGAAAACCCCTTCGAAAGGATGGTGAATACCCCAGCGCCGGAACATACAAGATGGTGAAAAATCCGCAAGATTGCGCGCGGCGTCGCCGTGCATCAGCGGGTTGATGAATGGCTGTTCACCACCAACCGCGCCACTTGAACCACGCCAGCGGGAGAAGGGCGCTGACCACGATCAGGACCAGGCCGAGCGGGTAGCCCCAGGCCCAGTTCAGTTCGGGCATGAAGTGAAAATTCATGCCGTAGATGCCAGCCACCAGCACCGGCGGGATTCCCACCACCGAGGCAATGGTCAGAACCTTGAAGAGGTTGTTCTGCTCCGTGGTCAGAAAGCCCAGCGCTGCGTTCAGCAGGAAGGAAATCTTGTCGGTAAGGTGACCTTCATATTCGTTGAGCGAGCGCACGTCCTTGGCCGCCATTTTCAGGCGCGCCCTGACAGTGTTGTCCAGCCACTCGTCGCCATTCTCGGTGATGAACGGGATCGCGCGTTGCAGAACCAGCAGCGTGTCGCGGATATGGGACAGCCGTTCGCCCATGTCGCCGATCTGCACCAGCGTGTCGCGCAACATCCGGTTCACCTGGGAAACGTTGTAGGTCTGCTCGTCCTGCATGCCCTTGTGAAAGATGCGGTGGGATATGCGGAAGGCCTCTGTGCGCAGCTCTTCCAGCCGGTCCGCGCCGTAATCGATCATGGCTTCCATGATCACCATGAAGATGTCCGGCGCGGTGCGCTCGCGCCGATTCACCCGCGTCGTGATCGCCTCGAAAGTGTGCAGTTGGGCAAAGCGCACTGTCACCAATATGTCTTTGGTCAGCACAAAGCCCAGCGGGGTGGTATCGTCGTCGTCCTGGTTCTGGCTGTGCGCTGTCACCGGCACCGACAGGGTGAAGACGTCATCCTCATACTGCAGACGGCTGGAGAACTCGATTTCCTCGAGTTGCTCGCGCGGGGGAATGTCGAGCCCGTAAAAGCCGCACGCCTGGCCGATTTCTTCGTTGGTAGGGTTGAACAGATCGACCCATACAAGCCGGCCGCCGGATTTGTGTTCAGTCAGCACGCATCTCTCCCGTTCCCGCCATAACGCGCGAGAATCCGATTCTAAGCAAGCGTGGAAGCGGGCAGGCCTGCGATCCGTGACAGTGCTTGTACTTGCGGCCCGAGCCGCCCGGAGCGACCGCGAACCGCCGCGTAGCGGTGGCTCGCGGCGCGACCATCAAAAAACGTGCGGCGTTAGGTCAGTGCCCCGTGACAGTGCTTGTACTTGCGGCCGGAGCCGCACGGGCAGGGAGCGTTGCGCTGGACCTTGTCCCAGGTTTTGGGATCGTTGGGGTCCACCGGCGCATCGTCCGGCCACAGGCCTTCGCGTTCCTGCATCTCGTTCTCGCCGGTCAGCGGATTGATGTGGCTGGCATACATGTCGGGCAGGGGCGTGTCTTCCAGCGGCGGAACCGGGCCGGTCTGGATTTGCACATGCATCAACTGGCGCACCACCTCGGTGCGCAGCGTGGCCAGCAGGTTTTCGAACAGCTCGAAAGCTTCGCTCTTATATTCGTTGAGCGGATCGCGCTGGCCGTAACCGCGCAGGCCCACATACTGGCGCAGATGGTCGAGGTTGACGATGTGCTCGCGCCAGTTCTGGTCCAGCGTCTGCAGCAGGATGGCCTTTTCGACATAGCGGGTGACGTCAATGCCGAATTCGGCCGCGCGGCTGGCGGCGCGTTCTTCCACGGCCCTGGTGATGCGCTCGCGCACTTCCTCGTCGGCGATGCCTTCTTCCTTGGTCCATTCGACGATCGGCAGCTCGACCCCGAAGTTCTTGAAGATTTCGTCCTGCAGCCCCTGGCCGTCCCATTGTTCGGCATAGGCCTTTTCCGGGATGTGGCGCGACACCAGCATCTCCACCACTTCCTCGCGGAAGTCGGCGATCTGGTCGGAAACGTCTTCCGACGACATGATCTCCTTGCGCTGGTCAAAGATCACGCGGCGCTGGTCGTTCAGCACATCGTCGTACTTCAGGATGTTCTTGCGGATTTCGAAGTTGCGGGCTTCGACCTTCTGCTGCGCTTTTTCCAGCGCCTTGTTCACCCAGGGATGGGTGATGGCTTCGCCGGGCTCCAGGCCCAGCTTGGTCAGCACCGAGTCCATGCGCTCCGAGCCGAAAATGCGCATCAGGTCGTCCTGCAGCGACAGGAAGAACTTCGAGCCGCCGGGATCGCCCTGACGGCCCGAACGGCCGCGCAACTGGTTGTCGATGCGCCGGCTTTCATGGCGCTCGGTGCCGATCATGTAGAGGCCGCCGGCGGCCAGCGCCTTCTGCTTATGTTCGGCGACTTCCTTGCGGATGGCGTCAGCCTTCACGGCGCGCTCGGCCTCGTCGGTGACTGCGACGAGTTCGGCCTTGATCCGCATGTCGGCATTGCCGCCGAGCTGAATGTCGGTGCCGCGGCCCGCCATGTTGGTGGCGATGGTCACCGCACCCGGCTGGCCGGCCTGGGCGACGATGAAGGCTTCCTGCTCGTGATAGCGGGCGTTCAGCACGTTGTGCTGGATCTTCCGCTTGTTCAGGATTTCGGAGAGGTGTTCGGATTTTTCGATCGAGGTGGTGCCGACCAGCACGGGCTGGCCGCGTTCGCGGCACGACAGGATCAGCTTGATGATCGCTTCGTTCTTCTCGTCGGTCGAGCGATAGACCTCGTCATCGGCATCCTTGCGCGACACCGGCACATTGGTCGGGATCTCCAGAACATCCAGCTTGTAGATGTCCATGAACTCGGCGGCTTCTGTCATCGCCGTGCCGGTCATGCCTGCCAGCTTGTCGTACAGGCGGAAATAATTCTGGAAGGTGATGGACGCCATGGTGACGTTTTCGGGCTGGACCTGCACGCCTTCCTTGGCTTCCAGGGCCTGGTGCAGGCCTTCGGAATAACGGCGACCTTCCATCATGCGGCCGGTGAATTCGTCGATGATGACGACCTGGCCATTCTTGACAATGTAATCCTTGTCCTTCTGGAACAGCAGGTGCGCCTTCAGCGCCTGGTTCACGTGATGGACGATGGAGATGTTTTCGGTGTCGTAGAGATCGCCCTGTTCCAGCACGCCGGCGGTCTTCAGGATTTCCGATATATGCTCGTTGCCGACTTCGGTCAGCGAGGCCTGGCGGGTCTTTTCGTCCAGGTCATAGTCTTCCTTGACCAGCGCGCCCATCACGGCGTTGACCGAGCGGTACATCTCGGTCTGGTCTTCGGTGGGGCCGGAGATGATCAGCGGCGTGCGGGCTTCGTCGATCAGGATCGAGTCCACTTCGTCCACGATGGCGAAGTTGTGGCCGCGCTGGCTCATCGCATCCAGCGAATATTTCATGTTGTCGCGCAGATAGTCGAAGCCGAATTCGTTGTTGGTGCCGTAGGTGATGTCGGCGGCATAGGCGGCCTTGCGCTCGTCATCGTTCAGGCCATGGACGATCACGCCCACGCTCATGCCCAGGAAGCGGTAGACCTGGCCCATCCAGTCGCTGTCGCGTTTGGCCAGATAGTCGTTGACGGTCACGACATGCACGCCGTCGCCCGACAGGGCATTCAGATAGGTGGGCAGGGTGGCGACCAGGGTCTTGCCTTCGCCGGTCTTCATTTCGGCGATGTTGCCCCGGTGCAGCACGATGCCGCCGACGAGCTGCACGTCGAAGTGGCGTTGGCCGAGCGTACGCTTGGCGCCTTCGCGCACGACGGCAAAGGCTTCCGGCAACAGGTCGTCCAGGGTCTCGCCCTTGGCCAGCCGTTCGCGGAAGGCAGGCGTCATGCCCCGCAACTCCTCGTCGGACATCGCCTTGAAGCGATCTTCCAGGGCGTTGATCTGGGCCACGATGGACCATAACGGCTTGACCTTGCGGTCGTTGGACGAGCCGAAAATCGATTTGGCGAACGAGCCGAGACCCAGCATGAAATTCCTCAAAATCCGGCCAAAGGGAGCCAACGCGCCGTAAGGCCCAAAAGGGACCGCCTTTTGCGCATGACGGCCGCGCGGGAGACATAAGAACGCGCTAGTCTCTTGTCAAACCGGGGGTTTTTAACAATATCCCCCGCAAATCGGGGGGAAATGATGGCGAAAACCGCGAAATCGACTCAGAAGGCATCCGCCGCCAAGGCAAGCGCCAAAGCCGCGGGTCATGCCGTGTCGCCGCTGGCCCCCAAAAGCTTCCCCAAACTGCCGCCGCTGGCGGGGGTGCGGCTGGGCACCGCAGCGGCAGGTATCCGCTACAAGCAGCGCACCGACGTGCTTCTCGCCCTGCTGGCGCCGGGAACCCAGGTGGCGGGGGTCTTCACCAAGTCCAAGACCGCCAGCGCACCCGTCCTATGGTGTCAGGAGAAACTTAAAGGCGGCGTGGCGCGCGTGCTGGTGGTCAATAGCGGCAACGCCAACGCCTTCACCGGCAAGGTGGGCCTGGAAGGCGTGCATGAAGTCGCCGCAGAGGCCGCCGCAGTCGCCGGCTGCCGCCCGCAGGAAGTCTTCATGGCGTCTACCGGCGTGATCGGCGAACCGCTGCCAACGTCCAAGATCACGCGCGTGCTGGGAACCCTCGCGCGCGAAACCGCCGCGGGCAACTGGCGCGCCGCGGCCGACGCGATCATGACCACCGACACTTTTCCCAAGGCGGCGACCGCCACGGCGAACATCGACGGCGTGAAGGTCACCATCAATGGCATCGCCAAGGGCTCCGGCATGATCGCGCCCGATATGGCGACCATGCTGAGCTTTGTGTTCACCGACGCCAATCTGCCCGCCAGCGTGCTGCAGGAATGCCTGAGCGCGGGCGTAGGCCCGTCGTTCAATTCGATTACAGTGGATTCCGATACCTCCACCAGCGATACGCTGATCCTGTTAGCCACCGGCAAGGGCGGCAAGCATGCCGCCATCACCAAGGCGACTGACAAGAAGCTGACTGAGTTCCGCAGGGCGCTGGACGGCGTGCTGATGGATCTGGCCTTGCAGGTGGTGCGCGACGGTGAAGGCGCGCAGAAGCTGATCCGAATCGATGTGACGGGCGCGGAGAATGATGGCGCGGCGCGGCGCATCGCGCTGTCCATCGCCAACTCGCCGCTGGTCAAGACGGCGGTGGCCGGCAATGACGCCAACTGGGGGCGCATCGTGATGGCGGTCGGCAAGAGCGGCGAGGCCGCCGACCGCGACCGGCTGAAGATTTCTTTCGGCGGCCATGTGGTGGCTGAAAAGGGCATGCGCGCCGCCAGGTACAATGAAGCGACCGCGACAAAGGCGGTGTCGGGCCGCGAGGTGACCATCGAGGTCGATCTGGGCCTGGGCAAGGGTGCGTCGCGCGTGTGGACCTGCGACCTGACCCACGGCTACATTGACATCAATGGGTCCTATCGCAGTTGACGCGTTGCCGTGGCGGGAAGGGGGCGATGCCAACGCGCCCTTCATCGTCTGCGCCATGTTTACGCCCGGCTACCGAGCCAGGGCCGAGCGCCTGGCGGCGTCGCTGACGGCTTTGGGCTTGCGGCATGCGCTGTTTGAGGTGCCCCATGTGCATCGATCGATCAGTCCGCAGGGCGCCGGCGATCTGAGCTTCAGCAAGCCGCGTTTTATCAGGTCTGTGCTGGAGCGGTTCGCCAAGCCGGTGCTGTATGTCGACAGCGACGTGATTTTCCGCAAAAGCCCCGACCTTGTGACGGCGCTGTGCGCCGGCGAGAGCGACTTCGCCATCTACAACTGGCTGGCTGATCCGGTGAACGATGCCTGGCGGCCCGAACCGGGGACGCCGCTATGGAAGTTCTTCTTCAGCGTGGATGTGGCTTCGGACACGCAGTTGATGTCCAGCGGAGCGGTGCAGTTGTGGAAAAACGCGGACGCAGCGCTGCGCCTTCTGCAAGATTGGGAACAGGCGTTGTTGCAACATCCGCGCAGCGAAGACGATCAGTGCCTGGACTTTGCGTTCAATCATGGCGACCGGTCGGGCCTGACGCCCGCATGGTTGCCGAAAGGTTATGCCCGCTACGCCTTCTGGATTTATACCGACCCGGTGATCGACCATCCGGAATTTCCCGCGCCCATCACGGGCGCGTTTGAATCGCTGGGAGCTGCGCGCTTCGTGCGTGAGAAACTTGTGCGTCCCGAAAAGCAACAACCGTTTCCACGCCATGCGGTGGTGGATGCGCAAGCCGGTCAGTTGCTGCAACAAAGGCCCGGTGGCGGTTTCGCGCCAGCCGGGCCTTTGCCGTTGCCATTATTTCTGCCGAAGGTGGATTAGACCAGCGCCGCATCCAGGCTGATCTGCGCGTTCAGCACCTTGGAGACGGGGCAGCCCTTTTCGGCCATGCCCGCAAGCTCCTTGAACTTGGCCTCGTCGATGCCGGGAATTTTCGCCCGCAAGGTGAGATGCGACTTGGTGATGGTGAAGCCATCGCCGTCCTGGGCCAGGGTGATCTCCGCCTTGGTGTTCATTTCGGTCGCGGTGAAACCGGCATCGCCCAGTATCTTGGACAGAGCCATGGTGAAGCAGCCCGAATGGGCCGCGCCGATCAGTTCTTCGGGATTGGTGCCGGGACCGCCTTCAAAGCGGGCGACGAAGCCATAGGGATGATCCTTGAGGGCGCCACTCTTGGTCGAGATTGCGCCGATGCCGTCCTTCAGTCCGCCCTTCCAGACAGCGCTGCCATACGTCGTCATTCGTGTTCTCCTTGTTGCCGCCCCGGTCCGGGGCTAGGGTCCAGCCGCTTCGATCCATTCCAGCTTAACGCCGTGACGCATCCATGAACACTCTGCCTGTTATTCTGGTTGTGGCGGTGGCGCTGGTGGATACGGACGGACGTGTGCTGATTGCACAACGCCCCGAAGGCAAGAACATGGCGGGCCTTTGGGAATTTCCCGGCGGCAAGGTCGAAGCCGGCGAACGGCCCGAGGACGCGCTGATCCGCGAACTGGCCGAGGAACTTGGCATCACGGTGAAAGAAGCCTGCCTGGCACCTTTTACCTTTGCTTCCCATACGTATGACAGCTTCCACCTTCTGATGCCGCTGTATGTCTGCCGCCGCTGGGAGGGCACGCCCCAGTCGCGCCATCATGCGGCGCTGAAATGGGTGCGGCCCAAGGACTTGATGAGCGGCATAGGCAAATATCCGATGCCGGCGGCGGATATTCCGCTGATCCCGATGCTGCGCGACCTGCTCTAGCTTTTCGCGGGCAGCGCGGTTTCGGTGGTGCCCAGCGCTTGCGCCAGCCGCGACTTGGCGCTGCCGGGCTTTAACGGTTTCTGCTGGCTGTCATGCGGCGACCAGCCGGTAAGATACAGAACATCGAACCGCGCCCTGAGCTTGCCGTCCGGGTCGGCATGCTGGCTGGCATAGTGCGCCAGCAGCGCCGCCAGCGTGTCGCGGCGCAACGGCTGCTTGCTGCGTTCGGTCATCACATTGGTCAGGGCGTGGCTGCGCAGGTCGCGCACCAGAGCGAAGAACTCGCCATAGCGCACCGTCAGCCGTTCGACATCGCTGACGGGCAGGGCGAAGCCGCCCCGCTGCAACAGGCCCCCCAGATCGCGCACATCGGCGAAAGGCGACACACGCGGACTGACGCCGCCGCGCGTCGTGATTTCGGCATGGGCAAAGGAATCGCGCAATTCGCTGAGTGTGCCGCCGCCCAGCAGCGCCGCCATGAACAGCCCGTCGGGCTTCAGGGCATGCCGTATCTGCACCAGCGCGCCCGGCAGGTCGTTGATCGCCTGCAACGAAAACAGGCTGACGGCGATATCGAATTGCCCTGGCGGCGCATCCAGAATTTCCTGCGGGCCGAAATCAGCGCAGGTCCAGGTTTGCGCGAAGGGCGTGATCTCGGACGGCAGCGCGTCACCGATCCACAGGCCATGGGCGAACTTGCGCGTCACCGCTGCCAGCCGGTCGGCCAAGCCCTCCGCCGCGCCCAGGTCCAGGAAGCGCTCGCCCGCCAGCGCGTGGGCGCGCGCACGCGCGCGGGCGCTGGCGGCAAAATCGAAAAGGGGTGGGCGCCCCGCTTGAGTTGTGAAGTCGGTCATCGGCGCTAGACTAGCGGGTATGGCGGGGAATGGGAAAAACATCGCGCGGGGCTTGGCCGATCTGCTGTTCCCGCCGCTCTGCATGTCGTGCCGCACTGCTGTTGCCGAGCCGGGCCTGTGCGCCACCTGCTGGAGCGGCATAACCTTTCTGGAAGGGCCGGGCTGCGCCTGTTGCGGACTGCCGTTTGCGGTGGCGATGGAGGGTGAGAATTTCTGCGCCGCTTGCCTTGCGCATAAACCGGCTTTTGACACCGCGCGCGCCATCTTGACCTATGATGACAAAAGCCGCGGCGCGATCCTGGCGCTGAAGCATGCCGACCGGCTGGATCTGGTGCCGGGCTTTGCCCGCTGGCTGGGTCGCACTGGACGCGCCAGTCTTGAGGACTGTGACCTGATCGTGCCGGTGCCGCTGCATCGCTGGCGTCTCTGGCAGCGGCCTACAACCAGTCGGCAGAGCTGGGGCGCAAACTGGCGGCCGGCAGCGCGGTGGAGTGCGATCCCTTTGCGCTGGTGAGAAGCCGCGCCACGCCCAGCCAGGGCAAGATGGCGTCGGCAAAAGCGCGCCGCCGCAATGTCCAGCGGGCGTTCCATGTGCCTGATCCGGCGAAGGTGGCGGGAAAGCGCATCCTGCTTCTGGACGATGTGCTGACCACCGGCGCCACCGCCGAGGCCTGTGCCCGGGCCTTGAAACGGGCAGGCGCGACGCGCGTTCATGTTCTGGCGCTGGCCCGCGTTGTGAGGGCGTCGGACATGCTTATATAGAAACAGAATCAGTCGAGATCTGCGATGAAACCGGTCCTTATTTATACGACGCCCATGTGCCCCTACTGCGCGCGCGCCAAGTCGTTGCTCAAGAAGAAGGGCGCGGCGTTCGAGGAGATCGACGTGATGATGGACCCGGCGGCCCGCGAAGAGATGCAGGCCAAAAGCAATGGCGGCTACACGGTTCCGCAGATTTTCATCGGCGGTACCCATGTCGGCGGCAGCGATGATCTCCACGCCCTGGAACAGGACGGCAAGCTGGACGCCTTGCTGGCCTGATTTCGCCGCTTTTCGCCCTTTCACGCCTAGACAAGGCTAAGCGCGGCCCGAATAATGCCGCGCCTAATTCAAACTCGGGAAGGGACACCCATGAGAAAGATTCTGCTCGCCGTTACCTCGCTCAGCATGGCCGCGCCTGTTTTGCCGGCGCTGGCCCAGGTCAATCCCGCGCCGACCATCGCGCCTGCGCCCACCCCCGAGGAATTCAAGCTGCCGCGCCCGGCGCGCGAGCGCGGAATCCCGACGGCGCTCGCCATCGAAGCGGCGGTTGCCGCCAATGCCTCCTGCCAGGCCAGCACCTACAAGACCACCACGCTGGTCACCGACTCTGCCGGCGTGCCGATCGTGGTGATTTCCAATGACGGCGCCGCCGCGATCACCCAGCGCATCGCCATGACCAAGGCGCAGGCCGTGCTGAAGTACAAAATGAGCAGCGGCGAAGTCGTGGCCAAGGTCGCCAAGGATCCGGCGCTGGCCGCCGAGATCAAGTCCAACCCGATGATCGAAACCGCCCGTCCCGGCGCCTATGCGATCACGGCCGGCAGCGATGTGGTGGCGATCATCTCGGTGTCGGGCGCGCCAGGCGGCGACAAGGATGAAGTCTGCGCCAAGGCCGGCATCGCCAAGATCCAGGACCGCGTGAAATAGTGGCGGCATCCCGGGCGGCCGCCTTCAAGGCTGCATGCGTTCAACTGCGTTCCACCGACGATGTGGCGGAAAATATCCGCGATGCCGTTCGCTGGGTGCGCGAGGCGGCCGCCCGGGGCGCCACCTTCATCGCCACGCCGGAAAACACCACGTTGATGGCGCCCGATGGCGGCGCCAAGCTGGCGCACAGTTTTGATGAGGCGAATGATCCCGCGCTGCCGGTGTTTGCGGCGCTGGCGCTGGAACTGAAAGTCTGGATTTTGATCGGTTCGGTGGCGATCAAGGTCAGCGCCACCAAGACTGCCAACCGCTCCTTCCTATTCGCGCCCGACGGCAGCGTTGCCGCGCGCTACAACAAGATTCATCTGTTCGATGTGCAGCTCGCCTCGGGCGAAACCTATCGCGAGTCCAACACCGTGGCGGGCGGTGATACGGCGGTGGTGGCCGATACCGACATGGGCCGCATCGGCCTCAGCATCTGTTACGACCTGCGCTTCCCGCAGCTCTATCGCAAGCTGGCCCAGAAGGGCGCGTTCCTGTTCGCCGTGCCGTCCGCTTTCACAGTGCCTACGGGCAGCGCCCACTGGCATGTGTTGCTGCGGGCGCGGGCGATTGAGAATGGCGCCTTCGTCATCGCGCCTGCGCAGAGCGGAGAACATGCCAATGGGCGCAAAACCTATGGCCACAGTTTGATCGTTTCGCCTTGGGGCGAAGTGCTGGCGGAAGCGGGAACCGAGCCCGGCGTTATCATTGCCGACATTGATCCCGCACTAGCTGCCGACGCGCGCGCGAAAGTTCCCAACCTGCAACACGACCGCGACTTCGTAGGGCCCTGATTTGCTCTTTGCGCCTGGAACATGCCGGGTTATCTTTTGCGCGTGACAGCCTGCGGGCAGGCTGCGGGGAGCTTGCGGTGATTTCCTACACGCTACGGTGCCACAAGGGGCACGAATTCGAAGGCTGGTTTCGCGACAGCGCGGCCTTCGACGAGCAATCGGTTGCCGGTCATCTGGGCTGCGCGGTCTGCGATTCCATGCGGATCGAGAAAGCCATCATGGCGCCCGCCGTCTCCGGCACCAAGAAGTCGGCCCGCGCCAAGGCTGCCGAGGCGCGCCAGCTTCGCCAGTTCGCCACCGGCCTGCGCAAGTATGTGCAGGAGAATGCCGACTATGTCGGCCCGAACTTCGCCGACGAGGCCCGCAAGATCCATTACGGCGAGACGCCGGACCGGCACATCTATGGCGAAGCGACGTTCGAGGAAGCGAAGGAGCTGGCGGAGGAGGGTGTCGATGTCGCGGCCTTGCCGCCCGATCCCGAAGGCGCGAATTGACTTCACGCCAAGCGTGAAGTCATCCCCGGCGAACCGGTCCATAGCGACAGCGTATGGACGCGGCGAGGGAAGGGTATCCATACTTCTCAGCGCTTCGCGACGACCATGTAGTTCACGTCCACATCGGACGATAAATGCCAATCCCAGCTCAGCGGGTTGAACGAAACACCCTGCAATTTCAAATTACTTAGGCCGGTTTCTTCCAGCGATGCTTGAAGCTCCGCCGGCGGAATAAAACGGTTCCAGTCATGGGTCCCGCGTGGCAGCCAGCCCAACACATATTCCGCCCCGATCTTGGCCAGGGCCAGGCTCTTGAGCGTCTTGTTCATGGTGGCGACGATGGTGATCCCGCCGGGTTTCACCAACCGCGTGCAGGCCTTCAGGTAAGACGAAACATCCGCCACATGCTCGACCACTTCCATGTTGAGCACGACATCGAAGCTGGCGCCTTCGTCCACCAGAACCTCGGCGGTGGTGGCCCGGTATTCGATGCCCAGGCCCGACTGGGTGGCATGGGCCTTCGCGGTGCCGATATTGCGGTCCGAGGCGTCCGCGCCGGTCACGGCAAATCCCAGCCGCGCCATGGGTTCGGACAAAAGCCCCCCGCCGCATCCGATATCCAATAGGGAGCGTCCCTCGAACGGGCGCAGGGAGCGGGCGTCCCGGCCGAAATGGGCAGCGGCTTCATTGCGGATGAATTCCAGCCGGACCGGGTTGAACTTGTGCAGCGGCGCAAACTTGCCCGCCGGATCCCACCATTCGGCGGCGATCGCGGAGAATTTGGCCACTTCCACGGGGTCTATTGAGGCTGAGTTGGACATGCCGTTTCCAGGGTTGAGCGGGAACCTGACCCCGTCTATGTAGGCCGCCGTAAACCTCCGGGCAAATGCCCCTTTTCGGGAATACATGCGTGGCCACTATCGCGATGAAATTCGGCGGCACGTCGGTGGCCGACATCGACCGCATCCGCCATGTCGCCACGCTGGTGAAGCGTGAGGTCGAGCGCGGCAACAAGGTCGCCGTGGTGGTCTCCGCGATGGCGGGCGAAACCAACAAGCTGGTGGCCTGGACCAACGACGCCGCCAGGCCCGATGCGGCGGGCCTGGCAGCGCTTCCCGACCAGCGCGAGTATGATGTCGTTGTGGCGGCCGGCGAGCAGGTGACCGCGGGCCTGCTGGCGATCACGTTGAACGCGATGGGCATCAAGGCGCGCTCATGGCTGGGCTGGCAGGTGCCGATCAACACCAGCGCGGTGCACGGCTCGGCTCGGATCGAGGGCGTTCCGGCCACCGACATGCAGGCGGCTATCGAAAACGGCGAGGTCGCGGTGGTGGCGGGCTTTCAGGGCGTCGCGCCGGGCACGCGCATCTCCACGCTGGGCCGCGGCGGTTCGGACACCAGCGCCGTTGCGGTTGCCGCCGGCATCAGCGCGGCGCGCTGCGACATCTATACCGACGTCGATGGCGTCTACACCACCGATCCGCGCATCGTTCCCAAGGCGCGCCGCCTGGAAAAGATCGCCTTCGAGGAAATGCTGGAAATGGCGTCGCTGGGCGCCAAGGTCCTGCAGACCCGTTCGGTGGAAATCGCCATGCTGCACCGGGTGCCCACCCGCGTGCTTTCGACCTTCACGCCCGATGTGGGCGGCACCCTGCTTTGCGACGAGGAAGACATCGTGGAAAAGAAACCGGTCACCGGCATCGCCTATAGCCGCGACGAAGCCAAGATCACCCTGCACAAGGTGCCGGACAAGCCGGGCGTCGCCAGCGCCATCTTCGGACCGTTGGCCGATGCCGGCGTCAATGTTGACATGATCGTGCAGAATGTGTCGGAAGACGGCAAAACCACCGACCTGACCTTCACCTGCACCCGCGGCGAGCTGAACCGTGCGCTGGCGGCCATCGAAGCGCAGTCCAAGGCCATCGGCTATCGCGACGTCACTCACACGGCAGACGTCGCCAAGGTGTCCATCATCGGCATCGGCATGCGCGCCCATCCCGGCGTGGCCCAGACCATGTTCCGCACCCTGTCGGACAAGGGCATCAACATTCAGGTGATCTCGACCTCGGAGATCAAGGTCAGCGTGCTGATCGCCGAGGAGTATGTCGAACTGGCGGTTCGGGCGCTGCATTCCGCCTATGAGTTGGACGCCGCCTGATACATACTTTCTCCAGTTCAAACGGAGTTAGCTAATGTCTGCCGGTGGCGGCCCACGTCTGTTGTTGCGCCGCCTGCGCGAAATCATGGCGGAGCAGACATCTGCCCAGATGCGGCTGGACAAGCTGGTCTCGGTGATCGCCTCCAACATGGTGGCGGAAGTCTGTTCCATCTATCTGCGCCGCGCCGGCAAGGTGCTGGAGCTGTTCGCCACCGAAGGCCTTAATCGCGCCGCGGTTCACAACACCCGCCTGAAAGAAGGCGAGGGCCTGGTCGGCATGGTGTCGGAAACCGCCGAAGCGGTGAACCTGTCCGACGCGCCCGCCGACCCGCACTTCTCGTACCGTCCCGAAACCGGGGAAGACCCGTTCAAGGCCTTCCTGGGCGTGCCCATCGTGCGCGGCGGTCAGGTGTTCGGCGTGCTGACGGTGCAGAACAAGGCCGAGCGAATCTACGCCGAAGAAGAGGTTGAAGCGCTGCAGACCGTCGCCATGGTGCTGGCGGAAGTCGTGGCGCAGGGCGGCTTCTTCAATGTTGCGGAGCTGGATGAACCCGAATTGCGGGTCGACCGGCCGCGCAAATTTGTCGGCGACGGGCTGTCGGACGGCGTCGCCGTGGGGCGCGTGGTGCTGCACGAGCCGCGCGTGAAGGTCGAGCGCATGATCGCCGACAATCCGGTCGACGAGCTCAAGCGGCTGGAAGACGCCATCGGCTCTTTGCGGCAATCCGTTGACCAGATGCTGTCGTCCAGCGAACTCGACCTGACGGGCGAGGGGCGCGAAGTGATCGAGACCTATCGCCTGTTCGCCTATGACCAGGGCTGGCGTCAGCGCATGCGCGATGCGGTACGCACTGGCCTGACCGCCGAAGCGGCCGTGGAACGCGTGCAGGACGAAACGCGCCTGCGGGTGCAACGCATGGGCGATCCCATCCTGCGTGAGCGCGCGCACGATTTTGACGATCTGGCGCGGCGGCTGCTGCGACACCTGACGGGCGAGGATGTCTCCGACCGGGCCTTGCCGCAGAATGCGGTGCTGATCGCGCGGGGCATGGGCCCCGCCGAACTCCTGGATTATGGCCGCGACAAGCTGGTGGCGCTGGTGCTGGAAGAGGCCGCCGCCACGAGCCATGTTGCGATCGTCGCCCGTTCCATGGGCCTCCCCATGGTCGCTTCGCTGGAGGGCATTGCCGACAACGCCCGCGCCGGTGATGCCATCGCGGTGGACGGCGAGGTCGGCGAGGTGCATCTGCGCCCCGCGCCGGAGATCATCAAGGCTTTTGAAGAAAAGCGCGCCATGCTGGTGCAGGCGCAGGCACGCTTTGCGGCGGTGCGCGATCTTCCCGCCGTCACGCGCGATGGCGTGCCCATCAAGCTGATGATGAATGCCGGCCTGGAATTCGACATGCCGCAATTGATCCAGTCCGGCGCCGATGGAATCGGGTTGTTCCGCACCGAACTGCAGTTCATGATCGGCGAGACCATGCCGAGGCTGGCGGACCAGACGGCGTTCTATAAGAAGATTCTCGACGCTGCGGGTGACAGGCCGGTGGTGTTCCGCACGCTCGATCTGGGCGGCGACAAGGTGCTGCCCTATGCGCGCTGGGAGCGCGAGGAAAATCCGGCGCTGGGATGGCGCGCCATCCGTATCGCTTTGGATCGCCCTGCGCTGCTGCGCTATCAGGTGCGCGCGATGCTGACCGCCAGCGTGGGGCGCACCTTGCGCATCCTGCTGCCGATGGTGTCAGACGTGGACGAGTTCAACCGCGCCCGCGCCCTGATCGACCGCGAGCTGGAACGGTCACGCCTGTTGCACCTGAACCGGCCGACACAGGTTCTGGTCGGCGCCATGCTGGAAGTGCCGGCGCTGGCCTTCATGCTGCCGCAACTGATGCGCTCCGCCGATTTCGTTTCCATCGGCTCGAACGATCTTCTCAGCCTGGCCTTTGCGGTTGACCGCACCAATCCGCGCGTCGCCCGCCGCTATGACAATCTCAATCCCGCTTCGCTGACGCTGATTCGGCTGATCGTGCAGAGCGCGGCGGAGAACTCCGGTGATCTCAGCCTGTGTGGCGAGATGGCCGGGCGGCCCCTGGACGCCATGGCGCTGCTGGGATTGGGCATACGGACCCTCTCGATGCAGCCGGGCCAGATCGGCCCGATCAAGATGATGATTCGCAGCATGCACCTGGGCGAGGTATCGGCGTTTGTGGACCGGTTGTGCGGCCGGGTGGACCATTCCCTCAGGACCCGGCTGTTCGCGTTCGCCGCAGAGCGCGGAATCGTCCTGAAATAGGGGTTTTTGGCAAGGAACCGGGTTTTTTGCAGTGCAGCGGTTGTTCGGGCGGGCCTTGTTCGGATAAGATAGTCGGGACAGATATTTAGCCGCGTTTCGCCGGGGGGCGAACGTTGGCCGGCAACCCATGACCAAACTTACACAAATGTCCCTGGACAATGACGGCAGTGCAGAAAAAGACGGCCTGAACCGCCGCCGCATCCACTTGCGCGAAATTTCCGGCGACAGCGAAAGCCCGCTGGAAACGGTGGGGCAGGATTTGCGCGCCGCTCGCCTGCGGCGCGGCGACGAGATCGCACAAGTCAGCCGCGCGCTGAAGATCCGCAAGGATCATCTGGAGGCGCTGGAAGAAGACCGTCTCGAGGATCTTCCGGGCAAGACCTATGCGATAGGCTTTGTGCGCTCCTATGCCCGCCATCTGGGACTGGACTCGGCGCAGTATGTCGAGCGCTTCAAGCAGGACATTTCCGGCCGCCCCGAAGAACAATCGCGCGAGCCCGCGCCGATCCACCAGGACGACGGCCGCCGTCTAACGCAGGGCTGGCGCCTCATCGCAGGCGTTGTCGCCGTGCTGCTGGTCTTTGGCGTCTGGCATCTGCTGTCGTCGGGTAACGATGCCAGTCAGCCGGTGCCGCCTGCGCCGGTTCTGGCCCAGCCGCGTCCCGTCGCCCCGCCTCAGCCCGCGCCGATCGTGATCCCCGCCCAGACCGCCACGCCGTCGCCGGCGACGGACAATCCGGTAGCCGCCACCGCGCCGTCGCCGGGACCGACTGCGACCCCGCCGCCCGCCGCCGGCCTTGCCACACCCGCCACCCCGGCCAGCACTGGCGCCACCCAGACACCGGCGCAGTCCGCCGCCCTGCCGGCCGTGGCGCCTGCAGCCGGCAGCGGCGAAGTGTTCGGGGCGCAGAACCGCGGCGCCCGCGTCGTGCTGCGCGCGCGTGGCGACACCCGCATCACCGTGCGTTCCGGCGACGGCACGCTCTATCTCAACCGCGACCTCAAGGCAGGCGACAGCTATCAGGTGCCCAACACACCGGGCCTGAGCATGGCGACCAGCAATGCCGGGGCCGTGGAAGTGATGCTCGACGGCCAGGCCATTGGCCGCGCCGGGCAGCAGCAGCAGATTCTTGGCCGTGTCTCCCTCGATCCGCAGTCGTTGGTGGACCGGTTCAATAGCCGTTAAGGGACGCCCTCTAAGGAACTAAGTGATGAGCATTCGCGCCTATCGTGACATTCACCGGCGCAAGTCGCGCCAGATCATGGTTGGCAAGGTGCCGGTCGGCGGCGACGCGCCGATCACGGTCCAGACCATGACCAACACTATCACCGGTGACGCCCGCGCCACCATCGAGCAGATTCGCGGCATCGTGGAGGCTGGCGCCGATATCGTGCGGGTGTCGTGCCCCGACGAAGATGCCACCGCGGCGATGAAGGCTATCACCAAGGCCAGCGAAATCCCGGTCGTGGCCGACATTCATTTCCACTACAAGCGCGCCATCGAGGCCGCAATAAATGGCGCGGCCTGCCTGCGCATCAATCCCGGCAATATCGGCTCGCCCGCGCGCGTGCGCGAAGTGGTGCAGGCGGCCAAGGATCATGGCTGCTCGATGCGCATCGGCGTCAATGCCGGTTCGCTGGAATCCGACCTGCTGGAAAAGTATGGCGAGCCCTGTCCCGAAGCGATGGTGGAAAGCGCGCTGAACCACGCCAAGATTCTCGATGACCTGGATTTTCGCGAGTACAAGATTTCGGTGAAGGCGTCGGACCCGTTCCTGGCGGTGGCTGCCTATCAGGCCTTGTCGGAAGCGATCGATTGCCCGCTGCATGTCGGCATCACGGAGGCCGGCGGCATGATCTCCGGCACAGTGAAGTCCTCCATCGGCATGGGCATGCTGCTGTGGAGCGGCATCGGCGACACCATCCGCGTTTCGCTGTCCGCCGATCCGGTGGAAGAGGTGCGCGTCGGGTTCGACATTCTCAAGTCGCTCAATCTGCGCCATCGCGGCGTGAACATCATTTCCTGCCCGTCCTGCGCCCGCCAGGGCTTCAACGTGATCGACACGGTCAAGACGCTGGAAGAGCGGCTCAAGCACATCTCCACGCCCATGTCGCTTTCGATCATCGGCTGCGTGGTCAACGGTCCGGGCGAAGCCAAGGAAACCGATATCGGCTTCACCGGCGGCGGCGCGGGCAAGGGCCATGGCCAGGTCTATCTCAACGGCGTGCCGTCCTACCGCATCGAGAATCCGAACCTGGTGGAGCACATCGTCGAGCTTTGCGAAAAGAAGGCCGCCGAGATCGAGGCGCAACGTGGAGCGCCGCTCGAAGCCGCGCAGTAGCGTCGCTTCATGATCCCCGCCGCAAAACTTGAGCGTCTGCTCGACCGTTTTTCCGCCATCGAAAGCGAAATGGCGTCCGGCGCGTCCGGCGCTGCCTTCGTCAAGCTCAGCCGCGAACATGCCGAGCTTGGGCCGGTGATCGAGACGGCGCGCGAATATCGCAGCGTCCAGACGCAGTTGGAAGAAACCG
Organism: uncultured Alphaproteobacteria bacterium; assembly: GCA_903837555.1. Taxonomy (GTDB): domain Bacteria; phylum Pseudomonadota; class Alphaproteobacteria; order Micropepsales; family Micropepsaceae; genus Rhizomicrobium. The sequence goes on from CAILUV010000074.1 coordinate 90,271, forward strand.
AGGCGCTGATCGCCGATCCGGCAACGGACCCGGAGATGCGCGGCATGGCGGAGCAGGAACGTGCCGACCTGCGCGCCCGCATCGCCGTGCTCGACCGCGACCTGAAAACCCAGCTTTTGCCCCGCGATGCGGCGGACGCATCGTCGGCCATCGTGGAAATCCGCGCCGGCACCGGCGGCGACGAAGCGGCCCTGTTCGCGGGCGATCTTCTGTCGATGTATCAGCGCTATTGCGGGCAGCAGGGGTGGAAGACGGAAGTCCTGTCGCTCTCCGAAAGTGAGCTGGGCGGTTACAAGGACGCCACGCTGGAAGTGGAAGGGCGCGGTGTCTACGCCAAGCTGAAATTCGAAAGCGGCGTGCACCGGGTACAACGCGTGCCTGCCACCGAAACGCAAGGACGTATCCATACCAGCGCCGCCACCGTGGCGGTGCTGCCGGAAGCCGAGGATGTCGATATCGTGATCCATGACAAGGATCTGCGCATCGACACCTACCGGGCGCAGGGTGCGGGCGGACAGCATGTCAACAAGACCGACAGTGCGGTGCGCATCACCCATCTTCCTACCAATACTGTGGTGGCGATGCAGGAAGAAAAATCCCAGCACAAGAACAAGGCCAAGGCGATGACCTTGCTGAAGGCCAAGATATATGACGCCGAGCGCAAGCGGATGGATGCCGAACGCGCCACCGAGCGCAAGAGCCTTGTGGGATCGGGCGACCGCAGCGAGCGCATCCGCACCTACAATTATCCGCAAGGGCGCGTCACCGATCACCGCATCAACCTCACGCTCTACAACCTGTCGCGCATCGTGAGCGGGGATGAGCTGGGCGAAATCGTCGATGCGCTGGTGGCGCAGGACCAGGCCGATCGCCTGGCCGAGTTCGAGGCATCGGATACTTGAGGCTGGAAGACGCCACACAGGCGCTGGCTGCGGCGGGTATAGAAAACCCGCGCCGCGAAGCGCGGCTGCTCCTGGCCCGTGCCATGAACGTTAGCCGCGACGCCAGCCTGACCGCCACGCCATCGCCGCAGGAAAGCGCGGCTTTCGCGTCTTTCGTCGTTCGCCGCGCCGCGCATGAACCCTTTGCCTATATCGCCGGGCGCAAGGAATTCTGGAGCCTGGAATTCGACGTTGGTCCCGGCGTTCTGATCCCGCGCCCCGACACCGAAACGCTGATCGAGCAGGCGCTGCGCCTGGTTGCCGACAAGCAGGCACCGCTGCATATCGCCGATCTGGGCGCGGGTTCTGCGGCCATTCTGGTGGCGGCGCTGACGGAGTTTCCCAACGCCACGGGCATCGGCTTTGAATCCGCGCCTCAGGCTTTCTCGTTCGCGCGCGCCAACGCCGCGCGCCTGGTCGGCACCCGCGCCCAAATCCGCGCCACGGACTGGAATGCTGCCAGCGGGCCTTTCGACCTGGTCTTTTCCAACCCGCCCTACATTCCCTCCGCCGACATCGAATCGCTGGCGCCAGACGTGTCCCGCCATGAACCACGGGCGGCACTGGACGGCGGCGCAGACGGTCTGGATGCCTATCGCGGGCTGGCCGGGCTTTTGCCGGGCATCCTCAAACCGGGCGGGTTGGCGCTCCTGGAATTCGGGATTGGCCAGGAAACCGCCTTGGAACTGTTGTTCCCGGAGCTGGAAATCGTGGCGATTGCGCCCGATCTCGCGGGCATTCCGCGGTGTCTTGTCCTGCGCCGTGCCTGAGGATTGGCTTGGAAAAGTGCGGACTTTGGGCTAATTTCATGAGGATAGGGATCGGGGATGATCCCTCCCGCGGGATGCAAAGGCAGCCGCGGCTGAGCTGGTGACGCGAAAAAACAACGCGGCCGGGCAGGGGACTCAAAGCGACCAAAGTATGCCGGTTTACCGTGGGTGCGCGTCGCGCATCACGGGCAGCGGCCAAGGAAGGGCTTACAGTGAAACGCTCACGTAGAGGCGGCCGCAGGCCGCAACATGGTGGTGGTGGCGGCGGCGGCAACAACAATGGCGGCGGCGGTGGCGGCTTCAATCCCAACCGCACCTATGATTCCAGCGGACCGGAAATCAAGATTCGCGGCTCGGCCAGCCATGTGTACGAAAAATATCTGCAGCTCGCCCGCGACGCCAATTCCAGTGGCGACCGCGTGATGGCCGAGAACTATCTTCAGCATGCGGAACATTATTACCGCATCATGGCCGCCGCGGCCGCCCAGCAGGCCCAGTATCAGGCCCAGCAGGCAGCGCAGAATCCGCGCCCTGCGGAAGGCCAGGCACAGCCCCAGCTTGCCGCGCAAACGCAGCCGCAGAATGGCAGCGGCGCTTCCTTCTCCCTGGCCGAAGGCGCCAGTGAGGAAGAGAGTGAAGAGGCCGAGGCCTCCTAGTCCGTAAAAGACCGGATGGGCCGGGGTCTTGCGCCCCGGTTCCCCTGCACCCATATCTCACCCGAAAGCGGCGCTCCCAGAGAGGCCGCGTTAGGATCGGCTGCCGTAAGGGGCCGTTTCGGGAGAGAGCATGGATATCGAGAAATTCACCGAGCGCGCGCGCGGGTTCATTCAGTCGGCGCAAAGCCTGGCAGTTCGCGAGGGCAACCAGCAGTTTGTGCCCGAGCACCTGCTGAAGGTCCTTATCGATGACGAGGAAGGTCTGGCGGCGCGGCTGATCAATGCCAGTGGTGGCAACGACAAGAGCGTGCGGACCGGCGTCGAAGCGGCGCTGAAGAAGCTGCCCAAGGTGCAGGGCGGTTCGGGGCAGGTCTATCTGGGCCAGGACACTGCCAAGCTTCTCGACAATGCGGAAAGCGTTGCCAAGAAGGCTGGCGACAGTTTCGTCACGGCGGAGTATCTGCTGCTGGCGCTGACTTTGGCGGCCGGCACCGAGCCCGCAAGAATCCTGAAAGAAGCCGGCGTCACCGCCCAAGGGCTCAACGGTGCGATTGCGAACCTGCGCAAGGGCCGCACCGCCGATAGCGCCACGGCGGAAAACGCCTATGATGCGCTCAAGAAATATGCCCGCGACCTCACCGAGTTGGCGCGCAGCGGCAAGCTGGATCCGGTGATCGGGCGCGACGAGGAAATCCGCCGCACCATCCAGGTCCTGTCCCGCCGCACCAAGAACAATCCGGTGCTGATCGGCGAGCCTGGTGTCGGCAAGACGGCTATTGCCGAAGGCTTGGCGCTGCGCATCGTCAATGGCGACGTGCCGGAATCCTTGCGCGACCGCAAGTTGATGGCGCTGGACATGGGAGCACTGATCGCGGGCGCCAAGTTCCGAGGCGACTTCGAAGAGCGGCTGAAAGCCGTGCTGAACGAAGTCACCGGCGCCAATGGAGAAATCATCCTGTTCATCGACGAGATGCATACGCTGGTCGGCGCCGGCAAGGCCGATGGCGCGATGGACGCCTCCAACCTGATCAAGCCGGCGCTGGCGCGTGGCGAATTGCACTGCATCGGCGCCACTACGCTGGATGAGTACCGCAAGTATGTGGAAAAGGACGCTGCCCTGGCGCGGCGCTTCCAGGCGGTGTTCGTGGGCGAGCCCACGGTGGAAGATACCATCTCCATCCTGCGCGGCCTGAAAGAGAAATACGAACTGCATCATGGCGTTCGGATCACCGATTCCGCCATCGTGGCCGCTGCCACGCTTTCCAATCGCTACATCACCGATCGATTCCTGCCCGACAAGGCCATCGACCTGATGGACGAGGCGGGATCGCGCCTGCGCATGCAGATCGATTCCAAGCCCGAAAAGCTGGACGAGCTCGACCGGCGCATCATGCAGCTCAAGATTGAACGCGAGGCGCTGAAGCGCGAGACCGACAAGGCGTCGCGCGACCGGCTGATCGGGCTGGAAAAGGAACTGGGCGATCTGGAGGAGGAATCCGGCGTGCTGACCGCCCGCTGGCTGGAAGAGAAGAAATCCGTCGCCGACGTTCAGAGCCTGAAGGAAAAGCTGGATGCGGCCCGCCAGGATGTGGAAGTGGCGCAGCGCAAGGGTGATTTCGGCCGCGCCGGCGAACTGACCTATGGCGTGATCCCTGACCTCGAGCGCAAGCTCAAGGCCATCGAGGACAACAAGGATGCGGCCCTGTCAGGAGAAGCTGTGACTGCCGAGCATATTGCGGGCGTCGTATCGCGCTGGACCGGCATCCCGATGGAGAAGATGCTGGAAGGCCAGCGCGAAAAGCTGTTGCACATGGAAGCCGACCTGGCGGGACGCGTCGTCGGCCAGGACGAGGCTGTGCGCGCCATTTCCAACGCGGTGCGCCGCGCCCGTGCGGGGTTGCAGGATCCAAACCGTCCCATAGGATCGTTCCTGTTCCTGGGGCCCACGGGTGTGGGCAAGACAGAGCTGACCAAGGCCTTGGCCAACTTCCTGTTCGATGACGATACCGCCATGGTGCGCATCGACATGAGCGAGTTCATGGAGAAGCATGCCGTGGCCCGCCTGATCGGCGCGCCACCTGGCTATGTCGGCTATGAAGAGGGCGGTGTGCTCACCGAGGCGGTGCGGCGCCGGCCTTATCAGGTGATCCTGTTCGACGAAGTCGAAAAGGCTCATCCCGATGTCTTCAACGTGCTGTTGCAGGTGCTGGATGACGGGCGGCTGACCGACGGGCAGGGCCGCACAGTCGATTTCCGCAACACCGTGATCATCCTGACTTCGAACCTCGGCACCGAGTTCCTGGGGCTTGAGGGTGACCAGACGCAGGCGCGGGCGCAGGTGATGCAGGCGGTGCGGGGCCATTTCCGCCCCGAATTCCTCAACCGGCTGGACGAGATCATCCTGTTCCATCGCCTGACGCGGTCCAACATGGACAAGATTGTCGACATCCAGATTTCCCGTCTCGACAAGCTGCTGGCCGACCGCAAGATCGCGGTGGAGCTGGACGAAAAGGCGCGTCAATGGCTGGGCAATGCCGGTTACGATCCGGTCTATGGCGCGCGTCCGCTCAAGCGCGTGATCCAGCGGCGTTTGCAGGACCCGCTGGCTCAGTTGATCCTGGAGGGCGCCATCGCGGAAGGTGCAACCGTGCAAGTCAGTGCGGGCAAAACCGGCCTGATCGTCAACGGCAAGGAGTTTTCGGCGACTGCCGACGAGCTGTTCGACGCGCCGCCGCCGGGATCGACCTTGAACTAAAGTCTATTTCGCGCGGGCCTGCCGCAGATCGGTGGCGTTGTCGGCGACCTTGGCCTCCAGCGGCATGCTGGCGACGACATTGTCGATTTCCACGCGCGTGGCGATGAAGCTGTTCAGCAGCCGGCCGGTAAGCTGGCGGCCCTGCGCCACCTTGACCTTCAGCGGATTGACCTGGGCATTGTTGACCACGATCTCGTAATGCAGATGCGGTCCGGTCGACATGCCGGTGTTACCGCTATAGGCGAACACCTGGCCCTGGCGCACCCGCGCCCCGCGCCGCATGCCGGGCGCGAACCGTGACAGATGGGCGTAGTTGGTCGAATAGCCATTGCCGTGGCTGATCTTCACCAGATTGCCATACCCGCGCGTGCGACCCATGAAGGACACCGTTCCGGCGCCGGCGCTCATGACCGGGGTTCCGGTTGGCACCGCGAAATCGACACCGCGATGCATGCGCGAATAACCCAGAATGGGATGGAAGCGTGAACCGAAGCCCGACGAGATGCGCGCGCCGTCCACCGGCGTTCGCATCAGCAGGCCGCGCGCGCTTTCGCCCTTGGTATCGAAATATTCCGGCGGTTCGTTGGGATCGGGCTGGAAGCGATACATGGGGATCTGCTTGCCGTCCAAGGTCATCATCGCATAGCTGATCGAGCCGTACTTCGCCGGCTGGCCTTCTGGCGTGTAGTAATAGTCGTAAAAGACTTCGAACTTGTCGCCCGGCTGCAGGTCGCGCTGGAAGTCGACCTTGTAGGAGAACATCCGGATCATGTCCACGACCACATCGGCGGGAATGCCGGCCTGCATGGCGGTGAGATAAAGACTGGAATTGATCGTGGCGCCGGCGCGGTGGCGGTGCACCCGAAGTTCTTTCTTCTGCACCTCGGCGGTATAGCCGCCGTCTGTGGTGCGGGTAACGGTGATTTCTTCTTCGATGGACGGCGAGAAATGCAGCGACAGCAGCCGCGAAATCGGCTGTGAGTCCTCCGGCATGGCCTCGCTTTCGTCTTCGGCTTCCACTGGCACCACCACCGGCTTCTTGTTGACCATCACCACGGTGGTACGCTGGCTGCCGGGCTTGGGCGGCGCGCCGGTCGCATCGATGGTGGCCACCGTATAGGTGAGGTCGAAACTTTGGCCGGCCTTCAGGCTGCGCGGGTTGAAGTCCTTGCCCATCGCGGTGACGACGGAATTGGCGTCCTGCCGTGAAATCCCGACATCCTCCAGCATGCCCGCCAGCGTGTCGCCGGCATCCAGCGTGACGGTGCGGCTTTCCACGCCCGGCGCGGGATTGGCGTTGTCGGCATTGTCGGCGGCGGTGTGAAAGTCGGCGCCCCGCATCAGCTTGGTGAAAAGCGCATAGGGCAGGGACGAACGGCCGGGCGCGGTCAGCGGATGCGAGACCGGCGTCATCCCCATGGCCAACAGCGCGATGGCGGCAGCGACCATGGCAGTGACGGATGTCGACACCAGCGCCCAGCGGCCATCGGTGGTGGCCAGTGCCGCGCCGACCCCGTCCAGCCGGTCGCGCCACATCGCCATGGCCGGACTGGCTGCGACGGCGGCTCCCGCCGCGGCGGGCACGACGGTGTGCTGCTTGGTGCCGAAGCGGGCACGCGCGTTCTTATCGCGGGATTTGCTCATACGGCCCGTAATGGGCGCTCCATTGTCGTTGGAAACCGGCTGGCTTGGGTCCCCCGACCCTGTACCCGCCTGATCCCAGCCCAGTTTCGCCCTCGCGCCCATCCCCGAACGCGCGACCGTGAATCATATAACCGCCCCTTTATAGGCCGGGCAACCCTGAATTAGATGTAATGGCTTGTTGCCATTGGACTTTGGGCCATTTCCCCCGTTCCATGGGGCATGCGAATCCTGCTCGCTTTGCTGCTGACGCTGTCACCGGTCCCGGCCCTTGCCTGGGGCGCGCAGGGCCATGAGATCATCGCCACCATCGCCGCGCAGCAACTGGCGCCGCGTGCCCGTGCGCAAGTGGCCAAGCTGCTGGGCAGTCCGGCGATGCTGATTCATGACGCCAACTGGGCCGACGAGGTGCGCGACCAGCGGCCCGAGACCGGACGCTGGCATTATGTCGACATTCCGCTGGGCGCGCCGGGCTATGTCGCAGGGCGCCATTGCCCCAGCGGACAGTGCGTGGTGGCCCAGATCGTCAGCGGCCGGCAGGTGCTGGCCAATGCGCGCCTGCCGGCCGCGCGGCGGGCCGAAGCCCTGCGCTTTCTGATCCATTTCGTCGCCGACCTGCACCAGCCGCTGCATGCGGCCGACAATCAGGATCGCGGTGGCAACGATATCCGCATCAGCCTGCAAGGGCGGCGCACCAACCTGCATCAGCTCTGGGATACGCGTGTGGTGGAAGCGATGGGGCGTGACGCAACGCGGATCGCAGGCAGCATCATGGCGTCGGTTTCGCCTGCCCAGCGCAAAGCCTGGCAGGCGGGCACGCCGGTCGCATGGGCCCATGAATCCCACCGCATCGCGCGTGACAGCATCTATCCGATGGTGGAGGGGCGTCGCAGCCTGCGCCTGTCAAACGACTATCTGCGCCGGGAAATTCCCGCCACGCGCCAGCAACTTGCCAAGGCTGGGCTGCGGCTGGCCTGGCTGTTGAACGATACGCTGCGCTAGCTGGCGGCCTGGATGGTGCTGCGGACCATCGGGTAAATCTGCGTCGCCCAGCGCGTGCCGGAAAACACGCCGTAATGGCCCACGCCCGCCTGCACATAGTGCTTTTTGCGGAACGGCTTGATGCTGGCGCAGATGTCCTGCGCCGCCATGGTCTGGCCCAGGCCGCAGATATCGTCGCGCTCGCCTTCCACCGTCAGCAGCGCGGTCTTGCGGATGGCGCGCGGGTCCACCTTGCGGTTGCGATAGGTCAGGATTCCTTTTGCCAGATGCTGTTCCTGGAAAACCTTTTGCACGGTCTCCAGATAGAATTCCGATGGCAGGTCCGCGATCGAGAAATACTCGTCATAGAATTTTCGGTTGGCGTCGGCCTTGTTGATTTCACCTTTCAGGATATGCCCGAACAGATCCATGTGCGCGCGCACATGGCGCGACAGGTTCATGGTCACGAACGCCGAAAGCTGCAGGAAGCCCGGATAGACCCGGCGATGCGCGCCCGCATAGCGGCGCGGGACAGTGGTGATCAGGTTGCGTTCGAACCATTCCACCGGATGTTCGTTGGCCAGCTTGTTGACCTTGGTGGGATTGATGCTGGTGTCCACCGGGCCGGCCATCAGCGTCAGGCTGGCGGGCGTCACCGGATTGGCATCTTCGGCCATCAGCGCCGTGGTGGCCAGCAGCAGCGGGCATGGCTGGCAGACCCCGATGCCGTGCGCGCCGGGACCGATATGGCCGAAGAATGCCATCAGGTGATCGATATATTCGTCCGTGCCGAAGCGGCCTTCGCTGAGCGGGACGTCGCGGCCGCTTTTCCAGTCGGTGAGATAAACATCGTGATCGGCCAGCAGCACCAGCGCGGTGTTGCGCAGCAGGGTGGCGAAATGGCCCGCCATCGGCGCCACCAGCAGGACGCGCGGCCGGCCCGACACGCCTTCCTTGCGGAAGTGCACGAGATTCCCGAACGGCATCGCCAGCGCGACTTCCTCATGCACCGCTGTCGGATGCCCAGCCACCGTTACCTGATTGATATTGTAGGCAGGCCGGTCATGGATCGCGTGGGCACGGCTGAGGATTTCCGCGCCGGCGGCGAAACTGCGGAACATGTAATTGGCCGCGGGGCCGGCTTGGGTATCGCCCAACGCAGCCTTCATCAGGTCGGCGCCCGCGCGGAAGGGCGCGAGAAAGTCCTGCTGAGCCTGGTAGGCGTCGTACATCATCCGCGTCCGCCAGGCCCCCCAAGGCCGTTGTCTACAAAGCAATTCACCGGATTCGACGGCATTACCGTACCCGACCGGGGTATGCTGCAGTGCAAAATAATGCTTGTCAACGCGCCCGAACCGGCCAAAACTCACATCCATGAGCGCGGTCCTGACGATCTCCTCCAAGAACTACTCTTCCTGGTCCCTGCGCGGCTGGCTGCTGTGCCGGATGGCGGGACTGGATTTCAAGGAGGATCTGCTGTCCAGCGACGATGCCAGCGCGCGCGCCGAGCTGCTGCTGTTGTCGCCATCCTTTCTGGTGCCGTGCCTGACGCACAATGGCCTGAAAGTGTGGGACACGCTGGCGATTGCCGAATATCTGCACGAAAATTTCCCGCAGGCCGGTTTGCTGCCCAAGGATATGGCGGCGCGCACCCATTGCCGTTCCATCGCGGGGGAAATGCATTCGGGCTTTTCCAATCTGCGTTCCGCGCTGCCGATGAATCTCAAGGCTCATTACAAGGGCTTCAAGATATGGGCGGCGGCGCAGGGTGATATCGAACGCATCACCACCATCTGGCGAGAATGCCTGACACAATATGGCGGGCCGTATCTGTTTGGCGCCACCCCCAGCCTGGCTGACGCGATGTACGCGCCGGTGGCGACGCGCTTTGCCACCTATGACGTCAAGCTCGACCGGGCGTGCGCCGATTATTGCGAGACGATCCTGAACCTGCCCGAAATGCTGGAATGGACCGAAGCCGCCCGCACCGAAAAAGCCGGCATCGAAGAGCTTGAAGCCGAGTTCTAGCTAGCCACGCGGAAAGAATGCGACAACGCCAGTAGTCAAAAGGGCCGTGCGTGAGGGTTAACTTGCGTTCGGTTCGGTCTGGAGCTGGACAAAGTTTTCCATGCCCATCTGCTCGATCAGGCGCAACTGCGTCTGCAGCCAGTCGATATGCTCTTCTTCGCTCTCCAGGATGTGGGTGAAGAGCTCGCGGCTGATATAATCCTTGACCGTTTCGCAATGCGCGATGGCCATCTTCAGGTCGGGCAGGCCCATGAATTCCAGCGAGAGGTCGCACTTGAGGACTTCGCCGACATTCTCGCCGATCATCAGCTTGCCGAGGTCCTGAAGGTTGGGCAGGCCGCCCAGAAACAGCACGCGCTTGATCAGCTTGTCGGCGTGCTTCATTTCGTCGATGGATTCTTCGTATTCCTTCTTCGCCAGGATGCTGAGGCCCCAGTCGGCCAGCATCCGCGAATGCAGGAAATACTGATTGATCGCGGTGAGTTCGTTCTTGAGAACTTTGTTCAGGAACTGGACGGTGACCGGGTCACCTTGAACCGAAGCGTGGGGCTCGGGGCCGGGAGCTACTCCGCCGCCAGCGACAGCGCCTCGCGACTTTGCTCCAGCATTCCTTCGATCGTTTCCTGGCATCGTCCGCAATTCTTTCTCACGCCGCAGCGTGCATAGACTTCGTCAGCACAGGATGCACCGCTGCAAATGGCGGCGCCGACGCGCTGTTCGTTCAGTCTATTGCAGACGCAGACGATCATTCCAAGCGATCCGTGTGAGAGCAATTTGCAGCCGCAAAGATAATTCCGTTTCTGATAATGATTGTCAATCTTGCTCGCAAAAACCAGGGTTTCCGCGGAGTTTTTGCCTCTCAATCGCGGATTACGGGGCACCGGGCAGGTCGGGAAAGCCGGTGTCGCGGCGGCGGGAATCCTGCGGGCGAGAATGCGATTCTGCGGTCGTCCGCGATCAGCTTTGCGCGATCGCCATCTTGCCCACCGAAACATAGTCGGTCTTGCCTGTGGCCAGCAGCGGAATGTCTTGCACATGCAGCACCCGCCGGGGCACCGCCAATTCGGAGACGCCATGGTTCTGCGCCCAGGTCAGCAGCTCCATGCGGTCGGCTTCCCTGGCGTCGGTGACTAGCACGATCAGTTCGCCCTTGCGGCCATCGGGGATTGCAACGGCGGCATGGGCATTGTCGGGCCACAGCGCGGCGGCGATATTTTCCACCACCGCCAGCGAAACGGTTTCGCCCGCGATCTTGGCGAAACGCTTGAGCCGTCCGCGAATGGATATGAAGCGATCTTCATCCATCGCCACCACATCGCCGGTGTCATGCCAGCCGTCTTCCGGCGGGACGATCTTGCCCGGCGCGTCGGGCTTGATATAGCCCAGCATGACATTGGGTCCGCGCAGGAACAGTCTGCCTGCGCCGGGAATGCCCTCGACTGGTTCCAGCCGCGCTTCCATGCCGGGCATCAACTGGCCGACGCTGCCGGGGCGGTTGGTCTCGATCTGGTTGACCGCGACCACGGGCGCGGTTTCGGTGACGCCATAGCCTTCCAGCAGGGTGATGCCGGACTTGCGGCGGATGAAGGCGCGGGTTTCATCGCGCAGGCGCTCGGCGCCGCACACCGCCATGCGCAAAGAGGTCAGTTCGTCGCCATCGCTGGCACGGGCATATTGGGTGATGAACGTGTCGGTGGTCAGCAGGATGGTGGCGCGGAATTGGCCGACGCGGCGCACGATTTCCTTGGGCTGCAGCGGCGAGGGATGGCTGATGACTCTCATGCCCGCGATCAGCGGCAGGATGGTGCCGCCGGTCAGGCCGAAACAATGGAAAATCGGCAGCGGGTTGAACATCACGTCCGCGGTGGAGTGGCCCACACGCGACAGCACCTGTGCCACATTGGCCAGGATATTCTCATGGCTCAGCGCCACGCCCTTGGGCTCGCCCTCGGTGCCGGAGGTGAACAGGATCACGGCGGTCTGTTTGGGATCCGGGCGCGAGGCCAACAGGGACGGCACCAGCTTTCCGGTCACCGCTGTCAGCTTGTCGGCCAGCGACAGGTTCTTGCGCACATCTTCCAGGTACACGATCTCGGTACCGGAAAGCGCGGCGATCAGCTCATGCAGGCCCGCCACTTCGATCAGGCGGCGGGCGGTGACGATGCGCTTCACCTGGGCGGTGCGCAGGGCGCTTTTCAGTCCCGCCACGCCGGAGGTGAAATTCAGCATGGTGGGAATGCGCCCGAAGGCCGACAGCGCCAGGAAAGCCAGCGTTCCGGCCGCGCCGGTCGGCAGCATCACGCCGACACACTCGCCCGCGCGGGTGCCGGCTTTCAGTGCGGAGCCCAGCGCGAAGCTGCCGCGGACAATGTCGTCATAGGTGAGCGAGCGGTCGTCGCCATCGACCAGCGCCACCGTGCTGCCGCCGAAATCGCGGCGCGCGTCGACCACGGACTGAAAAATGGAACGCCGCGCCGATGCCATGTCGAAAGGCTTCAGGCGCAGCGTTTCCGGATTAAGCGACATGGACGCTTCCAAAAGGAATGGAAGCGAGTCTTAGCGTAATTGAAGCCTATGTGGCGCGGAAATGCCCGATCCAGCTCTGGAAATTGCGGGCCAGTTTTTCGCGTCCTGCCGGCGTCGCGGACTGGAACATGCCGGCGATCTGCTCGCGAAGACCTTGGGAATCCGCCCAGATTTTTTCGGCCTTGGGCTCGATCGCGCCACGCAGCGGCTTGAGGACTTCCTGTTCCAGCCGCTTGGGCCCGATCAGAACCACGGCAAGGGCCGCCAGGCCGACGGCGCCGACCGTGACATAGGCGGCTTTGGCCGGGCGGCTGAGGGCCAAGCGGGCGGCAACGGTCAGCAAAGACGGGACGGTGACGGAATGTCGGGCTTTTTCCACCGCCCGGACGGCCCGGCGACGAGGTTTGAGGGTGGCGCGAGCGACCATGTTGGTCTCCAAATAGGTTCCGTAAGGCCAACGCACAATAAGTCGATCCAGTTCAATGCGATCGGGGCTTTAGGACATAAATCCTTGAGGGACGCGCCATGACCCACTCACGCCGCCACTGGATGATGACGATGGGCCTGGGCATGGCCGGGTTGCTGGCAGCCGAACGCGCCCCGGTGAGCGCCCAGCCGCTCAACAATGCCCGCGCCATGGTCAGCCCGCGGGATGCCATCAAGATCACCCGGCTGGAGATCATTCCGGTCCATTCGCTGCGCACCATCTTCGTCAAGATGCACACCGATGCCGGCATCATCGGGATCGGCGAGGGCACGGTGGAGGGGCGCATCAGCACGGTGATGGCGGCGATCAAGGAACTGGAGCCGTATCTTGTCGGCAAAGACCCGCGCCAGCCCGCGCATCACTGGCAGGCGATTTATCGCCACGCTTTTTATCGCGGCGACATTGTGCTCACCAGCGCGCTATCGGCGGTGGACATCGCCATGTGGGACATCAAGGGCAAGGCGCTGGGCACGCCGGTCTATGACCTTTTGGGCGGGCCCAGCCGCGACCGCATCCGCGTTTATGGCCAAGCCGAAAGCGTGGAAGAGGCCAAGAAGGTGCTGGCAGAAGGGTACACGTCGCTCAAGACCAGCGTCAGTCGCAGCCGCGGGCGGCTGTCGCGCTATTCGGAAAATCCGGACTTCATCCAGGGCTTCGTCGAAAAGGTCGAAGCCATCCGCAATCTGGTCGGCCCCAAGGTGGATCTGGGCATCGAGATGCATGCCGATCACCAGCCGCAGGTGGCGATGGTGATCATCAAGGCGATGGAGAAACTCCAGCCCTGGTGGTTTGAAGAACCGATCCAGCACCAGAACCTGCCGCTGATGGCCGAGATGGCGAAGAAGACGCATATTCCCTTCGCCACCGGGGAACGGATGGTCAGCAAGTATCAGTTTCGCGAGTTGCTGCAGGCGGGAGCAGCCTCGATCCTGCAGCCAGACATCACCCATTGCGGCGGCATCACCGAGCTGAAGGCGATCGCGACGCTGGGAGACGCCTATTATGCGGCCATGATGCCCCATGCCCGAGAAGGCATCGTGGGCGCGGTGGCCTCGATGCATGTCTGCGCGGCGATCCCCAACTTCCTGGCGCACGAACTGCCCAGCCTGCAGGCGGCTGTGGGACGGCCCGATGTCCAGCGCAGCTATCTCGGCAAAAGCTACATCAAGAAGCCGCTGACCATGACCGAAGGTCATGTCGTGCTGGCGGGCAATTTCGATGGCCCCGGCCTGGGGATCGAGCTGGACAACAACCTGATCGACAATGAGCGCGGCGTGCCCGAATGGGAGTTTCCGGAAATGTGGGACAGCTTCGACGGTTCGGTCCGGGACCATTAGGTGACTATTCCGGGGGTGCAGGGCTGCCCGGCTGACCAGGGTTGATGATTTTCAAGGATTTGGCGGCTATATCTGGGGCCATGACCACCGTCATCGACACCGTTTCCAAGGCGCGCCACCCGGAAAAGGCCCACCGTCCGGACAACGACATCCAGCGCAAGCCGGACTGGATTCGCGTCAAGGCGCCGGTGTCCAGGGAATATGTGGCGACGCGCGAAGTGGTGCGCGCCAACAATCTGAAGACGGTGTGCGAGGAAGCGGCTTGCCCGAATATCGGGGAGTGCTGGACCAAGCGCCACGCCACCATGATGATCATGGGCGACACCTGCACCCGCGCCTGCGCCTTCTGCAATGTGAAGACCGGCCTGCCGGCGCCGCTCGATACCGATGAGCCCGCCAATGTTGCCAATGGCGTCAAGACCCTGGGCCTGGCGCATGTGGTGATCACGTCGGTGGATCGCGATGACCTTCCTGATGGCGGGGCGGAGCATTTCGCGCGCGTGATCAACGCCATCCATGCCACCAGCCCCGGCACATCGGTCGAAGTGCTGACGCCCGACTTCCTGCGCAAGGATGGCGCGATTGAAGTCCTGATGGCGGCGCAACCTGAAGTGTTCAACCACAATCTGGAAACCGTGCCGAGGCTGTATCTCAAGATTCGCCCCGGCGCGCGCTACTTCACCTCGCTGCGCCTGTTGGAGCGGGCCAAGGAATTGATGCCGACCGGCTTCACCAAGTCCGGCCTGATGGTGGGCTTAGGCGAAACGCGCGAGGAGATCATGCAAGTGATGGACGATCTGCGCGCTGCCAAGGTCGATTTCCTCACCATCGGCCAGTATCTGCAGCCGACAAAAAAGCACGCTAAGCTGGAACGCTTCTGGACGCCGGAGGAATTTGCCAGCCTCGAAAGCATCGCCCGCGCCAAGGGATTTTTGATGGTGTCGGCGTCGCCGCTGACACGCTCCTCCTATCACGCCGACAGCGACTTCGCGGAACTGAAGGCTGCGCGCCTCAGCCAGCAGGCCGCCAGGGCGTGATTTCCCACCGCGAGACCCGCTTCGTCCCTTATCCGGCGGAGCTGATGTATGCGGTCGTATCCGACGTCGAGAAATATCCGCAGTTTTTGCCCTGGGTCGTCGCGTTGCGCGTGCTGTCGCGCGGCGATAACCGGCTGATGGCGGAAATGGCGGTGGGCTACGGTGCCCTGCGCGAACGCTATACCAGTCAGGTCATTCTCGATCCGGTGGAGCGCCGGGTGGATGTTTCCCAGACCAGCGGGCCGTTCAAGGTTCTGGAAAATCATTGGCACTTCACGCCGAACGGCGAGGGCTGCGACATCGCTTTCTCGATCCAGTTCGAATTCAAGAGCCGCTTGCTGCACAGCATGGCAGGCGCCAAATTCGAAAAGGCGATGCTGAAAATGACCGACGCCTTCGAGGCGCGGGCCAAGAACATAAAAGAGGGGAACACCGCATGAAAAGAATGCTTCTGATCGCCGCGCTGCTGCTGGCGACACCGGTTCAGGCCCAGGAAAAAGCAAGCAAGACCCTGTTCGTCGGCAACAGCTTTACCTTCGGCGCGGGGTCGCCCGCGCATCGTTATAAGGCCGAAACCGTCACCGACCTCAACGGTCCCGATGCAAAAGGCAAGCGCGTCGGTGGCGTGCCCGCGATCTTCAAGTCTTTCACCCAGCAGGCGGGCCTTGCTTATGACGTCAGCGTCGAAACCGTGGGCGGCAAGGGGCTGGATTTCCATTACGCCGAAAAGCGCGCGCTGATCGACAAGCCCTGGGACGTGGTGGTGATGCACGGCTATTCCACGCTGGATCAGGCCAATCCCGGCAATCCGGCGCTACTAGTGTCGTCGGCCAAACAGATCACCGACATGTTCCGCGCCCGGAATGCGAAAGCCGATATCTGGCTGACCGCCACCTGGAGCCGCGCAGACCAGACCTATCCGCCTGCCAAGCCCTGGACCGGCAAACCGATCACCCAGATGGGCATCGATGTGGCGGCCGGGTACGCGCTGGCCGCGCGGAACGCCAAGGCGACCGGCGTGGTACCGGTGGGCCTGGCCTGGAATCGCGCCTTTGCCGCGGGCGTGGCCGACGACAATCCCTATGACGGCATCGCGCCCGGCAAGGTCGATCTGTGGACGCATGACCATTATCACGGCAGCGTCTATGGCTATTACCTGGAAGCGCTGCTCGTGTTCGGGCGGGTGACGGGCAAGGATCCGCTATCGCTGGGCGAGAACGAAACGGTGGCGGACGATATGGGCTTTTCCAAAGCGCAGACAAAGGCGTTGCAGCAGGTCGCGCACGACCAGCTCGCAGCGTCAAACAAACTCGGACAGTAGCGTCATCGCCGCATCCAGCGTCGCCAGACGCACTTCGGTGCGGCCGATATCGCCGAATTCGAAAACGCGATGCGTCACAGCGCCGTCCTTGCGGGCGATGGCGACATGGACGAGGCCAATCGGTTTGGTTTCCGTCGCGCCGCCCGGACCGGCGATGCCGGTGACCGCGATGACCAGGTCGGCACGGGAATGTGCGAGGGTGCCCTGTGCCATGGCCAGCGCGACCTCTTGCGAAACCGCGCCATGGGTTTCCAGCAGTGCCGTGCTCACGCCGAGCAATTCGTGCTTGGCGTCGTTGGAATAGGTGACGAAGCCGCGCTCGAATACGTCGGACGAGCCCGCAATCTCCGTGAACAGACCGGCGAGAAGCCCGCCGGTGCAGCTTTCGGCGGTTGCCAGCTTCAGGCTTTTGGCACGCAGCTCTCCCACCAGGGTAAAGGCGCGTGCGCGCAGTTCACTGGAAAAAATCATAACGGCACTTCCATGCGCATCACAATGACGACAATTCCGGCCATCAGTCCCGCCAGCATGTCATCAGCCATCACGCCAAAGCCACCTTCCAGCTTCTGATCGGCCCAGGATACCGGCCAGGGTTTCCAGATGTCGAACAACCGGAACAGGACAAATGCCAGCGCAAAGGCGGGCAGGAACAAAGCGCCGGTGCCGGCAAGCGGCAGGACGGCGAAAGCGCAGGCCAGCCATTGCCCGGCCAGCTCGTCGATCACGCATTCGGACGGGTCTTCACAGCCGTTGGCGCGGACATGGTCGCCGCACGCCCACACACCAACGCCAAATGCCAGAAAGCTGGCGGCGAACAGCGCGATGCTTCCGCCCTGCGAAGCGATCAGGAATGCCAGCGGCACCGCAACCGCACTCATGACCGTGCCGGGTGCTATCTTGAAATAGCCGATGCCCAACACCGACGCGATGACGGTGGAAGCCCTCACAGCTTGACGGTCGCAATCGCCTGGGCCGCGATGCCTTCGCGGCGGCCGGTAAAGCCCAGGCCTTCGGTGGTCGTCGCCTTCACGCTGACGCGCGAAACGTCGATTTTCAGAATCTCCGCGACCCTGGCTTTCATCGCATCGCGGTGCGGCCCGACCTTGGGCCGCTCGCAGATCAGCGTGACATCGACATGGTTGATGACGCCGCCCTTGTCCCGCACCAGCGCTGCGGCATGGTCGAGGAATTTCCACGAGGCCGCGCCGCGCCAACGTTCGTCGGTCGGCGGAAAGTGTTGGCCGATATCGCCTTCGCCGATGCAGCCCAAAAGCGCGTCGGTGATGGCATGCAGGCCGACATCGGCGTCGCTATGACCTTCCAGGCCGTGGCTGTGGGGCACTTTCAACCCGCACAGCCAGATGTGATCGCCGTCGGTGAATTTGTGCACGTCATAGCCGGTGGCGGTGCGCACATCGCCCGCGCCGATCAAGCTTTGGGCCAATGCGAAATCTTCCTTCCGGGTCACTTTGATGTTCTTCTCTTCGCCTTCGACCATTTCCACTTTCAAGCCCGCCAGTTCGGCCAGCGCGACATCGTCGGTTACGTCCTGCGCCGCATGGGCGTGATGTGCTGCCGCGATCTTGGCATAGACAAAGCCTTGCGGGGTTTGGGCGCGGTAAAGATTTTCGCGCGGCACGATGGTCCAGCGGCCGTCATCGCCGCGCCGGCGCAGCGTGTCGGCAGCGGCCACCATGGGCAATGCGCCATCGGCGCCGGCTTCCAGCGCCGCGACCACATCGTTGATGGTCTTGCGCGAGATCAGCGGGCGGGCCGCGTCATGGATCAGCACGAAGTCCGGCGGGTCATTGGCCAGGGCATCGAGGCCGCGCCGCACGGATTCCTGCCGGGTCGCGCCGCCGGGGACGGGGCGGGGCAGGTCCAGGCCCGCCAGCGCCCTGGCGGCCAGTTCTTCCTGGCCCGGGCCGATCACGACCTGCACGGGCAGTCCGTCAAACGCCCGCACCGTCCGGCGCAGCATCGGCTGGCCAGCCAGGGGCTCATATTGCTTGGGGAGTTCCGTCCCCGCGCGCTCGCCTTTTCCGGCGGCAACGATCAGGACGGCGAGGCGGGCCATAGGCGTTCCGGGCAAAAATCCGTCTTCTGCCTAACATTCCCAGTGAGCAACTGCGATAAATTGTTGCGAAGCCCAGATTTGCCTATATTATCGACACAGGATTTCATTGCATAAACAATAGGCACAAATTGGCCGGTATTCTCCAGCAGTTACGGACGGCGCCCTTTGAACCAACCGGTTCCGGCACTATCGCCAATGCGCTGCCCATGCCCATCATGTTGCTAAGCAGCAAAATGGAAGTGCTGTACGCCAATCCCGCCGCCGAGCAATTCTTCGACACCGGGCTGACCATTCTGCGCAAGCAGACTTTGTCCGACCTTTTGGCGCAGCATTCGCCGCTGTTTCAGTTGGTGGAGCAGGCGGCCGCGCGCAATGCCTCGGCCGCCGAGCGCGACATCGATCTTTCCACCCCGCGCCATGGCGAACGCGTCGCCGATGTGACGGTGACGCCGGTGCCCGATCCCGAAGGCGCCATGCTGCTGACCTTTCAGGAACGCAGCCTGGCCCAGCGCATGGATCGCCAGTTGATGTCGCGCAGCGCGGTGCGCTCGATGCACGGCATGGCCGCGGTGCTGGCGCATGAGATCAAGAATCCGCTGGCCGGCATTCGTGGCGCCGCGCAGTTGATTGAAGAAGCGCTGGCCCCCAGCGAACGGGAAATGACCCAGCTCATCATCGCGGAGTCCGATCGTATCCGCGGGCTGATCGATCGCATGGAAAGCTTCGGCGATACGCGCGCCTTCGCGCGCCATCCCGTCAATATCCACGAAGTGCTGGACCGGGTGCGCAAGGTGGCGGAATCGGGTTTTGCGCGTGGCGTCACCATCATCGAGAGTTTCGACCCGTCCCTGCCGCCGGTTTCCGGCGACCGCGATCAGTTGATCCAGGTGTTCCTGAATTTGGTCCGCAACGCCTCCGACGCGCTGCCGGAAGCGGGCGGCGAGATAACTTTGACCACTGGCTATCGCCCCGGCGTGAAGTTCGGCGCCGGTCTGGCGGGCGAGCGCGTTTCGCTGCCGCTGGAAGTGACCGTGCGCGACAACGGGTCGGGCGTGCCGGCTGACCTGATGCCGCACATTTTTGATCCCTTCGTCACCACCAAGGTGCGCGGCTCCGGCCTGGGGCTGGCGCTGGTGGCCAAAATCGTCGGCGATCATGGTGGCGTGATCGAATGCGACTCCGTTCCGGGGCGCACCATGTTTCGTGTGTTGTTGCCCAAGGCGCGGGCGGAGGACATCTGATGGCCGCGACAATTCTGGTCTGCGACGACGACAGCGCTATTCGCACCGTACTGAACCAGGCGCTGGGCCGCGCGGGTTACGACGTGCGCACCACCGGCACCGCGGCGGGCCTGTGGCGCATGGTATCGGCGGGCGAGGGCAGCCTGGTCATCACCGACGTGGTACTGCCCGATGAAAGCGGATTCGACCTGATCCCGCGCATCAAGCGCATGCGGCCCGATCTTCCGATCCTGGTGATGAGCGCGCAGAACACGCTGCTGACCGCGATCACGGCGGCGGAGCGCGGTGCATTCGAATATCTACCCAAGCCGTTCGACCTGAAGGAACTGACCAGCGTGGTGGCGCGCGCACTGGTCAGCCCCCAGGCGCGGCCCGGCGTTGCGGAAACCGGCGAGGAAAAGCTGCCGCTGATCGGCCGTTCGCCGGCGATGCAGGAAATCTACCGCGTCATCGCGCGCCTGACCCAGACCGACCTGACCGTGATGATCATGGGCGAAAGCGGCACCGGCAAGGAGCTGGTGGCGCGCGCCCTGCACGATTATGGCAAGCGCCGTCATGGCAGCTTCGTCGCCGTCAATATGGCCGCCATTCCTAAGGAGTTGGTGGAAAGCGAGTTGTTCGGCCATGAGCGCGGCGCTTTCACCGGCGCCACCAACCGGGGCATCGGCCGCTTCGAACAGGCCGAAGGCGGCACGCTGTTTCTGGACGAAATCGGCGATATGCCGCTGGAAGCGCAGACGCGGCTGTTGCGCGTGCTGCAACAGGGTGAATACACCACCGTGGGCGGGCGCACCGCGATCAAGACCGATGTGCGCATCATCGCCGCCACCAACAAGGACCTGCGCCAGCTCATCAGCCAGGGTCTGTTCCGCGAAGACCTGTATTACCGCCTCAATGTCGTGCCGCTGCGCCTGCCGCCGCTGCGCGAGCGGGTGGAGGATATTCCCGACTTGGTGCGCCATTTCCTGCGCAAGGCCGAGGATGAAGGCCTGCCGCACAAGACGCTGGACAATGAAGCGCTGGATCTGCTGCGGCGGCATCGCTGGCCGGGCAATGTGCGCGAGTTGGAAAACCTCATCCGCCGTCTGGCGGTGCTGCAGTCGGGCGATGTGATTTCCGCCGCTGCGGTCAGCGCCGAACTGAAGGAGCCGGCCAGAACCTTCGCCGCCGATGAAGGTGAGGGGCCGCAATCGCTGGCCGCGTCGGTTGAGCAGTATCTCACCCAGTATTTCCTGGCTCAGGGCGACAAGCTTCCGCCGGCAGGCGTCTACGACCGGGTGGTGCAGGAAGTGGAACGGCCGCTGATCTCGATCTGCCTGGCGGCGACGCGCGGCAATCAGATACGGGCGGCGCAGCTCCTAGGCCTTAACCGTAATACGCTGCGCAAGAAGATCAGGGATCTGGGGTTGGAGGTCATTCGGGGCCTCCGCACCGAATAACTTCCAACGGCGCAGGGGCGCGAGCGACAGCGTAGCAGCGCCCCGAGCCCGGGACTGCCGCCACGTGCTCCGATCTTTTTTCGCCAATTCTCGAACAATCCCGCGGATTTACTGGAATTCGTCCGGAAACGCTGTGTCGGATTAGTAACGCAGCATTCTTGCAACAGTCCGTGCCTTGGCTACACTCCTGCCCTTGAACCGGGTCGGGGTGGGGCCGGTCGCAACGGAAGACATGGCAAACGAAACAACGCTCCCGGAGCGACGCGCAAGTCTGCGCGCGGTGTCCCGGCCCTCGCAATTGGCTTTCGGCGTCGCGATCCTGGCGGTGGTGTCGGGGTGCGCCACCTATGCCCTTCTGACCGGACTGGTGCCCTACGTTCCCGATCGGGTCGGGCTGATCAGCATGCTGCTGATCAATCTGACTTTGGTCCTGTCGCTGGCGGCGCTGATCGGCTGGCGCCTGGCGCGGCTGTGGGCGACGCGCCGTTCGGGCCGGGCGGGCGCCCGGCTGCATGCGCGGCTGGTGGCCTGGTTCTCGGCGATCGCTGTCGTGCCGGTGATCCTGGTGGCCATTTTCGCGGCGGTGACGCTGAACCTGGGCCTGGACGCGATTTTCTCGGCGCCGGTGAAGAATGCGCTGGGCAACGCGGTCAGCGTTTCGCAGGTCTATATCAAGGAACACGAAGCCAGCCTGCTGGACGATATCCGCTATATCGCCGACGCGCTGCAAAGCGATCCGCGCCTGTTTGACGAACAGCGCCAGGTGCGCGCCGGCATGCTGTTCGCCAAGTTGGGCACTGTCACGCAAAGCCGCGGCCTGCAGGCCTCCTATATTCTCGACAGCAAGGGCCGCATCCTGGGCAGCACCAAGAAGCAGTCGATGAAGGATCCGCGCCCGCCCACCGAGGCCGACTTCGCCCAGGCGCGCCAAAGCATCGTGGTCGATACGCCCGACAACGGCACCGTCACCGCGCTGGTTCAGCTTCAGTCGCTGAACGACGCCTATCTGGAAGTGGTGCGCATCGTCGATCCGCAGGTGTTTGGCTATTACCAGCGCACCCGCGCGGCGGTCAGCGAGTATGACCGGCTGGACCAGAACCGCTCGCAGGTCGCGCTGGTCTTTGCGCTGCTTTATGCGGTGGTGTCTCTGGTCGTTCTGCTGGCGGCGATCTGGTCGGGCCTTTGGGCGGCCAACCGGCTGGTACGCCCCATCTCAGGCCTGATTGACGCGGCGGGCCGGGTTTCGGAAGGCGATCTCGATGCCCAGGTGCGGGTGGAACGCGACGATGACGAGCTGGCGACGCTGGGCATCGCCTTCAACCGCATGACCCAGCAATTGTCGGCCCAGCGCGCCGACCTGCTGGCGGCCGGCAAGCTGATGGATGCCCGCCGCCGCTTCACCGAAACGGTGCTGTCTGGCGTCAGCGCGGGCGTGATCGGCATCGATCACGAAGGGCGCATCACGCTGATCAACCGCGCCGCCGCCCGGCTGCTCAATGCGTCGTCCGAAGACCTGGAGAGCAATCACTATTCCGAAAGCGTGCCGGAACTGGCGCCGCTGATCCTGCGCACCATGTCCGAGCCGGTGGGCCGGGCAGGCGGTGAGGTGATCATCAAGCGCGCCGGTTCGCCGCGAACCCTGAGCGTGCAGGTGACCTCGGAGCGCGGCACCGCCGAAGGCTCCGTCGTCACGTTCGACGACATCACCGATCTGGTTGGGGCCCAGCGCACTGCCGCCTGGGCGGATGTCGCCCGCCGCATCGCGCATGAAATCAAGAACCCGCTGACCCCGATCCAACTATCCGCCGAACGCCTGAAGCGCAAATATTCGAGCGAGATCGTCACCGATCCCGAAGTCTTCCAGCAGTGCACCGACACCATTGTGCGTCAGGTGGGTGACATCGGCCGCATGGTGGACGAATTCTCGTCCTTTGCGCGCATGCCCACACCGGTGATGAATCGTGAGAATGCGCAGGAACTGTTGCAGCAAGCGCTGTTCCTGCAGCGCGTCGCCAATCCGCAGATTACCTTTTCGACCGACGCGCCCAAGGACCCGGTGCATTTCGAGGCTGACGGCCGCCTGGTCAGCCAGGCGCTGACCAATGTGCTAAAGAATGCGGGCGAAGGCATCGCCGCGCGCATCGCCAAGGGTGATGACGAGCCGGGCCGCATCAACATTGCGCTCAAACCCAATGGCGCGACCTTCGCCTTTCACGTCACCGACAATGGCGTCGGCCTGCCGCCCGAACACAAGCACCGTCTGACCGAACCCTATGTCACCACCCGCGCCAAGGGCACGGGTCTGGGTTTGGCGATCGTGCGCAAGATCATGGAAGACCATGGCGGGGACATCACCCTGGCCGATGTCGAAGGCGAGAGCGGCGCGGAAGTCACGCTGACTTTCCCCTTCGCACAGAAAAACCTGAAGGCCCAGAACTCAGAAAAGGCCGATACTTCGGAAAAGGGAACGGAAGATGAGCAAAAACGGATCGCTGATCGCGTCTGAAATCCTGATCGTCGATGACGAAGAGGATATTCGCGATCTGATCTCGGGAATCCTGAAGGACGAGGGCTATACCACCCGCGTCGCGGGCGATTCCGAATCCGCGCTGGCCGCCATCCGGGCCCGCCGTCCGCAGCTTGTCGTGCTCGACATCTGGCTGCAGGGCTCGAAGATGGACGGCATCGAGATTCTGGAAGCCATCAAGCGCGAGCAGGCAGACCTGCCGGTGGTGATGATCTCCGGCCACGGCACCATCGAAACCGCTGTCGCCTCGATCAAGAAGGGCGCTTACGATTTCATCGAAAAGCCGTTCAAGGCCGACCGGCTGCTGCATGTGGTGGAGCGGGCGCTGGAATCGGCGCGTCTCAAGCGCGAAGTGCAGGAACTGAAACTGAAAGCGGGCGACGAGGGCGAGATGGTGGGCAACTCGCCCACGATTGCCCAGCTCAAGGTGCTGATCGACAAGATCGCCCCCACCAACAGCCGCGTGCTGATCGCCGGCCCCGCCGGGTCGGGCAAGGAGGTGGCCGCGCGCCTGATCCATGCCCGGTCGCGCCGCGCCGGCAACGCCTTTGTCGCCATCAACTGCGCCACGATGGAGCCGGACCGGCTCGAGGCCGAGCTGTTCGGGGTAGAAAGCGCGGAGGGACCACGCAAGACCGGCCTGTTCGAGCTGGCGCATAACGGCACCCTGTATCTGGACGAAGTGTCCGACATGCCGCTGGAAACCCAGGGCAAGATTTTGCGCGTACTGATCGACCAGACCTTCACGCGCGTCGGCGGCCAGGCCCGGGTGCAGGTGGATGCGCGGGTGATCGGTTCGACCACGCGCGACCTGCGCCAGGAAACCGAATCCGGCCGCTTCCGCGAAGACCTGTATCACCGCCTGAATGTGGTGCCGGTGCGCATTCCGTCGCTGGCCGAACGCCGCGACGATATCCCGGTTCTTGTCGGCCACTTCATGAAGCGGCTGTCGGCGGCGGGCGGCCTGCCGATGCGCACCATCGGCGATGACGCCATGGCGATCCTGCAAACCCATGGCTGGCCGGGCAATGTCCGCCAGCTGCGCAACATCGTCGAGCGGCTGCTGATTTTGGCCAGCGATGATGTCACCGAGGCTGTCACCGCCGACCTGCTGCCCACCGATCTGGGTTCGGGCATGGGCGGCGGCAAGTCGGGCGATCTGGTGATCTCGCTGCCCCTGCGCGAGGCGCGTGAAACCTTTGAGCGCGATTACCTGATGGCGCAGATCAACCGCTTCGGCGGTAACATCTCGCGCACGGCCGCCTTTATCGGCATGGAACGCTCGGCGCTGCATCGCAAGCTCAAGTCGCTGGGCGTGGGGTCGGCGCAGGGCATCGTTCCCAACTGATGGCCAAATGGCAGCGTAATCCCACCGGCCGCATCGCCTATGTGAACGGCCGCTACCTGCCGCATGCCGAGGCGGGGGTTCATATCGAAGATCGCGCCCTGCAACTGGGCGATGGCATCTACGAGGTCACCAACGTCATCGGCGGCAAGCCCATCGACGAAGAACCCCATCTCGACCGCATGGAACGTTCGCTGCGCGAGCTGGGCATCGCCATGCCCATGGGGCGTGCCGCGCTCAAGCTGGTGATGCGCGAGATGATCGCCCGCAATCGCATCGCCAACGGCCTTCTGTATCTGCAGGTCACGCGCGGCGCAGCGCGGCGCGATCATGTGCCGCCGAAAAACCCGCCGCGCCCGACCCTGATCATCACCATGCGCGCCCAAGACATGGCCGCGCTGGCGCAGCGGATGGAGAAGGGCATCGCGGTATCCACCCAGCCGGACATTCGCTGGGGCCGCTGCGACATCAAAACGGTGCAACTGCTGCCCAACCTTCTGGCCAAGCAGGCGGCCAAACAGGCCAGCGCATTTGAAGCCTGGCTGGTCGATGATGACGGTTATGTAACCGAAGGTGGCTCGACCAATGCCTGGATCGTGGATGCCAAGGGCACCGTCATCACCCGCGACCTGTCGAATGCGATCCTGCCGGGCGTGACACGAAAGATCATGCTGGAAGCGATGAAAGAGGCGCAGATCAGCGTGGTTGAGCGCAAGTTTACCGTGGCCGAAGCGCTGGCCGCCAAGGAGGCCTTCATCACCTCGGCGACCGGTGCCGCCCTGCCGGTGGTGGTGATAGATGGTCAGACGATCGGCGATGGCGTGCCGGGCGCGTTATCCCGTCGCATCCGCGATTTGTATGCTGAAAAAGCAGGCATCAATTAAGGCTGTAAAAAGACACAAAATCCCCCTTTCGCAACCGCAGCATTCCGATACACTCGACAGCCAAGATGCTTCGCGTAGTCCCCGCGCGACGGCTGAAACAATGGGCGAACCCATGAGCGATAAGCAACAGAACCTTCAGGACACGTTTTTAAACGCGGTCCGCAAAAGCAAATCCGCCGTCACCATCTTCCTGGTCAATGGCGTCAAGCTCCAGGGCAACATCACTTGGTTTGACAATTTCTGCGTGCTGCTGCGCCGCGATGGCCAGTCGCAGCTCGTCTACAAGCACGCGATTTCCACCGTGATGCCGATGGGCCCGATCCAGCTTCAGGACGAACCGGCCGAAGGCTGAGTTTGGGCACCAAGGCTTTTGTCATCCATATAGAGCCCAAGGGCCGCTCGGCATCCGCGCGCGCCTTGCGGGATGCTCAGGCGCGGCTGGACGAAGCCGTCGGGCTGACCGCCGCCATTCATCTGGATGTGGTGGTGGCGCAGATCGCGCCGCTGGCGCGGCCCACGCCCGCGACCCTGCTGGGCACCGGCAAGGTTGAAGAGATCGCCATCATCGCCAGGGATCAGGAACCCGACGTCATCATTGTCAATGCGCACCTGACGCCGGTGCAGCAGCGCAACCTCGAGAAGGCCTGGAACAGCAAGGTGCTGGACCGCACAGCGGTCATTCTGGAGATTTTCGGAGAGCGCGCGGCAACGCGGGAAGGGCGGCTTCAGGTCGAACTGGCGCATCTCAACTATCAACGCTCGCGGCTGGTGCGGTCCTGGACCCACTTGGAGCGCCAGCGCGGCGGCTTCGGCTTTCTGGGCGGTCCCGGCGAAAGCCAGATCGAAAGCGACCGCCGCCTGATCGCCGAACGCATCGTGCGCATCAAGGCCGAGCTGGAGAAGGTCAAGAAAACCCGCAATCTGGGCCGCCAGGCGCGCAAGAAGGTACCGTTCCCGGTGGTGGCGCTGGTCGGCTACACCAATGCCGGCAAGTCGACGCTGTTCAACCGGCTGACCGAATCCGAGGTGCTGGCCAAGGACCTGCTGTTCGCCACCCTCGATCCCACCATGCGGGGCGTGAAGCTGCCGCGCGGCACCAACATCATCCTGTCCGACACGGTGGGGTTCATTGCCGACCTGCCAACCGAGCTGATCGCCGCCTTCCGCGCGACCCTGGAAGAGGTGCTGGAGGCCGATGTGATCGTGCATGTGCGCGATGCCGCCCATGACGAGACAGCCGCCCAGAAGGCCGACGTGCTGGCCGTGCTGGCGGAGCTGGGGGTGCCGCCCGATCGCCCCATGCTGGAAGTGCTGAACAAGATCGACCTGCTGGAGCCCGAACAGCGGGCAGGGCTCCTGGACCGGACGGGCGACACCATCGCCGCCTCGGCCCTGACCGGCGAAGGAATCCCGGCGCTGCGGGCTGCCTTCGAGGCCAACGTGACACGTGACAACATCACGCTGTCCCTGAAACTGGATGCGTCCGACGGCAGCGCGCTGGCCTTTGCCTATCGCCACGCCCAGGTGCTGGACCGCAAGGATCGTGGCGAGAAAATCAGCCTGTCCTTGCGGATACACCCAGACGATCTCAGCCGGTTTGAAAGCCGCTTTCCCAGGAAAATCGTGCTGGAGCAGGGTGCTGCACCGTAATCTTCATTCCGGAGATGAAGGTTTTTTCTCCAGCGCCTTGGCGTCCTGCCACAGGGATTCCATGTCCTGAAGGCTGGCGGCGCCGGGCGTGATGCCGCGCGCGGCCAGGCTGGTTTCGATATGGCGGAAGCGGCGGGTGAACTTGGCGTTGGCAGACCTGAGCGCGGCTTCGGGATCGACCTTCAGGTGCCGGGCCAGGTTGGCCACCACGAACAGCAGGTCGCCAATCTCTTCCTCGCGCTCGGCTTGGGTGGCGGCCTGGGCGACTTCCCGGGCTTCCTCGGTGATCTTGTTGATCACCAGTTCGGCATTGTTCCAGTCAAATCCGACGGTTGAAGCGCGGCGTTGAAGCTTTTCGGCCCGGGTCAGGGCGGGAAGGGCGCTGGCCACATCGTCCAGCAGCCCGGTCTGGCCGGCCTTGGCGCGCTCCGTCTCTTTCAGCTTTTCCCAGCTATCCTTCTGGGCGGCCGCATGGGCTTTGGCGGCCTCGCTGCCGAAAACATGGGGGTGCCGCCGGATCATCTTGGCGGTCACCGCCTCGACCACGTCGCCGAAATCGAACAGCCCGGCGTCCTGGGCCATCTGGGCATGAAACACGACCTGGAAGAGCAGGTCGCCCAGTTCGCCCGGCAGCGCCTTCAGCTCGCCATCGGCAATGACGCTGGCGACTTCATAAGCTTCCTCGATCGTGTACGGCGCGATGGTCGCGAAGGTCTGCTCGCGATCCCACGGGCAACCATCCGGCGCGCGCAACCGGCGCATGACGTCAAGAAGCACCGCGATGTCACGGCTGGGTTTGAGTTCGGAGGGATTCGTCATGGCCCATTGGAGGGACGGGCTGCCGGGGCCGCAAGCCAGCATATCCCCGCAGCTAATAATTTATCGTATAAGTAATATTATGAGAAATTACAGAGGGCCTGTCGGGAAATGAGCGCCCGGCGTACAAGCGCGCATGGAAAAAACGCCCACGAAGCCGCCAGCGGCTCCCAATGCCAAACCCAAGATGAGTCCGCGCCCGCCCACCACCAAGGCCAAACACGCCGCCTTCAAGCGGTCGAACAGGACATCCTTCAAGCCGGCGCCGCGCAAAAGCTAGAACCGGCAGCGTGCTCGGCGCGTTGCTATGGGTGTATCTCAGGCAGAACCGTGCATGGCCAAAGCGCCCGTCAAACGTCCCAAGCCCAAACCAGCGCCCAAGGCTGTGAAAGCCGTGAAGCGCAAAAAGGCTAGCGAGAAGCTGGTTGCCAAGCTAGACGAAGGACCGCTGTACTGACCGTCAGCTCTGGCCCGGCTTGCGCGTAACCACGAAATCCTTCAGCCGGTCGCTGGCCAGCTTGAAGCTGGAATCTTGGTCCAGCGTCTTCTTGTAGTCGGCATAGGCCTCCGGGTAGCGGCCAAGATAGTCCAAGGCCAAGGCGCGGTTGTAATAACCGATCGCGGCAAAGCTCATGCCCAGGGCCATCCCTTTGTCGATCTGCACGATCGCCTCGTGGAACTGTTTTTTGCGTATCAGCATGGACCCCAGATTGACGTAAGAATCACCCAGGCTGGGATACAGCCGGATGGCAGCCTTGAAGTCGGCCTCGGCCTTGTCCACCTGGTCCAACGTGTTCAGTAGCACGCCGCGATTGCCATAGGTCGCAGCCCTGTCACGTAGAGTCAGCGGATCATGTCTGAGCGCTGTATTGCATATCTGCACGCCCTCACGGGGCTTCACGCCTGCCTTGGCGGCGACAAAGCAGTTATGCGCCATGCCGGCTGTGGTCGAGACTATAATCTGGGCTGGGGCCGCCATCGGCGCCAGCGCCAATGCGGCGGCAAGAAACGCAAATTGAAACTTCATGCCCGAACTCCAGGGTAAAGTTGCCACTGTATAATACACCCGGTCGCGAGGCCTGGCATGGATTGTTTTGGCGGGGGCTTTGGGACAAGGGTCCTGCAACAATTTTTTTTGAGAAGGAACCATGAAGCCGTCTCACAAGTTCATCGGGCTGGTAATCGCCGTCCTCGCCTTGAGTACCGCCCTGCCCGCCGCCGCCCAGACCCAGCATCCGGTCAAGCACTACAGTTCCGGCGCCGACGTGGCCGCCATGATCGCCAAGGCCAAGGCCAGCGGCGGCAACATGAACATCCTGATCGCCAATGACGAAGGCTATCCGGTGATGATGGAGTTCCGCGTCAAGCAGACCAATGCCTCCAACCATCCCACCCAGTCCGAGCTGGTCGAGGTGCTGGACGGAAGCTGCGTGCTGGTGACCGGCGGCAAGCTGGTCAATGGTGCGATTGAAGGCGGCACCTCGCGCCCGATCGCCAAAGGCGACTATGCCCTGATCCCGTCCAACACCCCGCACTGGTTCACCAACCCGCAGGGCCTGGCACTGATGACCATCCACATGCCGGTCCCCGCCAAGTAAGCGAGCCTCAGTCGAGGGCGAAGACGTACAGCATGTTGCCGGTGGCGGGACGGTGGACCTCTTTCAGCAGCGCCGTGGGCTTGGCCTGCGGGCTGCCGCCGCCCA
>CAILUV010000075.1 GCA_903837555.1 uncultured Alphaproteobacteria bacterium
ATGCCGCCGAACCCTTGCCCACGTCGCCGAAGCCGGCGACCATGGCGACCTTGCCGGCCATCATCACGTCGGTGCCGCGGCGGATGCCGTCCACCAGCGACTCTTTGCAGCCATACAGATTGTCGAATTTCGACTTGGTGACGCTGTCGTTCACGTTGATGGCGGGGAACAGCAGCTTGCCTTCCTTTTCCATCAGGTACAGGCGATGCACGCCGGTGGTGGTTTCTTCCGACACGCCCTTGATGCTGGCGGCAACTTCCGCGAACCAGCCCTTGGGCTTTTCCTTCAAGAGGCGCTTGATCAGCGCGTAGAAGACTTCTTCTTCTTCATTTTCCGGCTTTTCGAGGAACGCCACGTCGCCCTTTTCGGCGCGCAGGCCGTGATGGACCAGCATGGTGGCGTCGCCGCCATCGTCCAGGATCATGTTGGGATAGCCGCCGCCATGCCATTCGAACAGCTTGGCGGTGTAGTCCCAATAGTCCTTCAGGCTTTCGCCCTTGATCGCGAACACCGGGATGCCGGCGGCCGCGATGGCGGCGGCGGCATGGTCCTGCGTCGAATAGATGTTGCACGACACCCAGCGGATGTCGGCGCCCAGCGCTTTCAGGGTTTCGATCAGAACGGCGGTCTGGATGGTCATGTGCAGCGAGCCGGCGATGCGCGCGCCCTTCAGGGGCTGGCTCTTGCCGTATTCGGCGCGGGTCGCCATCAGGCCGGGCATTTCGATTTCGGCGATGTTGAGCTCCTTGCGGCCCCACTCAGCGAGCGAAATGTCTTTGACGATGTAGTCGGTGAAAGTGGCCATGGCGCGATTCCTCAAATTGCGAGGGCGCTATAGCAGCGGGGCCAAAGCCGGGCAAGGAGGATATAAAGAAAACTGCATATCCTTATATGAGGACTCAGAAATACGAGGCTGGGGAAGGGGTTATGGCCCATCGACCTCGTGACCCGCCTCGCGCAGCAGCGTGGGCAAACCGGTTGGGCCGGTCAGGTGTCCGGCGCCCACTGTCACCAGGAACGTGCCCTTTTCCTTCAGCATGGCGCTGATCTGGGGCAGCCAGGCACGGTTGCGGTCATCCAGCAGCGCCTTGCGGGCGGCGGGGAAGCGGTCGAGATCGCCATTGATGAGGCCGTCCAGCTTCTTCTGATCGCCCGCGGCCCAGGCATCGACCATCGGCTGCACCTGTGCGGCGATGTCCTTGAGATCCACCAGCCCCGCTTCGAACTGCTCCATCTCCAGCTTGCGATCCGTGGGCGCCAGCACCGCAAATTGCTGCTCGATGGTTTCCAGATAGCGCAGCGGCTTGGCCGCCTTGATCGCGTGCGCGGCGAGCTGGCTATCCACGCCATTCTCCACCGCGAAGTTGTGTTTGGCGATCTGGGCGAACAGCAACTGCAACCCCGCCAGCCAGGGCCGGCTACGTTCCACCGCCGAAGCGGGCAGGCCAGACGAGGCCAGCACCGCGTCGAAATCCGCTTGGGCGCGCTTGCTGAGCATGGGACGCAGCGTTTCCCCCGGTGGCAGCATGCCCTTGGCGGCGATCATTACCTTTAGCCGGCCGATGGATTTTTCATCCTGCGGCACTTCGAAAACAAATGTGTCGGCGCGTGCGATCGCCTGTTCGATCTCCTGGGAACGCCATTGCACGCCGGGCGGCAGGATATGCACCGATCCCAGCAGATAAACGTCACTCTGAGGCCCCCGGACGTGCCACAGCGAGGGGCGGGCGACGGTCTGGGCGGAAGAAAGGGTGGGGGTTAGAAGACAGAAACCGAGAAGAAGCGCAAAAAATCTTTTCATAATTGCACTCCTGCCGCGCCCGCCCTCAAGCCGCTGTCGCGCGGGCGGGCTTGGCATGATTTGACGGCTTTGCCATCAAATCATTCCTCGCCGAACTTCGCTTCGACCAGAGCAAGTATTGCCTTCAACGCTTCGGGCGCATCCGGCCCCTGGGCGGTGATCTCGACTTCCGAACCCAGCGAGGCTGCCAGCATCATCAGGCCCATGATCGAGCGGCCGTTGACGGCGGTGCCGTCCTTGACCACTTCAATCTCGGACTGGAAGCGCGCCGAGGCTTCGACGATCTTGGCGCTGGCGCGGGCGTGCAGGCCGCGCTTGTTGGGAATGATGACGCGCGCGCGCAGCTTTTCGCCCATTTACAGGTCGGCGCTTCCCGCGCGCATGTATTTGCGGCCCGCATCGATGGCGTCCTTGACGGCCTGTTCCAGCGGCAGCTTTGTGCGGATGTCGATCAGCTTGATCAGGCTGGGCAGGTTGGCGCCCGCCAGCACTTCGATCTTGCCCTTTTCCAGCAGCGTCAGCGCCAGGTTGCAGGGCGTGCCGCCGAACATGTCGGTGGCGATGATGACGCCATTGCCCACATCCACCGATTTGGCGGCGGCGGCGATTTCGCGCTGGCGGCGTTCGATATCATCCTCCGGCCCGATGCAGACGGCGCGCAGATGCGTTTGCGGGCCGACCATGTGCTCCATGGCCGCGATGAATTCCTGGGCCAGGCGGCCGTGCGTGACGAGAACGATGCCGATCATGCGTGTTCCATAAGGGCGCGGACAGTAGCAAAAGCCCTTGCCGGGGAAAGGCTTATTTGGGGTTTTACCGGCTTATTTCAAGTTGAAATTGTCGCGGAGTGTGCCTTGCGAAAAAGCCCGTAATGCCGCGCGAATCTTGGCCGGCGTGGACGCGAAATGCGCGTTCAGGGTGATTTGCGGCAGCTTTGTGGTCATAGTCATCCCGCGCGGCGGGGAAAAGAACCGCGGCGGCGGAAGTCTGGGGCCTTCGCGTCCCAACTGCACCGCAAGCGCCAGTTTCACCCAGGCGCGCGCCGGCAGCGCGACGATACCCACGGCGCGTATCTCCAGAAGGTTCTTGATGCTCGCCGGGGCTTTCGCATGCAGCGCGCCCTTTTTGACGAACAACAGCGTGCGGTCGTCCGCCACAAGTTGCGCGCCTTCGTCGATCAACCGCAGGGCCAAATCGGATTTCCCCGCGCCACTCGCGCCCAGCAGCAGCACGCCCTGGCTGCCAATCGCAACGCAAGTGGCATGAATGTTGGCTTCACCCGCCATGGCCTAAGAAACACCGATTGGCAGTTCGACAATCAGCCGCGCCCCGCCGCTCTGCTGATTTTCGGGGGCGCGGTTTTCGGCATAGATGCGCCCACCTGCACCTTCGATGATCTGGCGGGCGATGGACAGGCCCAGGCCGGAATTGCGCCCGAAGGTGTCGCTGGGCCGCTCGGTGTAGAAGCGCTCGAAAATGGATTCCAGATTGTCAGGCGGAATGCCGGGGCCTTCGTCTTCCACCATCACCCGCGCCACCATCTCGTGCCGCAGGGCGGTGACGGTTACCTTGCCCCCGGCAGGGCTGAACGATACCGCATTGTCGATCAGGTTGCGGAACACCTGGCCCAGCCGTTCGTCGCGGCCGCGCACGATGGTGCCGGGCGGCAACTGGTCGGCCAGCACGAATTCCACCGCATGATCAGCATCGGTCATGCGATAGACTTCGATGATGGTGGCCAGCAGGCGCGACAGCGCCACCGGCTGCGGCGCTTCGCGGGACAGTTCGGCGTCCAGCCGCGAGGCGTCGGAAATGTCGGTAATCAGCCTGTCGATGCGCTTCACATCGCCGCGAATGATGCCCAGAAGCCTGGCGCGGCTTTCATCGTCCTTGGCGCGGCCAAACATTTCCACCGCGCTGGCCAGCGAAGTCAGCGGGTTCTTCAGTTCATGCGCCACGTCGGCGGCGAAACGCTCGATGGCGTCGATGCGGTCGTAAAGACCTGCGGTCATGGATTTCAGGCTGTCGGCCAGATCGCCGATTTCATCGTCCCGTTCGGGGAAGTTGGGAATGTCGCCGCGCCCGCGCCCGGAACGCACGCGGTCGGCGGCTGCCGCCAGCCGCTTGACCGGTTCGGCGATAGTGCCCGCCAGGTACAGGGACGAAAACAGCATCACCAGCAGCGCCACCGCGAACACCTGCAACAAGATGGCGCGTTCCGCGCGCAGGATGTCGTCGATATCGCCGCCTTCGGTGGAGAGGAACAGCACGCCATAAATGGCCGTGAAACGCTGGATCGGCACGGCAACCGAAAGAACCAGCCGGTTGCGGTCGTCGACGCGCTCGGCGCTGTCGGCGGTGCCGGTCAGGGCGGCGCTGACTTCTTCATAGATCCGGCCGTCATTGCTGGCCTCGTAATAAGGCTCGAGACTGGCAAAGGGTCGCACGCCCATCACGCCGTCATACAACCGCTTGAACCATTCTTTGACTTTGGTGGCGGTGTCCAGCGCAGGCAGTTCCTGGGTCTGCACCACATTGCGCGCCAAGAGATTGCGGGTGTCGATCGCCAGCCGTCCGGTGGGCAAATAGAGCCGTCCGCGCAGCCGGGTCGGCGCGATCAACTGGCGCAGCAGCGGTTCGGCTTCATCGACGCGCAGCGTGTGGCTGTCGGGATCGGTGGCGTATTGGGCGATGGTACCCGCCACGATGTTGGCCTGTTCCTGGATGGAGTTGAGGCGTTCTTCAACCAGGCCGCGTCCGGTGGCTTGGACAAGAATGACACCGCCAACCAGCACGATCAGCGCCAGCGCATTGAAGGCAAGGATGCGCCAGGTGAGGGCGGAAAAGTGGGGCATTACTCGCGGTAGCGATAGCCCACGCCATAAAGCGTCTCGATGGCGTCGAAGTCGTCCGCCACGGCCTTGAACTTCTTGCGCAGGCGCTTGATGTGGCTGTCGATGGTGCGGTCGTCGACATAGACCTGATCGTCATAGGCGGCGTCCATCAGGCTGTCGCGGCTTTTGACGAAGCCCGGACGCTGCGCCAGCGCCTGCAGGATCAGGAATTCGGTGACGGTTAGGCGCACAGGCTTTCCGTCCCAAGTGCATTCGTGGCGCTGGGGGTCGAGCGCGAGCTGGCCACGCACAAGCGCTTCCTTCTTGGCGGTCTCGGCGCCGGGCACCGGCGCGACGCCCGACTTGCCTTCGGCGCGGCGCAGCACGGCGCGCATCCGTTCCAGCAGCAAGCGCTGGGAGAAGGGCTTGCGGATATAATCGTCGGCACCGGCATTCAGGCCCATCAGCTCGTCGATCTCTTCGTCCTTGCTGGTGAGGAAGATCACCGGCAGATCGGGATTGGCCTGGCGCAGGCGGCGCAACAACTCCAGCCCGTCCATGCGCGGCATCTTGATGTCCAGGATGGCGAGGTCGGGCGGGGTGGTGGTCAGAGCGGTGAGCGCGGCGGCGCCGTCCGAAAAGGTGCGGACGTGATAGCCTTCCTGCTCCAGCAGCATGCTGACGGACGCGAGGATATTCTTGTCGTCATCGACGAGGGCGATATTGGCCATGAAACCGTTCAGAAATATGAGGTCGGGCGAGTATAAGCCTATGACCAACAAAGCAAAGTCCAAAAGGTTCCATGTCTGACGGCACTGACCCCCAGCGTTTCAAGGGCGCCGTGGCCTTTTACGACCGCTACCGGCTGGCTTTTCCGGACCGGCTGATCAGGCGGGTCGCCGGGCTGGTAGGCCTCAAGCTGGGCGATGCGGTGCTGGATCTGGGATGCGGCACCGGGATGCTGGGGGTGCAGTTCGCGCAGGCCGGCATGACGGTCACGGCCATGGATCCGGACGAGGGCATGCTGGCCGCGGCCGGCGCGAAGGCCCAGAGCGCCGGGGTGGAAATTACGTTGCAGCCGGGAGGCTCTCAAGACCTGACGCCGCAGATGGCGCCTTTCAGGCTGGCCGTTATCGGGCGGGCGTTTCACTGGATGGACCGCGACGCGACCCTGGCCATGCTGGAGCGTATCGTCACGCCGGACGGTGCGGTGGCGCTGTTTCATGACGCGCATCCGCCGGTGGATGAGAATGGCTGGTTCAGGATACTTTGCGACGTCAGCGCCCGTCACAGGCCCAAAGGTACGGAGCGTGCCGGTGGGCACCGCCGCTACGAACCCTTCCTGTTCGCTTCCGCCTTCACTCAGTTGGACGGGCTGTCCGTCACCATCCGCCAGCCCCTGACGGTGGACGACATTGTCGGGCGCGCCTTTTCCATGTCGGCGTCAATACCCGACAAGGATGCCTTCGCAGCGGATTTGACGGCGGCCTTGCGGGAATCGTCGCCGGATGGGAGATTCACCGAAGTCGCGGAACTGGTGGCGCTCGTGGCGCGCCGGCCCGGTTAGTTTTCCGGCATAACGCGGCATCAGGGGGATGCAGATGGATTTGATTTTCACCGGCCAGATCAAGGGCATTTACCTGCTGATGGCGGCGGGGCTGCTGTTCCTGTACTTTTTGCCGTCGGTGCTGTCCTTCATGCGGGCGCAGAAGCGGTTCTGGATTGTGCTCCCGCTGAATTTCATACTGACGTTTGTGCAAAGCCCGATCCTGGCCCTTTTGGCGCCGGAACTGCTGGTGAGTTATCAGGGCGATGTCGGCAAAACCGTGATGGTCATGCTGCTCGCTTTGTTTGGTCCGGGCTGGCTAGCGCTGATGTGGTGGGTATCGCAGCCCGGCGACAGCGATCCGCGGCTGGTCAGGGCGCAGGGCACCAAAGCCTATGACACCATCGTCGCGTTGCCGCTGATCCTGTGGTTCGTCTATGGCGCGATGCAACTTCGCCCAATTCTGGTCGGCGACTTTTTCCTGATGCAGGAGGGCACCGCCCAGCCGATCCACTGGGTGCGCTTCTTCTCGCTGTCGGCGGCAATGGCCTTCAACCTGCTGCTGGTTTACCTGCTGGTGGTGCGCGACAAGCCGGTGCGGCGCCTGGCGGGGATCATGCCGCGGCTGGCCGCGCTGGTCGGCACCTTCCTGGGGGTCGGGATGCTGCTACTGCCCGTGGCACATCTGACGTTGGGCATGCAGATCATCTCGGCAATTTTTGTCGGCGTCGGCAGCCTGGCATCGGTGCTGGTGCTGTGGCGGCTGGGAAAATCCTTCTCGATCATGCCCGAAGCGCGCACGCTGGTGACCAGCGGGCCTTATGCCTATGCCCGTCATCCTTTGTATGCTGTGGAGATGATCAGCATCGTCGGCACCGCGCTGCAGTTCGTGCAGCCCTGGTCGGCCATCATGGCGATTGCCGTGCTGGGCATGCTGGTGGTGCGCACGCTGTTCGAGGAGCGCGTGTTGACCGAGGCCTATCCGGAATATGTGGAATACCGCGCCCGCACGGCGCGGTTTATTCCGCGTGTTCTCTAGGGCTTACTTGAACTCGACTTTCACGATCTCGTAGGAGCGCGCGCCGCCGGGCGCCGCCACTTCCACCGTGTCGCCCTTGCTCTTGCCGATCAGGGCGCGGGCGATGGGCGAGGACAGCGAGATGCGACCCTTCTTGGCGTCTGATTCCACGTCGCCCACGATCTGGAACTTGCGCTCTTCGTCTGTGTCTTCGTCCACCAGCGTGACGGTGGCGCCGAACTTGACGCTGCTGCCCGACAGTTTGGAAATATCGATCACATCGGCGCGGCCGATCTGGTCTTCCAGCTCCATGACGCGGCCTTCGATGAAGCTCTGCTTCTCCTTGGCGGCGTGATACTCGGCATTTTCCGACAGATCGCCATGGGCGCGCGCTTCGGCGATCGCCTTGATGATCTCATGGCGGTCGACATTCTTGAGCTGGTTCAGCTCGTCCTCCAGGCCTTTGAAGCCCGAGGCGGTCATCGGAATTTTTTCCATGGTCTTCTTCCGTCCGGCAAAAAGGGCTCCTAGCGCCCGGACTGGCCGGATGCTGGAACCCGTTATTTGTTAACGCACTGATTTCGCTACTGAAACTCAGCCGTAGCGGCGCCGTGCTTTACAAAGAGTAGGACTGCAGGGGGGCGACTTCAAGAGAGCCCGACCGCAGGGCCTGGATCGCCTGGGTGACCGCCGCAGCGCCCGCCATGGTTGTGTAGTAGGGCACTTTCAAAGTCAGCGCCGCGCGGCGGATGGACGAGGAATCCGTCAGCGCCTGGGCGCCGTCCGTGGTGTTGAACACCAGGTTGATCTCGCCGTTCTTCAGTGCGTCCACGACATGCGGCCGGCCTTCCAGCACCTTGTTGATGACGGTGACCGGAATGCCCTTGGATTCCAGAACCCGCGCGGTGCCGCGGGTGGCGATGATGCCAAAGCCCATCGCCAGCAGATCGCGGGCAGGCGCTTCGATCAGGTCCTTGTCGCCCTCCTTCACCGAGATGAAGACGGTGCCGCCGGTGGGCAGCTTCACGCCCGCGCCGATCTGGCTTTTGGCGAAGGCGCGGCCGAAATTCTCGTCCAGGCCCATGACCTCGCCGGTGGAGCGCATTTCCGGGCCCAGGATGGTGTCGACGCCGGGGAAGCGCGCAAACGGCAGCACGGCTTCCTTGACCGAGATGTGCTTGGGGTTGGGCTTCTTCAGGTTCATGGACTTGAGCGTTTCGCCCGCCATCACGCGGCTGGCGATCGCGGCCACCGGCAGGCCGATCGCCTTGGCGACGAAGGGCACGGTGCGTGAGGCGCGCGGATTGACTTCCAGCACGTAAATCTCGTCGCCCTGGATGGCATACTGCACATTCATCAGGCCCTGGACCTTCAGCGCCCGGGCCATGGCGATGGTCTGGCGTTCGATCTCGGCAATGGTGTCTTTCGACAGCGAGCGCGGCGGCAGCGAACAGGCGCTGTCGCCCGAATGCACGCCGGCTTCCTCGATATGCTCCATGATGCCGGCGATGAAAACGTCGCCGTCCTTGTCACAGATCGCGTCGACATCCACTTCGGTGGCGCGGTTGAGGAAGCCGTCGATCAGTACCGGATTGTCGCCGGAGATGCGGAACAGTTCACCCGACTCCACCTGCTTGCGCAGTTCGCCTTCATCGGACACCACCACCATGCCACGTCCGCCCAAAACGTAAGACGGGCGCAGGATCACGGGATAGCCAATGGATTTGGCGGCGGCGACGGTTTCTTCCGCCGTCATGGCGGTGCCGTTGCGCGGCTGTTTCAGATTCAGGTCTTCCAGCAGCTTCTGGAAGCGCTTGCGGTCTTCGGCCAGGTCGATGGCGTCGGCGCTGGTGCCCAGAATCGGCACGCCCGCATCACGCAGGCCATTGGCCAGCTTCAGCGGCGTCTGGCCACCGAACTGCACGATCACCCCGGCCAGGGACCCCTTTTGCGTTTCGATATGGATGATTTCCAGAACGTCTTCGAGCGTAAGCGGCTCGAAATAGAGCCGGTCGGACGTGTCGTAGTCGGTCGAGACGGTTTCGGGATTGCAGTTGACCATGATGGTTTCATAGCCGCGCTCGGACAGCGAATAGGCGGCATGGCAGCAGCAATAGTCGAACTCGATGCCCTGGCCGATGCGGTTGGGACCGCCGCCCAGGATGATGATCTTCTTGGCATCGGTGGGATTGCTTTCGCAGGCCGCCTTGTTGCCGGTCGGATTTTCATAGCTGGAGTACATGTACGGCGTCAGCGCCGCGAACTCCGCCGCGCAGGTGTCGATGCGCTTGTAGCAGGGTCGGATGTCCAGATCGGTGCGCGCCTTGCGCACGGCCGCTTCCTTCTGGCCAGTAATCTTGGCCAGGCGGGCGTCGGAAAATCCCATCGTCTTGAGGGCGCGGAAGGACTTGGCATCCTTGGGCAGGCCTTCTTCGCGCACGCGCGCTTCGGTCTGAATGATGTGATTGATCTCGCCCAAGAACCAGGGATCGTAGCCGGTGATGCGCTGGATTTCGTCCAGCGGGAAACCGTAGCGCATCGCCTGCGCCGCCTGCAGCAGGCGGTCTGGCGTGGGGCGGGCCAGCGCGGCGCGGATTTCGGTGGGGTCCGGGTCCAGCGCGACTTCGTCGAACCCGGTCAGGCCGGTTTCCAGGCTGCGCAGCGCCTTTTGCATCGACTCGCCGAAGGTGCGGCCGATGGCCATGGCTTCGCCCACCGACTTCATCGCGGTGGTCAGCAGCGGCTCGGCGCCGGGGAATTTCTCGAAGGCGAAACGCGGGATCTTGGTCACCACGTAATCGATGGTCGGCTCGAAGCTGGCCGGCGTGACCTTGGTGATGTCGTTCTTGAGTTCGTCCAGCGTGTAACCGCAGGCCAGCTTGGCCGCGATCTTGGCGATGGGAAAGCCGGTGGCCTTGGACGCCAGCGCGCTCGAGCGCGACACGCGCGGGTTCATCTCGATGACGACCATGCGGCCGTCCTTGGGATTGACCGCGAACTGCACGTTGGAGCCGCCGGTTTCCACGCCGATCTCGCGCAAGACCGCGATCGAGGCCGACCGCATGCGCTGATATTCCTTGTCGGTCAGGGTCAGGGCAGGGGCGATGGTGATGCTGTCGCCGGTATGCACGCCCATGGCGTCGATGTTTTCGATGGAGCAGATGATGATGGCGTTGTCGGCCTTGTCGCGCACCACCTCCATCTCGAATTCCTTCCACCCCAGTACCGACTCTTCGATCAGCACTTCGTTGGTGGGCGAGGCTTCCATGCCGGATTCGACGATGGCGAAGAATTCGTCGCGGTTGTAGGCGATGCCGCCGCCGGTGCCGCCCATGGTGAAGCTGGGGCGGATGACGGTGGGCAGGCCGACCTGGTCGAGCGCCGCCAGTGCCTTGCTGAAGGTTTCGGGCGCCAGTTCCATGATCGGGGCATTGTTGCCGTCGAACAGCGGCTGGCCGGCTGAGTCCTTCTTCTGGCGAAGGTCACCTTTCAGCGTGATGCCCTTGGGCACTTCTAGGCCGATTTTGCCCATAGCCTGCTTGAAGCGCTCGCGGTCTTCCGCCTTGTCGATGGCGTCGGCGGTGGCGCCGATCAGTTCGACATTGTGACGCTCCAGCGCGCCGATCTTGCGCAAGCTCAGCGCGGTGTTCAGCGCGGTCTGACCGCCCATTGTGGGCAGCAGGGCGAAGACCATGCCTTCGGGCACATTCGGGCGCTCGCGGGCGATGATCTTTTCCACGATTTCCGGCGTGATCGGCTCGATATAGGTCGCGTCCGCCATGTTGGGGTCGGTCATGATGGTGGCGGGGTTCGAATTGACCAGCACCACCCGGTAGCCTTCCTCGCGCAGGGCCTTGCAGGCCTGGGCACCGGAATAGTCGAATTCGCAGGCCTGGCCGATCACGATAGGGCCCGCGCCGATGATCAGGACGGTGTGAATATCGGTGCGTTTGGGCATGTTTCTGCTCTTGGTCGCGCGTGAACCGGCCACGCTTTTGAGGGCGTTGGAGAGCCGGCCAAGTTGTAGGTTAAGTGGACCGTTTAGTGCGGTGCAGCGCCCCGCGCAACCCCGAAATCACGGGCGCTGTCAGCTTTTCCAGCGCAGGACGCGTTCGCGCACAGGATTGACGAATTCCGTGCCGTTTTCGACCGATTCCGCCCAGGCCTTCTTGATGCGGTGGTACCAGATGGCGGGCTGGTCGCTATCCTGGATCAGCATCAGATTCGGGTTGAATTTCAGGCCTTCGCGCTGCAATTCCACGATCTTGCGGTCGTCGCCGATGAAGGTGCGGCCCAGCGCCCAGAACAGCGGATATATGAAGTTCAGCCAGCCCGGCCAGTAAAAGACTTGGATGACGTCGGTGCTGCCCGCGTCGCGGGGTGTACAGACCGTCAGTCCCACCACATTGAAGCTCTTGCCCAGCAGCTTGCCGGTCAGAATCTCAAAGCGGGTGGAGGGCAGTTCAAAGGTAATCTCTGTCTCGACATCGCCCAGCACGCTGTAGACCGGTTTGGACGGCTTGTGCCGCGTCATCACGAAGCCATTGGGCAACGGCGCGTAATGTTTTTCCTTCACGCGCGGGGTTTTCTTCCACCACCAATGGGCGTGGACATAAGGCCCGTGCGCCGGGTCCATCAATCCGATAACCGCGTGATCGATGCCGCAGGCGAAGTTCTGGATTTCGGTCCAGCGCATCTTGTGATCGCTGCCCACGCGCGGCGGCTGCGATTTCGGCGCGGCGCCCGGCGTGGCAGCCATATAGACCCAGATCAGTCCGTCCTGTTCGCACGCGGGATAGGTGCGAACCTTGATTTTTTCCGGCTCGAAATCCTGGCCCGCCACCAGCGAGGGGATGGCGCTGCACACGCCATCCTTGCGGAATCGCCAGCCGTGATAGGGGCACTCCACGCTGTTGTCGGACTTGATGCGGCCGGCCGACAGCGGCACGCCGCGATGGGGGCAGATAT
Source organism: uncultured Alphaproteobacteria bacterium (assembly GCA_903837555.1). Taxonomy (GTDB): domain Bacteria; phylum Pseudomonadota; class Alphaproteobacteria; order Micropepsales; family Micropepsaceae; genus Rhizomicrobium. Next base: position 12,168 of record CAILUV010000075.1, read on the forward strand.
CGCGCAACGCGAAAATCTCGCCGGAATGATTGCGGCCCAGCAGCACCGGTTCGCCCAGCAGCATCTCGCGGCGCATGTCGCCGCGCTTCAGGCTTGATGCCAGCGCCGGCATGTACCAGAGGTCGCGCAGATATTCGGTTGCCGTCTCGCCCGCCATGAGGGAACTGCTTAGAGAAAACGGCTTTTTCCCGCAAGAAGAGGGTTGCCGGGCCGCCCGTTCGCGCTAGCATTTCACCATGAAACGCGCGGTCAAAGCCCTGATCGATTCCCGCATCCTGGGCCGCGCCCTGCTGGTGGGCGTGGTGCTGGAGGTAGGGCTGATGGTGGCCTGCCATGTGCGCCCGCTGCTGCAAATCCACTATGCGATGTTCGGAATCATGATGATCGCGGGCACCGCTGGATTGCTTTACGCGCGCGATCTGGCGCGTGGCTATGTGATGGGCGCATTGGGCGGGTTGGTGATCGGGGCTGCCTGCGGCGTGGCGGCGGTTGGGACATCGAACCTGCTGGGTGATCAACCCGAAAGCTTCATTCCTTATGGCGTGATGATCTGCGCGCTCCTGGGCGCGATTGGCGGACTGTTCGGACAGTATGCGGCGTGGATACGCGAATTCATCGCGAGCCTGCGAAACTGATTTGATTTTTGGGGGAAATTGTCGACTGGCAGGAACTGGTTCGGAATAGGGGCTGGGGGGCTTGTTATCCGCACCGATTCACAGCCAATCGACATTGAGACTGTGGTCCGTGAAAACGGCTGAGCAATGGTTCAATCGTGACCATTTAAGGGCAGGTTCCGCGTGATTCTCGGTGACATTTCAACACCGCTTTTCGCACCGGCAGCACTTGCGGCGGCTAAGTTCCGGGCTCATCATCACTTTCGGATGGTGGAAGAACCCATATCACTCCATCGCGCGATGGCTTCGCGTGACATGTCTGCGGCGCCCTCTTTGGCCCCTGTGCCGCAAGTCACATTCGACCGTCCCGAACTGAACCGGATTCTCGCTTTGTATGGCCGCATGGTCGCCGCCGGGGAATGGCGCGACTACGCCCTAGATTTCCGCGCCGAAACCGCAGTCTTCTCGATCTTTCGCCGCGCCAGCGAGATGCCCCTGTTCCGCATCGAAAAGCGCCCGGACCTGCGCCAGAAGCAGGGTCAGTACAGCGTCATTGCCGCGGGCGGGGTGATCCTCAAGCGCGGCCATGAGCTGGCGCAGGTGCTGAAGGTCTTCGATAGAAAGCTGCTCAAGGCCCTCACCAGAGAGTGACAGGCAGAAACAAAAAGGCCCGGATCGCTCCGGGCCTTTTCTTTGTGTTTGCTGCTTTCGCTTAGCGGCGGTCGCCCATGAAGCGCAGCAGGAAGAGGAAGATGTTGAGGAAGTCGAGGTAGAGCGACAGGGCGCCCATGATCGCCGCCTTGCCCGCCACCGCGGCGTTGCCACCGACTTCGTAATAGGTGTTCTTGATCTTCTGCGTGTCCCAGGCGGTCAGGCCCGTGAAGATCAGCACGCCCACCACGCTGATGACGAAGTTCATCGCGCTGGACTGGAAGAACATGTTGGCCAGCGAGGCCAGCAGCAAGCCGATCAGGCCCATCATCAGGAAGGAGCCGAGACCGGACAGGTCACGCTTGGTGGTGTAGCCGTACAGGCTCATCGCGCCGAAAGTGCCGGCGGTGACGAAGAAGGTCATCGCGACGCTGGCGCCGGTATAGGCGATCAGGATCGAGGACAGCGAAGCGCCGGTCAGCGCGGCATAGACCCAGAAGGTGGCCTGGGCCGCCGACTGGCTCATCTGCATCACGCGGAACGACAGGAAGAACACCAGGCCGATAGGGGCCAGCATGACCACCCAGCCCAGCATGGTGGGGGCCAGCGCGCCATTGGCGCCCTGCTGATACAGCATGTTCAGAAGCGCGGGCGAATTGGCCACCACATAGGCCACCACGCCGGTCAGGGCGAGCGCGCCGACCATGTAGTTGTAGACCCGCAGCATATGCGCGCGCAGGCCCATATCCATCGTGTCGGCGTAACCAGCCGCCGTGCCACGAACTATGCGATTGTCATACTCAGCCATCTGTTACTCCCTTTGGCCCCTATTATATCGTGATTTCTTGTGGCGGTATCAAGGCGTCAGCCCCGCCCTAAATCAATGTTTTGCAAAGGTTAAGCCGAGCGCAGCCGCCGGGCAGGGCGAACTGACAGCGCGCTGACGGCCCCCAAAAGGCCGAACAACAACGTTGCTGCACCGCCTCCAAGCACCGTTATGACCACCGCCCGGGCGTCAAAGGCAAACGGCACGTCCAGCACGCCCCAGGCGATCGACCAGCCCGCCAGGGTTCCGGCAGCCAGGGCGATCACCCCGGTCGCAGCTCCCAGCACGGCATATTCGATGACATAGACCAGGGCGATTCGGCCGCGGGTCGCGCCCAGCACCTTGAGGATGGTGGCGTCATACAGCCGGGCGCGGGTGCCGGCCGCGATGGCCCCCGCCAGCACCAGAAGGCCCGCGAAGATCGTCACCAGGCTGGCGGCGCTCACGCCCTGGGCCAGTGAGGCCAGCATGTTCTGGATCTGCTGAATGGCGTCGCGGACCCGCACGGTGGAGATATTGGGGAAGCGGCTGGTCACCGCCATGTACATGGCGTTTTCCTGGGACGCGTCCACCCGCACGGTCGCCAGGAAGGCATGGGGAGCCTTGTCGATCACGCCGGGCGACAGGATCAGCACGAAATTCTGCCCGCCATTGGTGAAGTCCACCTTGCGCAGGGAATGGATGCGGCCCTCGATTTCGCGTCCCAGCACGTTGAGCTTCATCGAATCGCCGATCCTGGCGCCGGTGCCGCGGGCGATGTTCTGGTCCAGCGAAATCAAGGTCGGGCCGCGATAGTCCGCGGCCCACCAGTTGCCTTCGGTCAGTTCGGTGCGGGGCGGCGGGGTGCTGGAATAGGTGATGCCGCGGTCGCCGTTCAGCGCCCAGCGGGCTTCCTGGGTGACTTTCACCTGTGCCGAAGGCACGCCGTTCACTTCGATGATGCGGCCCCGGATCATCGGCGTGCGCTGGTAATCGGTGACGGCGGAAAAGCCGGTAATCGTCTTGTCGAAGGCGGCTGCATCCGGCTGCTGGATGTCGACGAAGAAGAAGCTGGGCGCGCGCGCCGGCAGTGCGCCGGCAACCTGGGCATTGATGGTGGCGTTCAGCAGCGTGACGGTGGCCAGCAGGGTCAGGCCCAGGCCCAGCGCGGTGACGATGCCGCCGGTGGCGGCGCCGGGGCGCACCAGATTGGCGAAAGCCAGGCGCACGATTGGCGACTTCTGGCGCGGCAAGGCGCGGATGGCGCGGCGCAGGCCTTCCGCCAGAAGCCGCAAGAGGCCCAGCGCCACCACCGAGCCGCCAAGGAATTGCGCCGCGAAGACCGGGCGCGGCGCCATCAATAGCGTCAGCACGGCAATGCCGATGGCGGCGGCGGCGGAAGCGGCACGGTAGAAATTCTGCCCTTCGGGATTGGCGGGCGACACAACATCGCGGAACAGGCTGGCCGGCGGCACCGAACGGGCGCGCGACAATGGCGGCACCGCGAAAGCCACCGCCGACAGCAAACCGAAGGCCAGCGCCAGCAGCAGCGGCACCGGATAGAAACTGACGCTGGGCGGCACGGGCAGGGCGTTGCCGTACAGCCAGACGATGGCGAGCGGCAACGCCGCCCCCAAAGCTGCGCCCAGCAACGTCGCCACCAGCGCCACCGTCATCACCTGAAGAAAGAAGGTGAGAAAGACGAATCTGCCGCTGGCGCCCATGGATTTGAGGATCGCAATGTCGGCGCGCTTGCGGTCGAGGAAGGCGATGATCGCCTGACCGGCGCCGACACCGCCAACCCCCAGCACCACCAGCCCGACCAGCGTCAGGAACATGGTGAGCTGCTCGACATAGCGGCGAATGCCCGGCGCGGCATCGGTGCGGTCGCGGATGTTCCATCCGGCTTCCGGGAAACGCTCTGCGACGCGGTCCTTGAAACCGGCAATGGCGGCGCGCGCCTGAACCTGGCTTCCTTCCGCATCCTTCAGCGCGATGCGGTAATTGTAGTTCACCATGCTTTCGGTGGTGACCAGACCGGTGGCGGGAAGGCCCTTGCTGGAAATCAGAAGCCGGGGTCCCAGTTCAAAGCCGGTGGAAACGCGGTCGGGTTCCTTGTCCAGCACCGCCATGACGCGGAAGGTGGCGTTGCCCAGCGTGACCAGATCACCGCGCGTGACTTTCAAACGATCCAGCAGCGTCTGTTCGGCGGCAAGACCGCAAACGCCGTCGGCTTCACAGGCCAGAACATCGGACAATTTTTGCGCGGGCGTGAATTCGGGCGCGCCGAACAGCGGCCAGCGTTCATCCACCGCCTTGAGTTCGACAAGCTGGCGGCCGCCGGTATCGCGGGCATAGACCATGGCGCGCATGGACACGGTTTGCGACACGCGGCCCTGGGCATCGAAAAACTCGCGCTCTTCGTCCGTGACCGGGCGATGGATCTGACGCACCGACACGTCGCCGCCCAGTATTATCTGCCCCTGATCCTGCAGGCCGGTCAGGAACGCATCGCTGAGCGAGCCGACGCCCGCAATCGCGGTGCTGCCCAGCACCAGGCACAGGAAGAAGATGCGGAAACCGGCAAAACCGCCGCGCAATTCGCGCCGCGCCAGTTTGAGGGCCAGCCTCAGGTCAAGCATCCGAGACGACCTTGCCGTCGGCCATGCGCAGCACCCGCTGGCAGCGTCGCGCCAGGCCCTCTTCATGCGTCACCAGGAACAGCGTGGCGCCACGTTCGGCGTTCAGCCCAAAGATAAGATCGGCGATGCCCGAACCGGTGCCGCTGTCGAGATTGCCGGTCGGCTCGTCGGCGAACAGAATCTGCGGACCCGGCGCCAGGGCGCGGGCCAGCGCCACGCGCTGCTGCTCGCCGCCCGACAATTGGCCCGGATAGTGATCGGTGCGCTGGATCAGGCCGACGGCGCGCAGTTCCTTTTCGGCGCGGTCGAAAGCGTCGGCCATGCCCATCAGTTCCAGCGGCACGGCGACATTTTCCAGCGCCGTCATGGTGGGGATCAGGTGAAAGGACTGGAACACGATGCCGACGCGCCCAAGCCGGAATTTGGCCGCCGCGTCCTCGCCCATGCGGGTAATGTCGGTTCCAGTTATCTCCACTTTGCCGGAACTGGGCTTTTCCAGCCCTGCCGCGACCATCAATAAAGAGGACTTGCCGGAACCCGATGGGCCGGTCATCGCCACGGTCTGCCCGGCCGGAACGCTGAGGGAGACCCCGTCCAGAATGTCCACTGGCCCCGCAAGGCTTTTGAGGGTCAGGCGGACGTCTTGAAGCTGAAGGGCAGGCGGGGGATTGTTCATGTGACTCGAGGACATGTGATGGCAGCGGTTTTGCGCAATCTGATTACCACAGTTCTGCTGCTGATCATGGCAACAGCGGGGCAGGCCACCGCCAAGCCGGTGAAGATTTTGGCTTTGGGCACCAGTCTGACCCAGGGCTATGGCCTGCCGCCCGGCACCGAATTCCCCGTTCAGCTTCAGGCGGCGCTGCGCAAGGGCGGGATCGAGGCGACCGTGATCAATGCCGGCGTGTCGGGCGACACCAGCGCCGGAGGGCTGGCGCGGCTGGACTGGTCGCTGGTGGACAAGCCGGATGTGGCGATCGTTGAGCTGGGGTCGAACGACATGTTACGCGGCCTGCCGCCCGAGCAGACCGAAAAGAACCTGCGCGCCATCCTGACGCGGTTGAAATCCGTCAAGGTGAAAGTGCTGCTGACGGGCATGATGGCGCAGCGCAACCTGGGCGCCGACTATGTCAAAAGCTTCGATGGCATCTATCCCCGGCTGGCCAAGGAGCAGGGCGTGCTGTTCTATCCCTTCATGCTGGATGGCGTGGCGCTGAACCGGAAGCTCAACCTGGCCGACGGCATCCATCCCAATCCTGACGGCGTAAAGGTGATCGTGGCCCGCATGCTGCCGCTGGTGAAGAAACTGATCCAGCAATCGGGGAACGTCCGCTGATGCTCAGGAGGCTGATTTCGGTCGGCGGCTTCACCTTGATGTCGCGCGTCACCGGCTTTGCGCGCGACGCCTTGCTGGCCTGGACGCTGGGCGCGGGCGTGCTGTCGGACGCCTTCTTCGTCGCTTTCCTGTTTCCCAATTATTTCCGCGCCATTTTCGGCGAAGGCACGATCAACCCCGCCTTCCTGCCGCGCTATGCCGCGCTGCATGCCAAAGGCGAAACGGAAAAGGCCGCCCGCTTCGCCAGCGATGTTTTCTCCTGGCAGATGGCGGCGCAGATCGCGCTGCTGGTGCTGGCGATGGTTTTCATGCCGCAGATCGTGCGGCTGATGGCGCCGGGCTTTGCCGACAATCCGCAGCAGTTCGCCATGACGGTAAATCTGGCGCGGGTGACGTTTCCCTATCTGATCCTGACGCTGGTGGCGGTGCAACTGTCGGCGATGCTGAACGCCATCGACCGTTTCTGGGCGGGCGCCGCCTGGTCCAACCTGCTCAATCTTTCCATGATCGCGACGTTGCTGCTGTGGCAGTGGTTTCCCAATGCGGCGTATGCCGCCGCCTGGGGCGTGCTGGCGGGCGGGGTGACGCAGCTTGTCTTCATTCTGTGGGCGGGCGCGAAGGAAGGCTTGTGGCTGCGGCTCTCCTGGCCGCGCTGGACGCCCGAGATCAAGGCGTTCTTCGCTGCGTTCGGCGCGGTGACACTGGGTGCCGCCAGCACCGTGATCGCGCCGCTGCTCGATACCATCCTGGCCAGCTATCTGGTCACCGGCAGCCGCACGGCGCTCTATTATGCCGATCGCATCAACCAGTTGCCGCTGGGGGTTCTGGGAATCGCGCTGGGCACGGTGCTGCTGCCGGCCATGTCGGCGCGGCTGGCGAAGGGCGACCGCGCGGGATCAGACGCGGCGCAGAACCGCGCCGCCGCGATGTGCCTTTTGTTGACACTGCCTTTTATGTTCGCCTTCGTGTTGATCCCCGACACCATCATGCGGGCGGTGTTCGCGCATGGCGCGTTCGATGCGGATGCGGCGTCGCTGGCGTCGCTGGCGCTGGCGGCCTATGGCGTAGGACTTCCCGCCATGGCGCTGGTGCGCATCGTCGCATCCACCTTCTATGCGCGCCACGACACGGTCACGCCGATGCGCGCCACGCTGATCGCCTTTGTGGTCAACATCGCGCTCAAATTCGTGCTGGTCTGGCATTTCCAGATGGGCGTGGCGGGACTGGCGCTGGGCACGGCGCTGGGTGCCTGGATCAACGTGATCATCCTGACATGGCTGGGCCGCAGCCGCGCGCTGCTGGCGGTCGAGGCGCTGTTCGTGCGCGCCTTGCCGCCGGCCTTGCTGGCGGCGCTGGTCGCGGGCGCGGGCGCGTGGGTGGGCGCGCGGCTGGGCGAAACCGTGATGCCCGGCGCCTATGCCGATGAGGCGGGATTGCTGTTGGCGCTGCTCTGTGCCGGGCTGGGCTATGGCCTGACCGTGCTGCTGCTGCGCAGCCGTCTGCCGCTGGGGCGGTTGTCGCAATGAGATTGTTTGTTGCGCTTTCCCTTCCTGGTGCCGTGGCGCAATCGCTGATGCCGCTTCAGGGCGGGGTTCCCGGCGCGCGCTGGCAAAGCCGTGAACAGCTCCATTTGACGCTGCGGTTCATTGGTGAGGTGAGCGGCGAGGATGTGGAGGCCATCGACGACGCGCTGGCCGGCATCATGGCGCCCGATTTCACGCTGCAGCTTCATGGCGTCGGCCAGTTCGGCAATGCCCAGCCGCATTCGCTGTGGGCGGGGGTGCGGGACAATCCGGCGCTGGATCATCTGCAGCGCAAGGTCGACAATGCCATCCGCCGGGTGGGCCAGCCGCAGGATGCGCACAAGTTCACCCCGCATGTCACGCTGGCGCGGCTTCGGCATCCCGATCCCGACAAGGTGATCGAATGGCTTCGATATAATGCCCTTTATGCCAGCGCCGAGTTCGAAGCCGGCGCGTTTCATCTCTATTCCAGCAAGCTGACCAGCGATGGCAGCATCTATCGCGTGGAAGAAGACTATCCGCTCGGAGGCCATGACTATGACGAAGCTGACGATTGAGGCGCTGAAGTCCTCGCTCAAGCGGCTGCCCGACTGGGAGCTGGCCAAGGATCGCGAGGCCATTACCCGCAAATTCCAGTTCGTGGATTTCGACGCCGCCTTCGCCTTCATGACGCGTTGCGCCCTGCTGGCCGCAAAAATGGATCACCATCCCGAATGGTTCAACGTCTACAACAAGGTGGAGGTAACCCTGGCGACCCATGACGCAGGCGGCGTGACCCAGAAAGACATCGACCTTGCCACCGCCATGGACGGCTATGCCGCCATGGGTGGAGGCCGCTAGAAGCGAAACCAGCCGGTGCGGTCGGCCAGCATCAGCGCGATGCTGCCGCCCAGCGGAGTCAACAGCACGCCCGCGCAGAACCACAGCGCGGGATTGCGGCCTTTCGATTTGGCGAAATAGGCCAGGAAGATCGCCGCCAGAAAATAGAGAAACAGCAGCACTATTTGCGCGCGTTCTTGATCAGGTCATCCACCACCGATGGATCGGCCAGGGTGGTGATGTCGCCCAGGTTCGATGTGTCGCCTTCGGCAATCTTGCGCAAAATCCGGCGCATGATCTTGCCCGAACGCGTCTTGGGCAGGCCGGGCGCGAACTGGATTACGTCGGGTTTGGCGATGGGGCCGATTTCCTTGCCGACAAAGGCTTTCAGCTCGGCGTTCAGCGCGTCGCTGGAGGGCACGCCCGCATTCAGCGTGACATAGGCATAGATGCCCTGGCCCTTGATGTCGTGTGGATAGCCCACGACTGCGGCTTCGGCGACGTGCGTGTGTCCCACAAGCGCGCTTTCCACTTCCGCAGTGCCCATACGGTGACCAGACACGTTGATCACGTCGTCCACCCGGCCCGTGATCCAGTAATAGCCGTCTTCGTCGCGGCGGCAGCCGTCGCCGGTGAAATACTTGCCGCGATAAGTCTTGAAATAGGTGTCGATGAAACGCTGGTGATCGCCATAGACGGTGCGCATCTGGCCCGGCCAGCTTTGGGTGATGCACAGATTGCCGCTGGCGGCGCCTTCCAGTACCGCGCCTTCGGCATCGACCAGTTGCGGCACCACACCGGGCAGCGGCAGGCTCGCCGAGCCGGGCTTCAAGTCAGTGGCGCCGGGCAGGGGCGTGATCAGCATGCCGCCGGTTTCGGTCTGCCACCAGGTGTCGACGATGGGGCAGCGGCTGTCGCCAACCACGCGGTGATACCAGAGCCAGGCTTCCGGATTGATCGGTTCGCCCACGCGGCCCAACAGGCGCAAGGATGCGCGGCTGGTCTTTGTTACCGGTCCGTCGCCATCGCGCATCAAGGCGCGGATGGCGGTGGGCGCGGTGTAGAAGATGTTGACCTTGTGCTTGTCGATCACCTCCCAGAAGCGCGAAGTGGTGGGATAGTTGGGCACGCCTTCGAACATCAGCGTGGTGGCGCCGTTGGCCAGCGGGCCATAGACGATATAGCTGTGGCCGGTGACCCAGCCGACATCGGCGGTGCACCAGTAGATGTCGCCTTCGTGGTAATCGAACACATAATGGTGGGTCCAGGCGGCCCACAGCAGGTAACCGCCGCTGGTGTGCAGCACGCCCTTCGGCTTACCAGTCGAGCCTGAGGTGTAGAGGATGAACAGCGGGTCTTCCGCGTTCATCGCTTCCGCCGGGCAGTCGGCGGGCACTTTCGCAGCTTCCTCGTGATACCAGACGTCGCGTCCGCCCTGCATCTCGACGGCGCCGCCGGTGCGCCTCACCACGATCACGCTGTTCACGATGCCGGCCTTGGCCACGGCGGCGTCCGTGTTCTTTTTCAGGGGGATCGGCTTGCCGCCGCGCAGGCCTTCATCGGCGGTGATCACCACCTTGCTGTCGCAATCGATGATGCGGCCCGCCAGGCTGTCGGGGGAGAAGCCGCCGAAAACCACCGAATGCACCGCGCCGATGCGGGTGCAGGCCAGCATGGCATAGGCTGCTTCTGGAATCATCGGCATGTAGATGGTGACGCGGTCGCCCTTGTTGACGCCGCGGTTCTTCAGCACATTGGCGAACCTGCACACTTCGGCGTGCAGTTGCCTGTATGTGATGTGCTTGCTGTCTTTGGGATCGTCGCCTTCCCAGATGATGGCGATCTGGTCGCCGCGCTTGTCCAAATGCCGGTCAATGCAGTTGGCCGAAACGTTCAGCGCCCCGTCTTCGAACCATTTGATGGAAAGATTGTCGGGGTCCCAACTGACATTCTTGACCTTGGTGAAGGGCTTGGCCCAGTCCAGCCGCCTGGCTTCCTGGCCCCAGAAGCCGTCGGGATCGCGCACCGATTCCGCATAGGCGGCCTCATACTGGGCCCTGGTCATGAAAGCGCGTTTTTTCCACTCTTCCGGGACCGGGATCAGGTTCTCGGACATTGCATATCTCTTCTGGCTGTTCTCTGCGGCGATGGTGCTATGATCACCGCCCAATCCGCAAGGCGTCTGATGCAGCTTCAACTTTCCACCTGGCCCGAGGTCGAGGCCTATCTCGCCCGGTCCAAGGCGATCATCATTCCCATCGGTTCGACGGAGCAGCATGGCCCTAACGGTCTGCTGGGTACTGACGCGCTGTGCCCGGAAATCATCAGCCGCCGCGTCGGCGACGAGGCCGGTATTCTGGTGGGGCCGACTTTCAATGTCGGGCAGGCGCAGCATCACATGAGCTTTGCCGGCACCATCACCCTGCGGCCCTCGACCATGATCGCGGCGATGCTGGACTGGGCCCAGAGCCTGACGCGCCATGGCTTCGAACGCATCTATTGGCTGAACGGGCATGGCGGCAACATCGCCACCATCACGGCGGCTTTTTCGGAAATGTATCACGGCATCACCTTTGATCGTGCCGGATCGAACCATCCACCCTTGCGCTGCATGTTGCGCAACTGGTGGGAGGTGCCGGGCGTGATGGATGTCTGCCGCCAACTGTTCCCGGTCGGCGAGGGCAGCCATGCCACCCCGTCGGAAGTGTCGGTGACCTGGTTCGGCTATCCCGAAGCGGTGAAGTCGGTGGCCATGACGCCGCGCATCGCCCCCAACGGCCCGATCCTGGATGCCGACGACTACCGCCGCCGGTTCCCGGATGGTCGCATCGGTTCCGATCCCAGCCAGGCCATCATTGAAGCTGGGGAAAAGATCGTGGCGGCGGCCGTAAAGGGTGTGATCGGTGACTTCAAACAGTTTGCTGCCAGCTAGCTTCCGGCGGTAAGATGCGTCTTTCCCAGGGGTGCCACGCGAGTGGCTGAGACCGCAATCCCGCGGATCCCTTAGAACCTGATCCGGTTCACACCGGCGTAGGGAGAGGCGCAAATGAACAAACCCATTCTCGACAAGTCGATGGCGATCACCCGTGGCGCGTTGCCGGGTTCGCGCAAGCTGATGCTGGGAGGCGTGCCGTTCCGCGAAGTGCCGCTGTCGGGCGGCGAAGCGCCGGTCCGCCTGTACGACACATCTGGTCCGTATACGGATGATACCGCCATCATCGACATCGAAAAGGGTCTTGCCGCCCGCCGCCGCGACTGGATCCTGGCGCGCGGTGATGTCGAGGAATATGTCGGCCGCGAGCGCAAGCCCGAGGATGATGGCCTGAAGGTCGGCGAGAAACTGACCGTGCCGCAATTCGACCGCAGCGGTCTGAAGCTGTTGCGCGCCAAGCCGGGCAGGAACGTCACCCAGCTCTATTATGCGCGTCAGGGCCTCATCACCGAGGAAATGAAATACATCGCGGCGCGCGAAAATCTGGGGCGCAGTGCCCTGCCGCGCGACGGCAACAGCTTCGGCGCGGCGATCCCCGACGAGATCACGCCCGAATTTGTGCGCTCGGAAGTCGCGCGTGGCCGGGCCATCATCCCGTCCAACATCAACCATCCCGAAACCGAGCCGATGATCATCGGCCGCAACTTCCTCACCAAGATCAACGCCAATATCGGCAACAGCGCCGTGACCTCGGGCGTGGGCGAGGAAGTGGACAAGCTAGTCTGGGCAATCCGCTGGGGCGCCGACAATGTGATGGACCTGTCCACGGGCCGCCACATCCACACCATTCGCGAATGGATCATCCGCAACTCGCCGGTGCCGATCGGCACCGTGCCGATCTACCAGGCGCTGGAAAAGGTCGGCGGCGTCGCTGAAGACCTGACCTGGGACATCTACCGCGACACGCTGGTGGAACAATGCGAGCAGGGCGTGGACTATTTCACCATCCATGCCGGTGTTCGCCTGGCGCATGTGCCGCTGACCGCCGACCGCCTCACCGGCATCGTGTCGCGCGGCGGTTCGATTTTGGCAAAATGGTGTCTCGCCCACCACAGGGAAAATTTCCTCTACACGCATTTTGAGGAAATCTGCGAGCTGCTGAAACAGTATGACGTCTCGTTCAGCCTGGGCGACGGCCTGCGTCCCGGCTCGACCGCCGACGCCAACGACGCCGCCCAATTCGCCGAGCTGGAAACACTGGGCGAACTCAACAAGATCGCCCAGCGCCATGATGTGCAGGTGATGATCGAAGGCCCCGGCCATGTGCCGATGCACAAGATCAAGGAAAACATGGAACGCCAGCTGGCGGCCTGTGACGAAGCGCCGTTCTACACGCTCGGCCCCCTCACCACCGACATCGCGCCGGGCTACGACCATATCACCAGCGGCATCGGTGCCGCCATGATCGGCTGGTTCGGCACCGCCATGCTCTGCTACGTAACGCCA
>CAILUV010000076.1 GCA_903837555.1 uncultured Alphaproteobacteria bacterium
GCGCCTGATACCAGGTCATGAACTCTTTGGTCTTGTCGATGGCGCCTGCGGGCGCGGACTGACCGGCATCAATGTCCACCGCATTGGTGAAGCCCTGGCTTTGCAGGAATTTCGCTAGCTGGTCCTGAATACGCAGCATCACCGATCCGATCACGGTTTGCGCGCGCTTGGTGTATTGCGCTTCGAGGTATTCCTGAACCCGCCGGTATTCCAGGTTCACGGTTTCGAGTTGGTCGTGCTTGGATTTCTGATCGGCCTGCGGCGCGTTCGCGGCTTTCAGCTTCTGGAGTTCGTCGTCGAGCTTGACCGCCCGGTCGGCAATGCGCTGCAGTTCGTCCGCCCGCGGCTTGAATTCGCGATCCACACGTTCCTGCGCCTGCGCCAGGTCGGGCAGCGCGGAAAATTGGCTGCTCTGGATCACCGCGATTTTGGCGGCAGGCAGCTGTGCCTGTGCGGGCAGGGTCGCCAGCATTGCGGCCATCACGATTGCCTTGCCGATTGTCCGCATGTCGTGCCCTGAAGATCGCCAGCGGGAAGTATCGCACCGGCGCAGGACTGGCAACGGCCTCAGGCCGGGCGGCGGAACAGGACCGACGAAATCCAGCCCAGCAGCATGGCCATGAAAACGCAGATCAGCCCGTAGGCCAGCGGCGCATTGTGCGCCAGGTTGAACAGGCGCCGCTCGATGCCCGTCTGGTCAATGAACAGCGGCGTGGACTGGGCACTCACCACCTCGCCATCGCGCAGCAGATAGACTTCGACATTGTACTGGCCGCGCGCCACTTCGCCGGGCACGGGTATGCGGGTTCGGAACAATGTCTCGCTGAGAAAATCGATGGTGCCCGGCGCTTCCTTGTAAAGCCCGTCCTGCTTCAGGTGCCGCAATGCGGCTTCCCGGAACGGGCGGGCATCGTGATGGCTGCCGACGGCGGCGGGCTGCAGGTATTCCGCGCCGATGCCATGGCGGGTGAGCACGCGCGGCGGCGCCAGGCGGTCCACCGGCTCGGTGCTGGCGAGGTAATAATAGCTGGGCATGCCGTCGAACTTGGCGCTGTCGCGGTTGACCCACACGCCCGCCACGCGGTCGCGGCGTCGCACCGTGAGCAGCGTGCTGGGCCCGCGCACCACGACGGCAATGGCGCGGCCCTGCGCGGCGCGGGGGCGTTCGATGGCGCCGAACACCACGATGTCGGTGCCGGTATAATTGGAGGTGATCTCGATAATGTCCTGGCTGATGCCCGACACCAAGTCTTCGCCGCGGGCGGCGCCCGTCAGCACCATCATCAACGCTGCAGTCAGGACAAGGCGCTTCATGCCACCCCCAGCGTCAGGCTGTAGACGTCGCCGGGAGGGGCGATCAGGCCCCAGAGCAGGCCCAGGCACACGGTAAGAACCACGATCGCCAGCAGCAGGCGAAGCTGCTCGCCGCGCAGTTTGGCCCCCGCCCGCACGCCCATCTGCGCGCCCACCACGCCGCCTATCACCAGCAGCAGCGCCAGCACGATATCGACCGAATAGTTGGACGTGGCCTGCAGCACGGTGGTGATGGCGGTCAGCGCCACAATCTGCACCAGCGAGGTGCCCATCACCACATTGGTCGGCATCCGCAGCAGGTAGATCATCGCCGGTACGATGATGAAGCCGCCGCCGATGCCCATGATCGCGCCCAGCGCGCCGACGAAGAAGCCCAGCACCACCGGCGGGATGACGCTGATGTAAAGACGCGACTGGCGGAACCGCATTTTCCACGGCAGGCGGTGAATCCAGACGTGATTGACGGGGCGCGAGGAGGGCGCCTGGCCGCTGCGATAGGCTGTCAGCGTTGTCAGGCTTTCGCGCAGCATAATGGTGCCAATGCTGCCCAGCATGATCACATAGGTCAGCGACACGATCAGGTCCATCTGGCCCTGTCTGCGCAGATGCGCGAAAAGCCACACGCCCAGGACGGTGCCGACCACGCCGCCGCCCAGCATCACCCCCGCCATGGTGAAGTCGACAGCGTTCTTCCGCCACTGGGCCAGCGCGCCCGACACCGACGAGGCGGTGACATGGCTGAGGGTGGTGGCGACCGCGACGGTGGAAGGGATGCCGGAGAAAACCAGCAGCGGCGTCATCAGGAATCCGCCGCCCACGCCGAACATGCCCGACAGGAAGCCCACGCCTAGTCCCAGCCCGATCATCACGAGCCAATAGACGGACATTTCTGCGACGGGGAGGTAGATTTCCATCTAACGCTTGTCTTTTGGCCTCTGGCGTCCCCACTACGCGGGCGCTAAGGGGCCGCGCGTCGCTCATGGGACTATACGCCCACATCGCTCGCTGCCGCTACGCTGACGCCAGGCAGCCCTAGCCAGCGACCAAAATCTGCGCGTTGGATTGCTAACCCAGGTCGGCGGGTTCGGGCGGCACGTTGGCGCTGCGGTTCAGCGCGGCGGCATGGAAGGTGCTGGCCGACTTGGCGGCGTTCGACCGGTCGCCCCGCGCAGGCGCAAGGGCTCGGGGGCGCCGGCAGGCGCAGACGGAATTGGGGCCGCAGCAGCGGCCGCCGGGCTTTCGAAGGTCGTGGCGGTATTGGCCGGGCCTTCCTCGGGCGGCGGCGGCAAGCCCAGATCGGTCGAAAACAGCAGCGCGACATAGACCGTGTCGGCATTCACGGCGGCGCCCACCCCGGCATGGTCGTAGTTGGCGAAGACCATGTTTTCCAGGTGCGGCTTGCTTTTGAGCCATTGGTCCAGGAAGCGCTGAGCATAATCGTTGACCACCACGCCGCCCTGCTTGGTGTAGGGCTGCGCGGCGAGGTTCTCGCCCAGCAGGCCCTGCCATTTCGCATCCTCCTTCATCAGAAGGCTGGCGGCGGTGCTGCCGTCTGGCGCGGTGTGGGCGAGATATTTTTTCTTCGCCATGTCGGCGGCGCGGGCGCGGGCGAGTTGTGTCAGTTGCGGATCGATCGCCAGCCGCCTGGCCTTGGGGTCCAGCTTCATGCGCTGTTCTTCCACCAGAATGGCGATGCGCATTTCCAGCGCCTCCATCTGGGTGTGCGGATCGGGCGGCGGCGGCGAGTCTTTCACGGCGGTCGCGCACGCTGCGAGCGTCAGAAAAGCCAGAACCGGAACAAGGGCGCGCATCAGCATCAGGCGGGCAGGATCTCGAACAGGCCGGCTGCGCCCATGCCGCCGCCCACGCACATGGTGACGACGCCGTATTTGGCGCCGCGGCGGCGGCCTTCGATCAGAAGATGGCCGGTCAGGCGCGCGCCCGTCATGCCGTAAGGATGGCCAATGGAAATGGCGCCGCCATTGACGTTGGTTTTCGCCGGATCGAGGCCGAGCTTGTCCATGCAATAAAGCGTCTGGCTGGCGAAAGCCTCGTTCAGTTCCCACAGGTCGATATCGCCGACCTTCAGGCCATGACGCTCCAGAAGGCGCGGTACGGCGATCACCGGCCCGATGCCCATCTCATCGGGCTCCACGCCGGCGACGGCAAAGCCCTTGAAGATGCCCAGCGGCTTTATGCCGTTTTTTGCTGCTGCCTCGTGGCTCATCACCACGCAGGCGGATGCGCCGTCGGCGAATTGCGAGGCATTGCCGGCGGTGATGTATTTGCCTTGCGCCACCTGCTGGCCACCCGCATGCACGGGCTTCAGGGCCTGCAGCCCTTCCAGCGTGGTGTCGGCCCGGTTGCATTCGTCGCGATCGACGATGACATCGACCACGCTTTCGGCGCCGGTGGCCTTGTCGATCTTCCTGGTTTTCGTCGCCAGCGGCACGATTTCGTCGGCATATTTTCCGGCAGCCTGGGCGGCGGCGGTGCGCTGCTGGCTTTGCAGCGCATACTGGTCCTGGCGTTCGCGGCTGATGCCGTAGCGTTCGGCCACGATCTCCGCGGTTTCGATCATCGTCATCCACAGCGCGGGCTTGATGCTGAGCAGATGCTCTTCGGTGAAATTCTTGAGATTGACGCCGCCCATCTGCACCAGCGAAATGGATTCCACGCCCGCGCCCACGGCGACATCGGTTCCGTCCGTCATGATCTGCTGGGCGGCAAAGGCGATGGCATTCAGCCCGCTGGAGCAATAGCGGTTGACGGTGATGCCCGATGTCGTAACCGGGCAGCCTGCCCAGATGGCGCTTTCGCGCGCGATATTGTTGCCGGTGGCCCCTTCGGGAAAGCCGCAGCCCATGAAGACGTCTTCCACCGCGCCCGGTTCAAGTCCGGCACGCGCGATGGCGTGCTTGACGGCATGGCCCCCCATCACCGCGCCGTGGGTCTGGTTGAAGCCGCCGCGCACGGATTTCGCGAGGCCGGTTCGCGCTGTGGAAACGATCACTGCCTGTTTCATGACGAAGCGCCTTTGGTCTGCCGGATCGGCCTTGAAGCTTGGCCGAACCTAGCCCTTCGCTCGTTTGGCCACCAGCGTCGGGTAGCGCAGCGTGAAGGTGATGGCGGCGGCCAGCGCCACGACGCTGACGGCGATACTGGCATAAAGCGGCAATTCGGGGGCGAAGGTCACCGCGCCGTCGGCAATCGCCATCACGGCAAAGGCTGCAACCCAGACGCCGGAGACGAGATAATTGACCTTGAGGAACAGCGCGGGCGGCCAGTCGGCCTCTTTGGGATCGAGCCGCGCATAATCCACCGAGAAAGGGCGCTTCAGCACCAGCGGC
Source organism: uncultured Alphaproteobacteria bacterium (assembly GCA_903837555.1). Lineage (GTDB taxonomy): Bacteria > Pseudomonadota > Alphaproteobacteria > Micropepsales > Micropepsaceae > Rhizomicrobium. The sequence goes on from CAILUV010000076.1 coordinate 4,665, forward strand.
GCCGCCAAAAGCAGGAACAGCGACAGAGCCGCAATGAAGCGCACGGCCGCCAGACTCAGGTTGGGATCGAGGAACCCGCGCACCAGCGCCAGGAGCGCGAACAAGGCCAGGCTGCCGATATCCAGCAGCCGCAGGGTGGGGCTTTCGACGAAATCGCGGATCGTGACCACGAAGGCGGCGGCGAACGCGATCCACAGCGCCAGGTCGGCCGACAGGCGCGACAGCAGCGTGAACAGAATGAAGGGCGCGAAACCGACGATCAGGTTCATGGGCTATTTTATAAAAGAAAAGGCCGGCGCGCGCGAAGCGCACCGGCCTTTATCTTGCAAAACCGCGTTACTGCGCGGGACGGGCCTTGGCCTTGGCGTGGATGCCCCACAGGCGCACGACGCGGGCTGAGGCCGGATTCGCGGCCTTTATGCCGTCGAAGGTCGCGGCAGCTTCCGCCGCCTTGCCCTGGCCAAGCTGCGACATGCCGATCACCATGTCGGCTTCGGTCGGGTCCTTCACGCCGCCCTTAGTCTTGGCGAGGTTCGCGGCAGTTTCGGCTTCGGCGAACATGCCATAGCCATAAAGCGCCTGGGCCAGCTTGACGTTGTACTCGCCGCCTTCCTTGGCGCCCTGCGTGATCTGCTGCGGGATCGACTTGCGGTCGGCGCCCATGCGCGAGTCCGGCGCCGGGCCACCCTGCTTCTGGGCCTGTTCGGCGTCGCCGTAGAGACCCTGCTTGTTGGCGTTGGAACCGACCAACTGCATGTCGGTGGGCTGCATCGGCGCCTTGGTCGAGAACATCAGGCGACCGAGATAGACATAGTCGATGTCGCGCATGCCTTTGACGCCCAGCGACACGGCCAGATACTGGGCCCAGTCCTTGGGATCGTCATAGGTGGCGACCATCTGCTCGAGCGTCTGTTCGGCGGCGCCCTGGTTGTTCGTCTGAACCTGGGAGCTCATGATGATTTCATAGTCGCTGCGCTGGGGCAGCTTGCCCGTGGCCTTGGCGGCGGCGATGTTCTTCTGCGCCAGTTCCTGCGCCCCGGCAAAGTCCTTGCCCAGATACATGGCCTGCGCCGCCATCGACTGAACATTTTCATCCGGCGGGGGCGTGGTGGTCTGCAGCAGCTTGGCGTACTTGGCGGCCTTGTCGTAATGCTTTGCGGTCAGCGCCAACTGCAGGCCGGCGGTGTAGACCATGGGCTTTTCATCGTCCGGAATCACGGCGGGGTCCATGTCGGCAGCAGCTTCGCCTTCGACAGTCGCGTTGGCCATGTCCTTGTTCTGGACGTGCAGCGACATCGCGTAGCGCGTGATCTGCAGATTGTCGTAGGGGGTGCGGGCCGAAATGGCGCGCGCCTTGGCGATGGCGGCCAGCGCGGCGGTGAAGTCCTGCTTCTTCGAAGCGGTCTGCGCTTCCACCAGCGCCTTCTGAACCGACTGTGTCAGCCGGGGCTTGGTCTGGGCATAGACGGCGCCGGTCGCGCCAAGCAGAAAGACCGCCGTCAGAGCGGCGCGAACGTATTTGCTGGTCATTGAAAAGTCGTCCCTTTGTAAGCCGGCCAGAAACGGCCGGTAAGAAGCCCCTGTTGACGTTCAGTATGAGCGTATTTGCTACTTTACTGTGGCGAAGCGCTGTTTCCAATAAGGCGGATATTATGCTGCACTGCAGCGAAACCTGCCCCTGGGATCGAGCGCTGTAATACCTTGTTTACCATGCGGTGTCAGCGTGGTCCCAGGCTCGGGCACCGGCAAAATGGCGCAGCATCTTTTTCGTCTGGACGGCAAAATCGCCTTTGTTTCGGGCGCGCGGGGGCATTTGGGCCGGGCGATGGTGCAGGCGCTGGGCGCCGCCGGCGCCCATGTGATCGTCAATGGCCGCGATGACGTTGCCCTGGCCCGGCATGAAGCCGAGCTCAGGGAGCAGAAGCTTTCCGTCTCCCGCGCCGCCTTCGATGTCTCGGACATGGGCGCGGTGCGCACCTTTTTTGGCGGGCTGAAGCGGCTCGACATCCTGGTCAACAATGCCGTGTCGATGCAGGTCAAAAGTTTCGATGCGCTGCGCCCCGAAGATTTCGCCGAAACCTATGCCAGCAGCGTCACCGCCGCGTTCGAGGCTGTGCGCGCCGCACGGCCCGCGCTGAAGGCGGGCGCCGCGTCTGCCGGCGAGGCGAGCGTCATCAACATCGCCTCCATGTATGGCGCGGTCTCGCCCGACCGCCGCCTGTATGATGATCCGGCGCAGCAAAGCCCTTTTCATTACGGTCCCGCCAAGGCGGGGCTGTTGCAGCTTACCCGTCATCTGGCAGGCGAGCTGGGCGCGGAGAAGATCCGCGTCAACGCGCTAGTGCCCGGACCATTCCCGGCGAGTGCCGCGCCGAAATTCGGCCAGCGGCTGGCGGCCCGCACCATGCTGGGCCGGCTGGGCCAGGCCGGCGAGATCGCAGGGCCGTTGCTGTTCCTGGCGTCGCCGGCGTCCAGCTTCGTGACCGGGGCGGCCCTCAATGTGGATGGCGGCTGGACCGCCTGGTGAGGTAAACCATGCAGATGGCGTTCCTCTCGTCCTTCCGCATCGGCCAGCAGACCGTTTATCCCGAAGAGCTTCTCGAGCGGCTGAAAAGCTTCTCGCTGCTTGCGGATGTGGGCGACGGCGCATTGCGCAATCTTCTGGCCGAGGCCAACTGGTTCGCGCTGCCCGGCGGCACGCTGCTGGAGCGCGGCGGCGAAAACAACGC
>CAILUV010000077.1 GCA_903837555.1 uncultured Alphaproteobacteria bacterium
GGCCATCTTGTGGGTGTCTTCGCGCTTCTTGACGGCGCTGCCACGATTGTTGGCGGCGTCCATCAGTTCGCCCGACAGGCGGCCCTGCATGGTCGGCTCGTTGCGGCCACGGGCGGCGGTGATCAGCCAGCGGATCGCGAGCGCGCGGCTACGATCGGTGCGCACTTCGACCGGCACCTGGTAGGTGGCGCCACCGACGCGGCGCGAACGCACTTCAAGCGCGGGCGAAACATTCTTGAGCGCATCGTGGAAGACCTGCAGCGGATCCTGCTTGGTCTTGGCGGCGATGGTGTCGAACGCGCCGTAGATGATGCCTTCGGCGGCGGACTTCTTGCCGTCATACATCAGGGAGTTCATGAACTTGGCGAGAACCAGATCGCCAAATTTGGCATCCGGGTTGATTTCGCGGCGTTCAGCGCGGTGGCGGCGGGACATCTATATCTCCTTACTTCGGACGCTTGGCGCCATAGAGCGAGCGGCGCTTCTTGCGATCCTTCACGCCCTGCGTGTCGAGCACGCCGCGGATGATGTGATAGCGAACGCCGGGAAGATCCTTCACGCGGCCGCCGCGGATCAGCACGACGCTGTGTTCCTGCAGGTTGTGGCCTTCGCCGGGAATGTAGGTCAGCGCTTCGAAACCGTTGGTCAGGCGCACCTTGGCAACCTTGCGCAGCGCGGAGTTCGGCTTCTTCGGCGTCGTCGTATAGACGCGGGTGCAGACGGCGCGCTTCTGCGGGCACTGCTGCAGGGCCGGAACCTTGTTGCGCTTGGCCTTGACGCCGCGCGGCTTGCGAATGAGCTGATTGACTGTCGGCATTCCCACTTCCCTTTTGTCGTCCGCGCGGCCGCACGGATGAACGAAAATCAAAAACCGGACGCGAGGCCTTTGCCTCGTTCCGAACTTGCGGAGGACTGAGGGTTTTGGCCCTGAGTCGCGCGTCTAAAGCTCTTTAAACTGGCTTCCCAACAGCGTTTTTGCGGTTTTTTCCGCAGACGGCCTGCCCTGGAAGGTGGCGGCTTATACCCATCAGGGTGTGGAGGGTCAAGAAAGGAAAAACAGGGATTTTTAAGAGAGCAAACATCATATTTGCGAGTCATTCTCATTTACCGCCAGGCAGAGATCACCTAAGGTCAATTGAGATAATGACACGCATTATCAAATAGGAATACAGCCATGGCCGAAGTCCATTTTCTTCACGCCTCGCCTGCGCCGGCCTGGCGGGTCCAGGCCCTAGCGGCCATGGACCCTGCGGAGCTTGGCCAGGCCTTTGCTGGGGATGAGGCCGTCAACTGGCTGGAAGCCGCCACCGCCTGTGGACTGGTCGAGGCCCAGCTCAAGCTGGGCCGGATGCTGCTGACCGGCGACGGTGTGGTCTGCGACCGGCGGGCTGCCTTCGCCTGCTTCATAAGTGCGGCCGGTGGCGGCAACGCCGAAGCCCGCAATCTTCTGGGCCGCTGTTTCGAAAATGGGTGGGGCACAGCGATCGACCGCGATGCGGCGCGCAACTGCTACCGGCTGGCGGCGGAAAGCGGCGACTTTCGGGGTGCCCATAATTATGGCTGCGTGCTGGCGGCGGATGGCTGCATCGCCGGTGCGCTGCGCTGGTTCGAACGGGGCATCGCCGACGCGCCCCTGCCCGCCAGGATTCACATGCTCAAAGCCCTGACGCATCATCCGCGCTGCGCCATTCGCGCGTTCGCCATGCGGGCCCTGGAATCCTGCCCGGTTGCACCGGCGGATTAATCTGCCTAACGTGATGACCTTGCCTCATGTGAAAAGGCCATGGCCCGTTCCGTCGCCGCCAGCTTTGACCTGAAACAGTCCGCGCCGCGGCGTTTCATCACGCTGTTCGCGCTGCTGGCCTTCTTCCTTCAAGGCCTGGCGCTTCAAGGCCATCTTCACCAGTCGTTCCCCGCGCCCAGCGCGATAACAGCGGTCAGCGATCTTCCGGCCCCCGCCAAGAAGACAGATCCGTCCGACCAAAGTCATTGCCGCCTGTGCCACGAGCTCGGACAGGCGGGCGCCTTCGTTGCCCCCACCGCCTCGGCGCTGCCGGCCCACCTGAATTTTGTCGCGGCGATCTTTATCGCGCTGCCGCTGCTGTCCGACGCCTTTGCGCCGGCCTTCGCCTGGCAAAGCCGGGCCCCACCCCGCCACTAACACGCTCCCTTAAATCGCGTGCGGTCATCCGACCGCCCCAGCACACCATAGCGCGTGCGTATCCCATTTTGGAGTTTGTTATGCGTCGTTCCATTCTCATGGCCGGTATTGCGGCCATTGCCGTCAGCCATCCCGCCTTTGCGCAGCCCCAGCGCGTAGAAACCGTTGTCGTCACCGCCACAGCTCTCGGACAGAGCGGCAACGATACCGCCATGCCCGTCACCATCCTTTCGGGCGAAGAACTTGTTTATCGTCGCCAAGGCACCCTGGGTGAAACCCTCGCCGGCCTGCCCGGCATCAACTTCGACAATTTCGGTGGCGGTTCCAGCCGGCCTGTAATCCGTGGCCAGACCGCGCCGCGCATCCGCGTGCTATCTGACGGGTCCAGCCTGGACGATGCATCGACGGTTTCGCCGGACCATGCGATCTCGACCGAACCGCTTCTGCTGCGCGGCATCGAAGTGCTGCACGGACCGGCGACATTGCTGTACGGCGGTGGCGCGATCGGCGGCGCGGTAAACCTGCTGGACGAAAAAGTGCCGACGATCATGCCCGAAAACACGATTTCCGGCGCCATCGAAGGCCGGGCCGGAACATCCGATAACGAACGCGCCATCGTCGGCGGCGTCACGGCGGGCTTTGGGCAATTCGCGCTGAGGCTGGAAGGCGTTCGCCGCACGGCCGACGACTATGGCGTGCATGAATCCTTTGGTTCCACGCGCGTGCCCGGCTCTTACGCCGACAGCACGGCCTTCACGGTTGGCGGCTCCTGGATCGGAAATTCCGGCTATCTGGGCGCGGCCTATACCAACCAGCGCAGCATATACGGCCTTCCCGGCCATGCGCATGAGTATGAATCTTGCCACCCTCATGGCTTGACGCTGCACTGCGGGGGCCATGACGATCATGATCATGAAGATGATCACCATGATGATCATGACGATCACGATACCGCCGCCGTTGGCACCCCGGCCCGCGCTGACGTTCCCTACATAAAACTCAGGAATGACCGCTTCGACATTCGGGGCGAGTATCGTGACCCCATACCGCAGATCGAAAAAGTGCGCATGCGCCTGTCCTTCACCGACTACGCGCATGATGAAGTCGAAGACGGGGTTGTTGGAACCACCTTCTCGAACAAGGCGCATGATGCCCGTATTGAGGTCACCCATGCCCCGATTGCCGGCCTGCGCGGCGTGCTCGGCTTTCAGCAAACCGGCAGCGACTTCGGCATCGTCGGAACGGAAATGTATCTGCCGCCCAGTCACACCACCAACAGCGCCATCTTTCTGATGGAGACGCTGCAGGTGGGGAAAGTACGTCTGGAAATGGCCGCGCGCCAGGAATGGCAGTCGATCGACGCAACGGCGGCCGGCAAGGCAGATCACACGCCCTTCTCCATTTCCGGTGCCGCGATCTGGGATATGACCGACGACTATTCCGCAGCGCTGTCCATCGGACGTTCGCAGCGCGCGCCCAACGTGCAGGAACTTTTCTCGAACACGGTGAATCCGTTCCGGGGTGTGCATGTCGCCACAAGCACCTGGGAAATCGGTAACCCGACGCTGAAAAGCGAGACCGCCCATTCGGTCGATCTCACCTTCCGCAAGACTGCGGGCGACACCACGTTCACATTCGGCGCCTATCATCAGGATTTCTCGGACTACATCTTTGCGGACACGCTGGACCGTTTCGAGGATTTCCGCCTGATCCGCTACACGGCCGCCGGCGCAACCTTTCAGGGGCTGGACGGTGAAATCCGCCACCAGTTCACACCCAACTTCGCCGGCACGATCTTCGGCGACTATGTCCGGGCCGAACTGAGGGACAATCTGGGTAATGTGCCGCGCATTCCCGCCGGACGGCTCGGCGCGCGCGCCGAACTGGGCTGGGACGCATTCCATGCGGATCTGGAGCTGTTCCAGGTGTTCGAACAGGACAAGGTTGCGTCCTTCGAAGCCAGGACACCCGGTTACACCATGATGAACGCCACCTTTTCCTACGATATAGATCTGGGGCCGGTGGACAGCGCAATCTTCCTTCGTGCGAGCAACCTGGGAGACTCGGTGGCCTACAACCACGCCTCCTTCATCAAGAATGCGGCACCCTTGCGGGGCCGCAATTTCCTGTTCGGCATCAGGACCAACTTTTAGCGGCCTGCAAGTTTTTCAGGAAAACAGATCGAACCGCGTTCCGGCGACGCGGGCTTCATGCTCCAGCAGTTTGCGCTTGAGCGGAAGCCCGCCGCCGTAGCCGGTCAACTTGCCATTGGCGCCGATCACCCGGTGGCAGGGCACAATCAGCGCGATCGGGTTGGCGCCGTTGGCGGCGCCGACGGCGCGCGCCGCCTTGGGGCTGCCAACAATCCTGGCGATGGCGCCATAGCTGGTGGTGGTGCCGAACGGTATGTCGAGCAGCGCCTTCCAGACGCGTCTGTCGAACTCCGGCCCTTGCGCCGCCAGTTCGAACTCGAAATCACGGCGTTTTCCTTGCGCATACTGGTTCACCTGGTGCTGCACATCCGCCAGCTTGCGGGAATTGTTCTGCGCTTCGGGGTCAACCTTGGCGGCGCCGGCGGCACGCAAGTTGAAGCGCAGCAGCCTGCCCTCATCATCCACCCAGGCGGCGAATTTCTGGAACGGAGAGTCGATCAGGCTCCAATAGCGCTTGCTCATGAGGCTTCCTTGAGGCTGGTCCACAAATGCATGGTGGCGAGACTGCGATAGGGCGCGAAGACCGACAACAGCCGCGCCGTCTGTTCTGCGTCCGGCCGCTCGGGCAGTTTGTGCAGCCGCTGCAGGGCGGTCGCCAGCGCGCTGTCGCCGACCGGCGCGGCATCGCCAAATCCGCCCCGCATCAGCACATAGCGCGCCGTCCAGGTGCCGATGCCGCGCTGGCCTGTCAGCATCTTTTCGGCGGCGATGGCCGACCCTTCGCTCAAATTTTCCACCTTCAGCCTGCCGGACGCCACGGCCGCGGCGGCATCCAGCAGATAGCTTGCCTTGGAGCGCGAATAGCGGCGCGCGGTCAACGCGCCCATGTCGATATTGGCGACGCGGTCCGGCGTGGGGTGGGTCCGCATGTCGCCGATTTTCTCGCCCGCCAGTTCCACCATCTCGCGGCGCAGGCTGGAGGCAAAGGTGACATTGATCTGCTGGCCGATGATGCCCCAGCACAGGGCATCAAAACCGGTCGGCAGCAACGGCATGCGCAGGCCACGCCGCGCTTTCACGAATTCGGGATAGCGGGTTTCAAACGTGGCGACATCGTGGGTCAGGGAAAGGATTTTCAGCGCCGCGCCATGCAGCGCCGCCATGCTGGTTCGGCCGATCTTGCCCCGGGCATGCACCTTGACCCAGGCCTGGCCTGGCTCGATGGCAATTTCCAGCACCACCGGATCATCTTCGGTATGCAGCGCTTTCCAGATTCGATTGCCCTCGCTGCGCTCACTGACAGCCAGTGGATCGCGGGCGTGATAGGCCAGGATTTCCTTTGGCCGATACGCTACCGGCAGGTGCAGCAGGAACACCTGCGCCCCCTCCAGCGCGCGATAGGCGCCCGGCGTCATGCGCATCTGGGCGAGGAACTGGCGGTGGAACACCGATTCCGATTCAAAGCCAGCGCCAAAGCCAACCTCGGCTATCCGCGCCCTGCCCGTCAAAAGGTCATCCGCCGCGCGCCGCACCCGCATGCGCCGCAGCCAGGCGACCGGCGCCAGGTGCGCATGGTCACGAAACAGGTCGCCCAGCTTGGTCAGGCTGACCCCGGCACTTCTGGACAGGGCCGAAGCATCTCCAAACACTTCAGGTGAAGACTCAACACGTGCCGCCAAACCATTGAACAAAGAGATGTTCTCGTCTTCGCCGCGATAATACAGATCGGGGCGGCACCGCTTGCAGGCCCGCAGGCCTGCCGCCTTGGCTTCGGTTTCTGTTATAAACAGCCGCACATTCTCCGGCTTGGGTGGCCGCGCCGCGCAGGATGGCAAGCAGTAAATCCCGGTGGTCATAACGCCCAGTATGAACCTGCCGTCGAACTTGCCCGTGCGAGCTTCGGCGCGGTTCCAGGACATGGGTTCAGGCAGCTTCATGGGCCAAGCCTAACGCGAGGCGCCGGACCGCGCCTCCCAATTCACCCGCCAGATATCGGCGCCGCGGCACAAAAGAAAAAGGGCCGCTGTCGCCAGCGGCCCCGATTCTTCTGCCTCTGCCTGTTTACTCGACCGGCGGAGACGCTTCGACCGGTGCTTCCAGCGCCGCGATGGGCATCTGTTCGGCTTCTTCGGCCTGGATCGCCTTGTCGCGTTCCATGGCGATGTGGCGCAGGCGGGCGATGGCGCCGCCGGTACCCGCCGGGATGAGACGGCCCACGATCACGTTTTCCTTCAGGCCTTCCAGCATGTCGACCTTGCCATTGACCGCCGCGTCGGTGAGGACGCGGGTGGTCTCCTGGAAGGATGCCGCCGAGAAGACCGAACGGGTCTGCAAGCTCGCCTTGGTGATGCCCAGCAGGATGGCGCGGCCTTCGGCGGGCTTGTGGCCCTCGTCGGTCGCCTTCTTGTTGGCGGTGTCCAGTTCGAGCTGGTCGACATGCTCGCCGGCGATCAGCGTGGTTTCGCCGCCATCGGTGATTTCCAGCTTCTGCATCATCTGACGGCAGATCACTTCGATATGCTTGTCGTTGATCTTCACGCCCTGCAGACGATAGACGTCCTGGATTTCCTTGACGAGGTAGATCGCCAGTTCTTCCATGCCCTTGATGCGCAGGATGTCATGCGGCGAGGGATTACCTTCGACGATATAGTCGCCCTTCTCCACATAGTCGCCTTCGCGCACGCTGATATGGCGGCCCTTGGGGATCAGATACTCGGTCGGCTCCAGCTTGTCGGACTTGGGCTTCACGATGACGCGGCGCTTGTTCTTGTAGTCCTTGCCGAATTCGACAAAGCCGTCGGTCTCGGCCAGCACGGCCGCTTCCTTGGGCTTGCGGGCTTCGAACAGTTCGGCCACGCGCGGCAGACCGCCGGTAATGTCGCGGGTCTTGGTGCCTTCGGTGGGAATACGCGCCACGACGTCGCCAGCCCGGATGGTTGAGCCGTCTTCCACGGACAGAATGGCGTCCGGCGAAATCGCATAGCGCGCTTCGCCGCCGGTCGGGAGTTGAACCGGCTTGCCCTTCTTGTCGAGGATGACGATGGCCGGACGCAGTTCGGGCGCAGTCTTCGAGCCCGTACCACGGCTGTCCATCACGATCTTGGACGACACGCCGGTCTTTTCGTCGGCCACTTCGCGCAAGCTGACACCGAAGACCAGGTCTTCATACTTCACGGTGCCTTCCACGTCGGTCAGCACCGGCAGGGCATTCGGATTCCATTCCGCGAGGCGGTCGCCACGCTTCACGTTCGCGCCCTCGTCCACCTTCAGGCGCGCGCCATAGGTGATGCGGTAGGTGGCGCGTTCCTGGCCCTTATTGTCGGTGATCACGACCTGCATGTTGCGGCCCATCGCGATCAGCTCACCGTCGGAGTTCTTGACGATGTTGCGGTTCTGGATCTTGATCTTGCCTTCATACGAAGCCTCGATCTTGGACTGGCCGGCAACCTGCGCCGCGCCACCAATGTGGAAGGTACGCATGGTGAGCTGGGTGCCCGGTTCGCCGATGGACTGGGCGGCGATCACGCCGACAGCTTCGCCGATATTGACCGAGGTGCCGCGCGCCAGGTCGCGGCCATAGCACTTGCCGCAAACGCCTTCCGGCAGGTCGCAGGTCAGCACCGAACGGACACGCACCTTCTGGACGTGCGCCTGTTCCGCCTTCTCGGCCAGATCCTCGCTCACTTCCTTGTTGCGCTTGATCAGGATTTCGCCGGTGTCGGGATGCTTGACGTCTTCCGCCGTGGTGCGGCCCAGGATGCGCTCGGTAAGCGAAGCCACGACCTGGCCACCATCGATTTCGGCCTGGACGGTGACACCCTTCTTGGTGCCGCAATCTTCCGCGGTGATGATGCAGTCGTTGGCCACGTCGACCAGACGGCGCGTCAGGTAACCTGAGTTCGCCGTCTTGAGCGCGGTGTCAGCCAGACCCTTGCGGGCGCCGTGGGTGGAGTTGAAGTACTCCAGCACGGTGAGGCCTTCCTTGAAGTTCGACAGGATCGGCGTTTCGATGATCGAGCCGTCGGGACGGGCCATCAGGCCGCGCATGCCGGCGAGCTGCTTCATCTGCTGCGGCGAACCGCGGGCACCCGAATGGCTCATCATGTAGATGGAGTTCATCTCCATGACGCGGCCGGTTTCAGGATCGATCTTCTCGGCCGCGATTTCCTTCATCATTTCGGCCGCCACCAGGTCGGTGCACTTCGACCAGGTATCGACAACGAGATTGTACTTCTCCTTGTCGGTGGTCAGACCGTCCTGATACTGCTGCTCGTACTCGCGCACGCGGTGACGGGTTTCGTCGATCAGCTTCACCTTCGTGTCCGGCACGACCATGTCGTCCTTGCCGAAGGAGATGCCAGCCTTGCAGGCCTCGCGGAAGCCCAGCGCCATGATCGCATCGGCGAACAGCACGGTCTCCTTCTGGCCGCAATGACGATACACTTCGTCGATCAGCTGGCTGATTTCCTGCTTGCGCAGCAAACGGTTGACCAGTTCGAAGGGGATTTTCGGGCTGCGCGGCAGGATGTCGGCGATCAGCATGCGGCCCGGCGTGGATTCCACGCGCAGGGTCACCGGCTTGCCTTCGGCATCGACCGTCTTGTAACGGCACTGGATCTTGGCGTGCAGCGTCACCGATTTCGAGAACAGCGCGTGCTCGATTTCGCCGACGTCGTTGAACACCATGCCCTCGCCCGGTTCCTTGGCGCGCATCTGCGACAGGTAATAGAGGCCCAGCACGATGTCCTGGGTCGGCACGATGATCGGCTTGCCGTTGGCGGGCGACAGGATGTTGTTGGTCGACATCATCAGCACGCGCGCTTCCAGCTGGGCCTCAAGGCTCAGCGGGACGTGCACGGCCATCTGGTCGCCGTCAAAGTCCGCATTGAAAGCGGTGCAGACCAGCGGATGAAGCTGGATCGCCTTGCCTTCGATCAACACCGGTTCGAA
>CAILUV010000078.1 GCA_903837555.1 uncultured Alphaproteobacteria bacterium
ATACAAACTTTCGCCATCACTGAGCTTGTAGGGCGCGGCCTTGGCTTTCAGCGCTCTCACTTTTGCGTCGGTCAAAGCCATGTTGGTGTTTTTCCAAAGTGTGTTGGTGTTTCACCCCCGAAACACCAACAATTTACGCGGATACCGGCGCACGACCAAGGCCATGTGTGCACAAAAGTGCTTGATTTGTGAGAGTATTTTGCCGGTCGCGCACATACGCGAACGTAGGCGAACAAAACGTTGGTGGGCCCGCCAGGACTCGAACCTGGGACCTAACCGTTATGAGCGGTCAGCTCTAACCAACTGAGCTACAGGCCCTTTCCGAAACGGGGTATAACAGGATTTGTGCCCCGGCCAACCAGCCCCGATGCCGCTATTTTGCCGCTCTTGGCCATCAGCCTTCCGCCCGGACGGGCCCTTGAAAGAGAAATCGCCATGAAAACCACCCTTCCCGCTCTTCTAGCCGCCACGCTTCTGCTGTCGGCGCCGGCATGGGCCGCCGAGACCCGCACCATCGCCATGGCTGGCCATGGCGAGGTGAAAGCCGCCCCCGATCAGGTCCAGATCACTGCCGGGGTGATGACATCGGCTCCCACCGCCGCCCAGGCCCTGACCGCCAACACCGCGCGTATGAAAACCGTGTTCGGCGCGCTGGAGAAAATGGGCGTGCCCGCCCGCAACATCCAGACCACGAATTTTTCCGTGTCGCCCCAGTATACCGGCGGCAACAACAATGAGCGCCCGCGCCTGAGCGGCTATCAGGTCAACAACAACGTGACGGTGCATCTGGACGATGTGAGCAAGCTGGGCTCGGCGATGGATGCGCTGGTGACGGCGGGCGCCAACCAGATGAACGGCATCAGCTGGTCGATCCGCGAACCCGGGCCGATGCTGGCCAAGGCGCGCGCCGAAGCCATCGCCGATGCGAAGCTGCGCGCCGAAACCTATGCCAAGGCCGCCGGCGTCACGCTGGGTCCGATCCAGTCCATCAACGAAGGCGGCGCGGTGATGCCGCCGCGCCCCATGTATCGCGCCATGGCGATGCAGGCCGACAGCGCCGTGCCAGTCGCCGCTGGCGAGGAAATCGTCGCCGCCGATGTGTCGGTGGTGTGGGAAATCCGCTGATCGGACCTATATAGAAGCATGACCAACCCGTTCTTCGAAGACTGGACCGCGCCGTTCGGCGCCCCGCCGCTGGACAAGGTCACGGCGGAGCATTTCCGCCCCGCCTATGACCGCGCGCTGGTGGAGCACACGGCCGAAATCGTGGCCATCGCGTCCGATCGCGCACCGCCCAGCTTCGAGAATGTGGTGGTGGCGCTGGAAAAGAGCGGGCGCCTGCTGACCCGGGTGGACAGCGTGTTCGGCAATCTCGCCTCGTCCGCGACCAATGAAGACCTTCAGGCCATCGAGCTGGAAATGGCGCCCCGCCTGTCGGCGCACTGGAGCGCCATCTCCATGCATCCGGTGCTGTTCGCCCGGCTGGATGCGGTCTACCAGCAGCGCGAAACACTGGGATTGGATGCAGAATCCCTGCGGGTGCTGGAACGCTATCACCTCGATTTCGTGCGCGCGGGCGCGCAGCTTCAGGGCGCCAGCCGCGACCGGCTGGCGGAGATCGCCCAGCGGCTGGCGGTGCTGGGCACACAGTTCAGCCAGAATGTATTGGCCGACGAGGAAAACTGGATATTGCCGCTGACCGATGCGCAGATGGCTGGCATTCCCGCGTCCATCCGCGACGCAGCCGCATCCAAGGCCGCCGAACTGAAGATCGAGGCGCCCTATGCGGTGACGCTGTCGCGGTCCAGCGCCGAACCCTTCCTGCAGTATGCCGATGACCGGGGTTGCCGCGAAACCCTGTACCGCGCCTGGGTCTCGCGGGGCGACAACGCCAACGACCACAACAACAAGGCCATCATCAGCGAAATGCTGGCGCTGCGCGCCGAACGCGCCACGTTGCTGGGGCACGAAAATTTTGCCGCCTTCAAACTGGCCGACAGCATGGCGGGCACGCCGCAAAAGGCGCGCGCGCTGCTGGAAGATGTCTGGGGACCGGCGCGGCTGCGTGCCCTGGAAGAACGCGATGAACTGCAGGATCTGGTCACACGCCAGGGCGGCAATTTCCGCCTCGCGCCGTGGGACTGGCGCTATTACGCGGAAAAGCTACGTCAGGAAAAATACGATTTCGACGAAGCGCAGCTCAAGCCTTATTTCCATTTCGAAAATCTGATTCAGGCGTCGTTCTACACGGCGCAGAAGCTGTTCGGACTGAGTTTCCGCGAACTTAGCGGCATGCCGGTCTATCACCCCGATGTTCGGGTATGGGAAGTACTGCGCGAAGACAATGTGATAGGCCTGTTCTACGGCGATTACTTCGCCCGCACCGGCAAGCAGGGCGGCGCCTGGATGTCCAGCTTCCGCGACCAGGAGCATGTGAACGGTGAGGTTTTGCCGATCATCGTCAACAACTGCAATTTCAGCAAAAGCGATCCCTGCCTGCTGTCGTTCGACGATGCGGTGACGCTGTTCCATGAATTCGGCCATGCCCTGCACGGCCTGCTCAGCCAGGTGCGCTTCCCGCGCCTGTCCGGCACCAATGTGGCGCGCGATTTTGTCGAACTGCCGTCGCAGCTTTACGAACACTGGCTGGAAGAGCCCGACGTGCTGACGCGCTTCGCCCGCCACCACCAGACCGGCGAGCCGATCCCCAAGGCGCTGCTGGACAAGCTGCTGGCCGCCCGCAACTACGGCCAGGGTTTTGCCACGGTGGAATTCCTGGCTTCGGCACTGATCGACATGGATTTCCACACCCTGCCGCCCGGCAGCGACCCGCTGGAAGCCCAAGCCGCAACCTTGCGTCGCATCGGCATGCCCGAGGAGATCGCCCCGCGCCATGCCGCATCACATTTCACCCATGTCTTTGCGGGTGACGGTTATTCCGCCGGCTATTACGCCTATATGTGGTCGGAAGTTCTGGACGCGGACGGCTTCAAGGCGTTCGAGGAAGCCCATGATCCGTTCGATCCCGCGACAGCGCACCGGCTGCACAAGTTCATCTATTCGTCGGGCGGCACGCGCGATTACGCCACCGCCTATCGCGCCTTCCGGGGCCGTGATCCCCATATCGAAGCCCTGCTCGAAGGCCGCGGGCTGATCACGACCGCTGCTGCATGAGAAGGACCGTACTCGCCCTGTTGTTGCTGGCGACGCCCGTTCTGGCGGCGGTGCCCGCGCCCAAGCCGTCCATTTCCAGCCTGGCGCAACTGCCGATCGTCACCATGGACGTCTATGACGAAAAGGCCGATGCCGACGCGGTTGTGGCGCGCGCCTTTGCCCGCGCCAAAGGGTCCGGCAAGCGGGTGCTGCTGGATCTGGGAGGTGACTGGTGCCCTGATTGCATCGTGCTCGCCAACTTCATGAAGCTGCCGGAAATCCGGCGCTTCGTGGACAGGTACTATGAAGTGGTGGAGGTGGATGTGGGGCGCTTCAACCGCAACCTGCACATACCGGCGAAGCTGGGCTTTACCGAAAAGCTGCGGGGTGTCCCAGCCGTCCTGGTATTCACGCCGGACCGTAAGCTGGTCAATCGCGGCGATGTCTTCACCACCGCCAGTGCCAGCACCATGACCCCGCAGAGCCTGGCGGACTATCTGGCGCGATACGCGAAGTAGACGTTAGTTGAGCGCGACCTGACGCGCCGGGCCGGACGGCGAGATCATGTTGTCCACGACATGCACGATGCCATTGCGATCGCGCACGTCGTAGATGGCGATATTGGCAGTCGCGCCCTTCTCATCCATGATCGCGATGTTGGTGGGGCCGTTCATCCGCGCCACCAGAATTCCGCCCTCGGCGGTACGCAGGCGCGCTTCGCCGCCTGCTTCGCTGATGGTGCGCAGCAGCGCCGCGGAGTCATATTTGCCCGGCACGATCAGATAGCTCATGCGCCGCGCCAGAGTGGATTTGGACTGCTGGCCCGCCGCCGCAAACGCGGCATTGGTGGGCGCGAAAACCGTGAACTGGCCATTGGCCTTCAGCGCCGCGGCCACGCCCGATTCCTTCATCGCCGCAGCCAGCTGCCCATGCATGGGGGAAGCGGACAGGTTTTCCATGATGTCACGGTCCGGCAGCATGGCCTGGCCGCCGATCATCGGATTCATGATGGTAACGACGTCGTCCGACGGCGTGGGATCGCTGGTGGAAACTGCGCCCAGCGCCCCGCCGATCATCATGGCGATACCTGCGGCAAATCCTGCAACGGCGGCGCGTTTCATGGGAACTGACCTGGGAACCTCACGCTAGTAACGCGTCAGGGCGGGGGCCGTTCCGAATTCGTTAAGGTTCCAGGCTTTCAGGGTTCCAGGGCTTCGCGCGCCATTTCCAGCGTCAGCCAGCGTTCCTCGTCAGCGTCTTTCTGGGCGCGGATCTGGGCCAGCTTGTCCGATAGCTCGGTGAATCGCTTGGGGTTTTTGGCATACAGCCCGTCCTCAGACAGGCTTGCTTCCAGCGCCGCAATCTCAAGTTCCGCCGCCGCGATCTTTTCGGGCAGCACCTTCAGGGCATGGGCGTCGGCGAAATTCATTTTCGGCGCGGAGACACGGCGTGGTCTTTCCGCCGGGGCCTCGGAAGAGGTGGCCTTTTTGGCTTCGCCCCGTCCTGCCGGGATTTCGCCGCGCTGGGCCAGCATGTCGGCATAGCCACCGGCATATTCGGTGAAACTGCCGTCGCCTTCTGCCAGCACGATCTGGGTCGCCACCCGGTCCAGGAAATCGCGGTCATGGCTGACCAGCAGCGCGGTGCCTTCGTAATCGGCGATCACTTCTTCCAGCAGGTCCAGCGTTTCCAGGTCCAGATCGTTGGTGGGTTCGTCCAGCACCAGGAAGTTGGAGGGCGTGGCAAACAGCTTGGCCAGCAGCAGCCGTGCCCGCTCGCCGCCGGACAGAACCTTCACCGGCGTACGCGCCTGCTGCGGCGTGAACAGGAAGTCCTGCAAATAGTTCATCACATGGCGCGGCTTGCCCGCCACCATCACCATGTCGCCGCTGCCATCGGTGACAGCCGCCGCCAGCGACTGTTCGGGATGCAGCTTGGTGCGGTTCTGGTCGAGCTGGGCCATCAACAGCCCCTGCCCCAGCTTCACATTGCCCTTCTGCGCTTCCAGTTCACCGATCAAAATCTTGAGCAAGGTGGTCTTGCCCGCGCCATTGGGCCCCACAATGGCGATGCGGTCGCCGCGATGGATGCGCAGCGAGAAATCCTTGACGATGTCGCGGTCGCCATAGGCAAACGCCACGCCCTTGGCGTCGATCACCTTGGTGCCGCCGGTGCTGCCTTCAGCGGCTTCCATCTTGACCGTGCCGATCTGGCGAATCTGCTCGCGCCGCTCGGTGCGCATGCCGCGCAGCCGCGCCAGCCGCCCGACATTGCGCTTGCGCCGGCCCGTCACGCCATAGCGCACCCAGTCTTCCTCGGCAGCGATGCGGCGTTCCAGCTTGTGGCGCTCGGTATCTTCCTGTTCCAGGATTTCGTCGCGCCAGGCTTCGAAAGACGCAAAACCCTTTTCCAGCCGATGGGTCTTGCCCCGGTCCAGCCACACCGTGACGCGCGATAGATTTTCCAGGAAGCGGCGGTCATGGCTGATCAGCACCAGCGCGCCCTTGCTGGCTTTCAGTTCGCCTTCCAGCCATTCGATGGCGCGCACATCCAGATGGTTGGTGGGCTCGTCCAGCAGCAAAATATCGGGGCGCGGCGCCAAAGCGCGGGCCAGCGCGGCGCGGCGCGCCTCGCCGCCCGACAGGGTCGCCGGATTTTCATCGCCGCTCAGGCCGAGGTTACCCAGCAGGTAAAAAGCGCGGTTGGGGTCTTCATGCGGATTGAGGCCGGCTTCGACATATTCACGCGTGCTGGCAAAGCCG
>CAILUV010000079.1 GCA_903837555.1 uncultured Alphaproteobacteria bacterium
CTTGCCCTGTGCCAGCAGCACATCAACCTGCCGTAGCTTCCCAACTATCCCTTCAGCACTATGCCGTTTCCTAGCCATTCCCCTTCTCCTCCGTGGTCAAAACCATACTTCAGGTCGGACCACTTCAAAGGGGGCAGGCCAATGCGGCAACCCTGGCCATCGGTGTGCGGCTAGTGAACGAGATCGGCTTTGATGCGGTGCCGGTCGGCGGCGGCTTGCGCGGATCGGCCAAGTTCGAACTGCGCGGCCCCGCCAATGGCCTGCACACCGCCGCGCAGCTCAAAACCATCATGGGCAACTAGGCGCGCACGATATCGAAGGCGCAGGTCAGGCGTTTTTCGCACCCCGCGAACGGCACGGTGCCGTGCCACATGTACGACGGAAACAGCACCAGCATGCCGGCCTGCGGCTGTACCAGATGATCGGCATCCAGCTTTGGTGATGTCGGCGGCCCCGGCTCGCCGAATTGCAGCCAGCCTTCGTGGCCGCTCGCCACTTTCGGCAGGCGCACATAAAAGGCCGATGACAGCCAGCCTTCGGGATGAACGTGGTTCAGGTGAAAGCCGCCGCCGTTCAGCCGCACCGACCAGGCGCTGGCAATTTTGTAGTCACACACTTCACCAATGGCCTTGATGTGCTGGCGGATCGGCGCGTCGACGGCACCCAACAGGGCGCGGATGGCGGGATCGGGATAGTCGGCCAGGTTTCGCATCGTCTGGCTGCCATGGCGCAGCGACTGGCCGATCGGGTGCGTCAGCGGACCATGGATGCGCTCCAGCGCAGCAGCCAGATCATCCAGATAGTGATCGAGGCTGGTCCAGCCCGTTGGAGCGTCGATCGTGTAACGCCGCACCAGCCGATCGTAATCATACAGCGCGTGATAGCGCGCATCGCCCGCCAGCCGGTATGCCGTGGCCAGCAAGGCGGTGGCGTATTGATCGTTCGGGCGCGCCTTGCGCAAGACTTCGGCGCGCGTGATCGCCTGTGCGGTGCGGCCCAGCGCCAGGTCGGTTTCGATTTCGGTCTTGGCGCGGGCGATGCTGTTGTCGCGCGGCGCCGCCGCCAGGTGCGTGTCGGCGGCGTCAGGATCGACCGCCAGTGCCGCGCGCGCCGCCAGCACATGCAGCGACGGATCGCGCTTTGCGTGGTCCGCGACATAGGCATAAGCGGCTGCGTCTTTGCCGGCGGCTTCCAGCAGGCGCAGCGTCACCGCCACGATCTGCGCGCTTTGCGGCGCGGCATCCAGCGCGGCGCGGGCGCGGGCCAGATCGCCGGTGCGCATCCACACCAGATCGGCCAGTTCGCGTTGGGCTTGCGGCGATGCGGGATTGAAGCCGACCGCCTTGCGCCAGGCCGCTTCGCTTTCTTCCAGCCGTCCCTGCTTGCCCAGGATACGGCCCAGCAACGCGGCGGCGTGCGCATCGTCCATGCCCAGCGCCATGGCTTTGCGCGTGGCGGCTTCGGCCTGTTCGTCGTCACCCAGCCGGAAGCAGATCGAGGCCAGCGCGAACCAAGCCGCGCCATCATCCGGCGCCAGCCGCACGGCTTCTTTCAGTTCACGGGCGCACCCCGTCGCGTCGCCCAACTCGTGCAGGATGAAGCCCATCAGGCTGCGCACCGGCGCGCCGTCATGGCCGCCCGTCATGGCGGCGGCCAGCACGTCGCGCGCCTCACCGGCGCGGCCACGCTCCAGCAGGGCACGCGCCTGATTCAGGCTATCCGCGGACGGCATGGGCATAGCCTCATGCCGCGCGGGATCGCTTGTCAATCACGCCCGCATCAACGCAGGGGCGCGATAGGTCTTCAGACCTGAAGAGCCCACGGCATATGGATGCCGTGGGCTTTTTCAGATGAACGGCTCAGGGCATGTCGGCGCTGGCCACCTGCTGGCGCACGCTCATCAGGTTGGCGCGGATGGCGCGGTGCGGGCTGGACTCGATTTCGGCCCAGATTTGCGACGTGGCCTTGCTGACCGCCTGTTCCACGCAGCGGCGCATCAGGATTTTGCGCACGGACGAGGAGGCATCGTTGGTCTTGGCGCAGACTTCGTGGGCCGCGCTCTGCAGGCGTTCGGCCAGGATGGCGGCATCCTGCGGCTTGGCCAGGTTGAGATCGCCATAGGTGACGTCGATGGATGCGAACTGGACCGGCGTAACAGTGGCGGCCTGGGCGGTGGTAACGGCCAGAATGAGAAGGGCGGTGGTGGAGAGGGTACGCAGCATGGGGAAACTCCTTTACTCATGAGGTTAAGGCGTTTTTTCCCTGACGATTTGCGGCACGTACCGGATACCGGTGGCCTATTGCAACGCAATATGACTTTGCACCTGAATATATTGATCGTCAACGGTTTCTGCTGCGTTGCAGCGCGACACTTTGGGCCCATTTATGCAGCAGCACATCGCGCGCTTTCGCGCCAGGCATGCTCACGCGATGCCCCAGCCGGGTGATGTTGCCCGCCTCGATTGCAACTGCACTTTTCGGGAGCATGCGTAAGCGTCCGGCCTGCGCACACGCTGACCAATCGCGTGAACAGCCTCATGAACAAGCCGGGCGCGGATGATGCGTAGGGAACTTTTCCGGTGCTCCTCCCGTTATTGCCCCATATCCGGGCAGCTATCGCCCATCCGATTGCGGGAGAGACATATGAAGCCGATCATGATTCTGGGCATCGTGCTGATCGTTGCCGGCATTGCCGGACTGGTTCTGGGCAACATCAGCTGGACCGAGACCGAGCCGCTGGTGAAGGCCGGCCCGCTGGAGATCAACACCACCGAAACGCACAATGTCTGGATTCCCACCGCCGCCGCCATCGCCGCCGTGCTGGCCGGTCTGGGCCTAGTGTTCGCCGGCAAGCGCGCTTAAGCCTCTTCCTATCTGCTTGCTGCATGCGCGAAGGCGGATGCAGCAAGCCCGACCCTTTAAAAAGGTCGCAGTTCCCGCCTATCATCCGCCCCACAAAACCAAGGGAGAGGATGATCATGCATTCCGTTGCCAAGTTGCTTTTGGGCGCGGCCGTCGCCGCTGGTATCGGCGCCGCCGGGTTCGCCGCCATCGCCCAGTCCGATCCCAAGATCGGCACCCTCGCCACCGATCCCGAAGGTCCGCTGCCAGACCCCAAGCGCGTCGGCGTCGTGCTGCCCAAGGACATCAAGTGCACCGGCGCGGTCGGCAAGCAGGAGACCTGCTATCTGTTCGGCGATCCGTCCAAGCCCGGCCCGTACACCGTGCTGTACCGCTGGTATCCCGGCAATTTCTCCAAGCCGCACTTCCACAACAATGAACGCTGGGCCTATGTGATTTCCGGCATCTGGTGGACCTCGTCCAGCAGCGTCTATGACGAACGCACCACCTATCCGGTGCGCGCCGGTTCGGTGGCGATCGACCGCAAGGACGGCATCCATTGGGACGGTTCGCGCAAGGGCGACAAGGAGCCGGCGGTGCTGATCCTGTCGGGCATTGGCCCCAACATCACCTATAGCGTCGACGAAAACGGCAAGCCTGTCGGCCCGCCGCGCTAAAGAACTGTCATCGAATACGCGCCGCCCGGTGATGCCGGGCGGCGCGCGTGTGTAAAGGGGTAGGGGAAATGCACGAAGACAAGCCGCCGCCGCGCCGGAAATTCCAGCCGATCTATCTGTTTCTGGTGCTGCCGTATATCGCGCTGCTCTGGGTGCCGTTTTACAACCGCATCGAGCCCAAGCTGATTGGCATTCCCTTCTTCTACTGGTTCCAGATGTCGTGGATCGTCCTCGGCGCGCTCTGCATCCTGCCGGTCTATCTGTACCAGGAAAGCAAGCGCAAATGACCATGGAGCCCAATACCGTCACGCTGACGGTTTTCCTTGGCCTGTTCGCGCTGGTCACCGGTCTTGGTTTCGTCGCGTCGCGCTGGCGCGCCGGCGACCTTACGCAGTTGGATGAATGGGGCCTGGGTGGCCGCCGCTTCGGCACCTGGGTGACATGGTTTCTTCTGGGCGGTGATCTCTACACCGCCTATACCTTCATCGCCGTGCCGGCCCTGATGTTCGGCGCGGGCGCGCCCGGCTTTTTCGCCGTGCCCTATACCATCCTGATGTATCCGCTGCTGTTCGTCGCCTTCCCCCGTCTGTGGTCGGTGGCGCGAAAGCATAACTATGTCACGGCGGCCGACTTTGTGCGCGGACGATTCGGCAGCCGCGGCCTGTCGCTGGCCGTCGCGATCACCGGCATCGTCGCCACCATGCCCTACATCGCGCTGCAGCTTGTGGGCATGCAGGTGGTGCTGGCGGCGCTGGGCATCAATTTCTCATGGAATCTGCCGGGCTTCGGCCCCGTGGACATGCCGCTGCTGATCGCCTTCACCATCCTGGCCTTCTACACCTACTCCAGCGGCCTTCGTGCCCCTGCTTTGATCGCGGTGGTCAAGGATCTTCTGGTTTACATCACCGTCTTCGCCGCCATCATCTTCATCCCGATGCAGCTTGGCGGTTACGGCGCGGTGTTCGATGCGGTGCCGGAAAAGACCATGCTGCTGGCCAAGGGCGTGGGCAACAATCTGGGCGCAGAATTCGCCTATGCCACGCTGGCGCTGGGTTCGATCCTGGCGCTGTTCCTGTATCCGCATGCGGTGACGGGGCTCTTGTCCTCGTCCAGCAGCCAGGTCGTGCGCCGCAACGCCATGATCCTGCCGGCTTACTCGCTGGCCTTGGCGCTGATCGCGCTGCTGGGCTACATGGCCATCGCCGCCGACGTGCGCACCGATCCGAATTATGCCGACGGCTTCGCCGCTTTCGGCAACAATTTCGCGGTGCCGGCGCTGTTCCTGAAGATGTTCCCGGCCTGGTTTGCGGGGCTTGCCTTCGCCGCCATCGCCATCGGCGCGCTGGTGCCCGCCGCGATCATGTCGATCGCCTGCGCCAACCTGTTCACGCGCAACATCTACCGCGAGTTCATCAACCCCAAATGCACCGCGGCGCAGGAATCCAACGTCGCCAAGATCGTGTCGATCGTGGTGAAGTTCGGCGCGCTGATCTTCGTGCTGGAACTGCAAAGCACCTACGCCATCCAGCTTCAGCTTCTGGGCGGCATCTGGATGTGCCAGACCCTGCCTTCGGTGCTGCTGGCGCTGTACACCCGCTATTGCCATCCCATGGCTCTGCTGGCGGGCTGGGCGACGGGCCTGATCACCGGCACCTGGATGGTGTCGCAGCTCGCCTTCAAGAGCTCGACCTTCACCATTTCGCTGTTTGGGATCGAATTCCCCGCCTATGCCGCCGTCAGCGCCCTGCTGCTGAACCTGGCGGTCAGCTATGGCGTGACCTTCGTGATGAACCTGGTGGCCAAGCCGGTGCGTCACGACGAGACCAGGCCGGAAGATTACGTCTCGTAAGCAGGTGTACATCACATACGAAAAAGGCCGCCCTTCACGGGGCGGCCTTTTGTCTATCTTTCACCCGCCTCTAACCGAAGCGACCCGTGATGTACTGTTCGGTGCGCTTGTTATCCGGCGCGGTGAAAATCTTGTCCGTGGCTCCGTATTCGATCAGTTCGCCCAGATACATGAAGGCGGTGTAGTCGCTGGAGCGCGACGCCTGTTGCATGTTGTGGGTGACGATCACGATGGTGTAGTCGTTCGCCAGTTCCTCGATCAGCTCTTCGATCTTGGCGGTCGAGATCGGATCCAGCGCCGAGCAGGGCTCGTCCAGCAGGATCACTTCCGGGCGCGTCGCCACGCTGCGCGCGATGCAAAGGCGCTGCTGCTGGCCGCCCGACAGCGAAAGGCCGCTGGCATTCAGCTTGTCCTTCACTTCGCCCCACAGGGCGGCGCGGGTCAGCGCGTCTTCGACGCGGCCGTCCATCTCCGAACGCGGGATGCGCTCATACAGCTTTATGCCGAACGCGACATTGTCATAGATCGACATGGGGAACGGCGTCGGCTTCTGGAACACCATTCCGACGCGCGCGCGCAGCAGGTTCTTGTCCTTGACCTTCAGCAGGTTCTCGCCATCCATCATGATGGCGCCGTCGGCGCGCTGGCCGGGATACAGTTCAAAGATACGGTTGATGGCGCGCAGCAGAGTGGACTTGCCGCAACCCGACGGGCCGATAAAGGCCGTCACCTTGCGCTCCATCAG
Source organism: uncultured Alphaproteobacteria bacterium (assembly GCA_903837555.1). GTDB lineage: Bacteria > Pseudomonadota > Alphaproteobacteria > Micropepsales > Micropepsaceae > Rhizomicrobium. Next base: position 6,113 of record CAILUV010000079.1, read on the forward strand.
CGGCAGGGTGATGCCCTTCAGCGCCCGGCTGTCGCCGTAATAGAAGTTCAGATCCTGGATATCGACCTTGGCCTTTTCGTCAGCGGACGCCGCGACGTGATGGGTGGGGGTGAGGTGAACGGCGGTGTCCATGGATCAGGTCCGTTTTTGATTGGAAAGCATGCGAGCGGCGATGGAAAGCGTCAGCACGGTGGCCGTGACCAGCAGCGCGCCGGCCCAGGCCAAGTCGTGCCAGTCTTCGTAAGGAGACAGCGCGTACTTGAAGATCACCGCCGGCAGCGAAGCCATCGGGGCGTTGAGGTCGGTCGACCAGAACTGGTTGTTCAGCGCGGTGAACAGCAAGGGCGCGGTTTCGCCCGAAATGCGCGCGACGGCCAGCAGGACGCCGGTGATCATGCCCGCGCGGGCCGCCTTCCAGGTCACCAGCTTGATGACGAAGCTTTGCGGCGCGCCCAGCGCCGAGGCGGCTTCGCGCAAGCTGTTGGGCACCAGCAGCAGCATGTTCTCTGTGGTGCGCACCACCACCGGGATCACGATCACGGTCAGAGCCGCGATACCGGCATAACCCGAGAAATGGCCCATTGGCGCGACCATTAACTGATAGATGAACAGGCCGATCACGATGGACGGGGCCGACAGCAGGATGTCGTTCACGAAGCGCACCACGAAGGCGAGCTTTCCATAGCGCGCATACTCCGCCAGATAGGTGCCGGCGAAAATGCCGATCGGCGTTCCCAGCAGCACCGCGCCCAAACTCATCACCACGCTGCCGAAGATGGCGTTGGCCAGACCGCCGGGCGTGCCGGGCGGCGGCGTGGATTCGCGGAACAGATGCGGGCCCAGCGCGGCGACGCCATTGGCCAGCAGCTCCCACAGGATGAAGGTCAGCCAGATCAGGCCGAACACAGCGGCGCTGAGCGACAGCACAATAAAGGTCGTGTTGGCGAGGCGGCGGCGGAAATACAAACCCTGATTGATCACCATGTTACTTGCCCTGCCCCTTTTCCATGGAACGCAGCATCAGCTGCGCGCAGGCCAGGACGATGAAGGTAATGACGAACAGCAGCAGGCCCAGTTCGACCAGCGAGGAGACATAGAGCTCGGAGGTCGCTTCGGTGAATTCATTGGCGATGGAGGCCGAGATCGAGGTGCCGGGCGCGAACAGCGACGGGTCGATGCGGTGCGCGTTGCCGATCACGAAGGTGACGGCCATGGTTTCGCCCAGGGCGCGGCCCAGCGCCAGCATTGCCCCGCCCACCACGCCGGCGCGCGAATAGGGCAGCGCCACCTTGCGGATGACTTCCCAGTTGGTGGCGCCGACACCATAGGCGGCTTCTTTCAGCACCGACGGCACGGTTTCCAACACGTCGCGGGTCACTGCGGCGATGAAGGGCAGGATCATGATCGAAAGGATGAGGCCGGCAGTGAAGATGCCGATGCCGTACGGCACGCCGCCGAACAGCGTGCCCAGCACCGGCACGCCGTCCAGCGCCATGATCACCGGTTCCTGGACATAGGCCTGGAAGAAGGGGGCGAACACGAACAGGCCCCAGATGCCGTAGATGATCGACGGGATACCGGCCAGAAGCTCGATGGCGATGCCGATGGGACGGCGCAGGAAGCGCGGGCACAGTTCGGTCAGGAAGATGGCGATGCCGATGCCCACCGGAAGGGCGATGATCATGGCAATGGCGCTGGTGACCAGCGTGCCGTAGATCGGGCCGACCGCGCCGAAGATTTCGCGGCTGGGGCGCCAGGCTTCTTCGGTCAGGAAGCCGAAGCCATACGCCTTGAAAGCCGGCATCGAGCCGTGGATCAGCGCACCGATGACGCCCGCAAAGATCAGCAGCACGAGGATGGCGGCCGACAGGGCCAGCAGGCGAAAGCGCGTGTCGCCCGCGCCGGCGCGGCGCGTGCCCTGGGATCGGTCGGTCAGGTCGGCAGGTTGGCTCAAGCTGATATCGGTCAAAAGAGGCCCCGGAGGTCGTAAGTCGGGCGCAATCCACACCCCTCCGCCATCACGAACATCACAGTCCTGCAAAGCTTTTGTGACACCGGCCGGGCGGCGACGGGGTAAACATCTAAGCGTCTGTTTTTAAAACACTTTTATCCCCGGAAATCTTGATGCCGCAGGGGCCGGCGGTTAACAAATTCGGAGGAACTTTAAGCGTTTCTGAAGGGACTGCGGGCCAGGATTGCCGCGGAAATCAGGGGTTTTGTCCGGCAATGTCATTTGCGCGGGTCATCAGGATCGTGTTCGGGGTGGTGGCCGGCGTCATGCTGGTGGCCGCCATCGCCGACATCCTGTGGTCGGGCCATCTGACTTTGATCGCGCCGTTCAGCTTCGGCGCCCTGGTGGCCGTGGCGCTGGCCTTCCTGCTGACCAACATCCTGTCGGCGCGCGAACGCGAGGAAATGCTGGAGGCCCAGAGCACCCAGCTCAAAACCGTGGCGGGCCGCCTGGAAGCCTCGCTGAAGAATGCCGCGATGATGAATGCGCGGCTGAACCAGAGCGAGGCGCGTTACAAGGGGCTGGTCGACGCGCAGGGCGACGCCATCTTCCGCCGCGATGCCTCCAGCCGTCTCACCTATGGCAACGATGCCTTCTTCCAGCTTTTCGGCCTGATCCCGGCGCGCGCCATCGGTTATCCCTTCGCGCCCGAGCCGCATCCCGAAAGCCGCGCGCCCTTGTTCGGCAGTTTTCTGGAATCGGGCCGCAACCGCGCGCGCTACGACCAGCATGTGAAAACCGCGCAGGGTTATCGCTGGATCGCCTGGGAAGATTTCGCGGTGCGCGATGCCCATGGCCGCCTGGTCGAAGTGCAAAGCGTCGGCCGCGACATCACCGACCGCAAGACGCTGGAAAACGCGCTGACCGAGGCCAAGGAAAGCGCCGAGGAAGCCAGCCGCGCCAAGTCCGGCTTCCTGGCCACCATGAGCCACGAAATCCGCACGCCGATGAACGGCGTGCTGGGCATGGGGCGTCTTCTGTTGGAGACGGAGCTGCGACCTGAGCAGCGCACCTATGCGGAAGCCATCACCCAGTCGGGCGAAGCACTGCTGACCTTGATCGGCGATATCCTGGACTTCTCCAAGATCGAAGCCGGCATGCTGCACCTGGACGAGGACGAGGTCGACCTGCGCACCATGCTGTGCAACGTCACCGAGCTTCTGTGCCCGCGCGGCCAGGCCAAGGGCGTGGAAGTCACCACCATCATCGCGCCCGACGTGCCGCTGAAGATCCTGGCCGATGAAGGCCGCCTGCGTCAGGTGATCACCAACCTGATGGGCAATGCCGTCAAGTTCACCGAAAAAGGCGGCGTCTGCGTCGAAGTCAAAACCATCGCGCAAAACGGGACGCCCTTCCTGCGCTTTGAAGTGCGCGACACCGGCGTGGGCGTGCCGCCCGCCAAGCGCCAGGAAATCTTCCAGGAATTCGTGCAGGCCGATGCCAGCCATGCCCGCAAGTTCGGCGGCACCGGTCTGGGCCTGGCGATTTCCAAGCGCCTGGTCGACACGATGGGCGGCGAGATCGGCGTTGATGCCGCGCCCGAAGGTGGTTCCAGCTTCTGGTTCACGATGCCCGCGACCATCGTCACGCCCGCCCGCGAAGACCATGCGCCGCTCAAAGGCATGCGCGTGGCGGTGATGAGCAAGAACAAGGCGCTGCGCGAAGGCATGTATCTGCAGATCGCAGCCGCAGGCGGCATTCCCGCCGATCCCCAGGGCGCGATCGATGCGGTGCTGATCGATGCCGGGACCGGCCATGTGCCGGACCTCACGGTGCATCCCGATCCGGCGGTTCCGGCACTGGTGCTGCTGACGCCCAATGCCCGCGGTAGCCTGGCGGAGATGCGCAACCTCGGCTTTGCCGGCTATCTGGTGAAGCCGGTGCGTCAGGCTTCGCTGGTGGAACGCCTGCTGTTGTGTTGCGGCGACCGCCGCGATTTCGCCCCCGCAACCTACGAACCCGAAGCGTCAGGCTGCCTGGACCCGCAGGCGGTGCCCGCGCACGAAGCCGCCGCGCCGGACGAACTACCGCCGCTGGTCACCGCGCCGCCCCGGTTCGCCGCGCCGCAGCCGGTGCTGGAAGCGCCCGACTATCCCGACTTCGAGCCGCCCGCGATCCCCGCGCCCTTTCTGGAAGACCATCCCGCGGCCGCGCGCAGCGTGGGGCCTGCGGTGATGACACCGTCCGCCGAAAACGGCCTGCGCATCCTCTTGGCCGAGGACAATCCCATCAACATGATGCTGATCCGCGAGCTGCTGCGCCGCCGCGGCCATAGCGTGGTCGAAGTGACGACCGGCAACGCCGCCGTGCAGGCGATGATGGATGGCACTTATGATCTGCTGCTGACCGACATTCACATGCCCGGCATGGACGGCATCGAGGCTGCGCGCGCCATCCGCGCCGGCGAGGAACGTTCGGGCCGCCGCCGCACGCCCATCGTGGCGCTGACCGCCGACGCATTGGAAGAAGGCAAGCGCGCCTGCCAGCAGGCGGGCATGGACGGCTTCCTCACCAAGCCGGTGGACCCGGCCGAACTGGAAGAGATGTTCCTGATGCTCTTCCCCAGCGAAGAGCATTCCGCCGCGGTGGCCTGAGTTCGCGCATAGCGTGATATAGAAAGCCCCTGAATCACGCCCCCGGGGATTGGCATGGCTGCGTCTTCTGACCGTTTCGCTGGACTGGCTGCGTATGGAGAGCGTCACATCCTTGTGATGCTGGCCCTGGGTTTTTCGGCCGGCCTGCCCTTCCTGCTGATCTTCGACACGCTGTCGGCCTGGCTGCGCCAGTCCAATCTGTCGCTTCAGACCATCGCCTTCTTCGGGCTGGCGACGCTGGTCTATGCGTTCAAGTTTCTCTGGGCGCCGTTGATGGACCGCACCCGGGTGCCTTTTCTGGATGCTGCGCTCGGCCATCGCCGCGCCTGGATGCTGGTGGCGCAGCTTGCCATTGCGGCGGGTCTGGCGCTGATCTCGATCAGCAATCCCGCCACCAGCCTGGGAGCAGTTGCCGCCTTCGCCGTGCTCACCGGCTTCTTCGGCGCGACGCAGGATATCGTGATTGATGCATGGCGTATCGAAGCCACCGATACGTCGCGCCAGGGCGCGATGGCGGCGGCTTACACCTGGGGCTATCGGATCGCCATGCTTGTGGCGGGCGCGGTGCCGCTGATCCTGGCCGAATGGATCGGCTGGAATTTTTCCTACGCCGTCATGAGCGCCTTCATGCTGGTGGGCATCGGCGCGGTGCTGCTGGCGCCAGCCGAGAAGAAGCGCATCATCAGAACAATCCCCACGGATGCCATCCCCAGTCACCCCGTGAGTGAAGCACTGGAATGGATGGCGCGGTTGGTGATGCTTCTGATCGCAGCATTGCTGCTCGGCACCGGGCTTTCGGGCAACATGGATATTCTGGAGAAGGTGCTGGGCAGCCTGTGGCTCGATCCGCTGGCCGCGGGACTGCGCGCGAACTGGGTCGGCTCGGGCGCGGCCCTGTTTTCCTTCATCTTCGTGGTTGTGGGCCTGGTGCTGGTGGGCCTGGCCGCCACGCCGCTGCCAAACGCCAAGACGCGGCCGGGCGTCTATCTCTACCATGCGCTTGGCGAACCGCTGGCCGTGTTCTTCCGCCGCTATGGCAAGAGCGCCGGGCTGATTTTGGCGATGATCTGCTTTTATCGCCTTTCCGACTTCCTGCTGAACATCATGACGCCCTTCTATCTCGATGTCGGTTACACGCCTTTGGAGATCGCCGAGGTGCGCAAGGTGTTTGGCGTGTTCGCCACCGTCTTCGGCGTCTTCCTCGGCGGATTATCGGTGGCGCGTCTGGGACTGATGAACAGTCTTTTGATCGGCGCCTTCGCCCAGCCTCTCTCCAATGCCATGTTCATCTTCGTGGCTATGGCGGGCCCGGACCTGCCAACCCTGTTTGCCGTGATCGGCGTCGAGAACATCACGGGCGCCTTCGCTGGTGTTTGCCTGATCGCGTACATGTCGTCGCTGACCAGCGAGGGCTTCACCGCCACGCAGTACGCGCTCTTTTCTTCCCTCTATGCGGTGCCGGGCAAGCTGATGGCTTCGCAGTCCGGCGCCATAATCGAAGGGGTGGCGCGCGGCAGCGAAAGCGGCGGGCTGGGCGCGATGTTCCATGGGCTGTTTCAGGGCGGCACCGGCTTCGCAAATGCAATGGAAAAGTCTCAGGTCTCGCCGGCCGCCCTGGGGGCCGGTTACACCGTGTTTTTCCTCTATTCCGCTCTGGCTGGCGTACTGGCCGTCATCCTGACGCTGGCCTTGTGGTCCCGCAGGTCCCCAAGCACCCCTATCCCGGATTAACGCCATTTCATTGCCGCCCGTTCACCGATTGTCACAAATCATTGCTCCCTGGGGTCGGGATGGGGTAAAATTGCCAAACTGTCGCATTTGGGTCTTACCCAGAGCACAGGATCGGCGCGGCGAGTCGTGGGGATGCCGCGCCAAACGGGAAGCGATCGTGGTCAACATTTACGAAGCGGGACCTTTCGAGGGACGCGTGGAGCAGTGGCCGGTACTCGCGGTTTCCGGGGCGCTGGAAGTGCGCCTGGCGGAAACCGAGCTGGAAGTCGAACAGGCGCAGCGCCTGCGCTATTCCGTTTTTTATGAAGAAATGAGCGCCATCCCCTCGCCGCAAATGCGCGAGAGCGGGCGCGACTTCGATAAATTCGACGATGTCTGCGACCACCTGCTGGTGGTCGACCGCGACGCCCATGACGAAGACGGCCAGCCGCTGGTGGTGGGCACCTATCGCCTGACCCGCGAAAAGGACGCCGCCAAGGTCGGCGGCTTCTACACTTCCAGCGAGTTCGACCTGTCGGCCATGCTGAGCGGCATGCCGCGCGACACCAAATATCTGGAGCTGGGCCGTTCCTGCATCCTGAAAAGCTACCGCGCCCGTCCCGGCACCATGCAGCTTTTGTGGAAGGGCCTGATGGCCTATGTCGCCCGTTTCGACATCGACATGATGTTCGGCTGCGCCTCGCTGCCCGGCACCAATGTGGAAGAGATGGCGTTGCCGCTGGCCTATCTGCACCATTTCCATCCCATGCCTGCGCAACTGCAGGTCCGGGCGCGCCCCGAACTGTTCGTGGACATGAACCGGATGCCCAAAGAGGCGATCGAGCCGCGCGAAGCCATTCGCAGCCTGCCCGCGATCCTCAAGGGCTATGTGCGCGCCGGCTGCGGCATCGGCGACGGCGCTGTGGTGGACCGCCAGTTCGGCACGACCGACGTGTTTATCTACTTCCCGGTCTCGGGCCTCGACGCGCGCTACAAGAGCCGTTTCGGTCTTTCCAAGTAATCCTTCCCGTTCAGGAGATAACGATGCGCGTATTCGGATTGGCGCTGGCGATGGTGCTTGCCTGCGCTTCGCCCGCGCTGGCGGAAAAGACCCTGGTGCAATCGACCGATGCCCCCAAGGCGATCGGGCCGTATTCGCAAGCGATCAAGACCGGTAACCTGCTGTTCCTGTCCGGCTCGCTGCCGTTCGATCCCGCGGGCAAGACCGATTACAGCAAGCTCGACGTCACCACCCAGACCAGGCGCGTGATCGACAATATCGCGCTGACCCTGTCGGCGGCGGGCCTGACTTTGGACGATGTGGTATCGGCCACGGTCTATGTCACCGACGTGAACGACTTCGCCGCCGTGAACGCGGTCTATGCCAGCTATTTCAAGCCGCCCTATCCGGCCCGCACCTTCGTCGAAGTCAGCAACCTGCTGCGCGGCGTAAAGGTGGAGATCACGGTCATCGCGACCACGAAATAATCAGGTCAAGTCGAACAGCAGCACTTCGCTGGGCGCCTTGGAATGCACGGTGACCTGGGCCAGGTCGGTGATGGCGGCGGCGTCGCCGGCTTTCAGCGTTTCCTCGCCCAGCGTGATTTCACCACTGGCAACCTGTAGCCAGGCCTTGCGGCCCTGCGCCAGCGGATGGATAGCCTCGACATCGGCATCCAGTTTGGCGACCCAGATTTCCGCGTCCTGCACCAGCCGCACTTCGTTTTCGCGCGGCTCCGGCGCGGCGATGCGGCCGAAATGATTTTTCACCGCCTCGGCGCTGATGGACTTCTGCTCATAGCCGGGCTCGATGCCGCGCTTTGACGGCACGATCCATATCTGCAGCAGATGGCAGGTCTCATTCGGGCTGGCGTTGAATTCGGCATGGGTGATGCCGGTGCCCGCGCTCATGCGCTGGATTTCGCCGGGACGGATCGTGCCGCTGCCGCCGGTGGAATCCTTGTGGGCGATGGCGCCGTCCAGAACGCAGGTGACGATTTCCATGTCGCGGTGCGGATGGGGCGGAAAGCCCGCGCCGCCCTTGATCCAGTCTTCGTTGATCACGCGCAGCGGGCCGAAGCTTTCATGGGCGGGGTCGTAATAGTCGCCGAACGAGAAGGAGTGGCGCGATTCCAGCCAGTCGATCTTGTTGTGACCGCGTTCGTCCGACCGCCTGACCGTGATCATTTCCGTTTTCTTTCAATGGCGTCCCAGACCAGCGCGGCGATGTCGGCGCCGCCGAAACGGCGCACCTCGTGGATGCCGGTCGGGGAGGTAACGTTGATCTCGGTCATATAGTCACCGATCACGTCGATCCCAGTGAAGATGAGCCCGCGTTTCTTCAACTCTGGCCCGATGGCGGCGCATATCGCCTTTTCCCGCGCCGTCAGCTCGGTGGCTTCCGGCTTGCCGCCCACATGCATGTTGGAACGGGCTTCGCCCGAGACCGGCACCCGGTTGATGGCCCCGGCAAATTCGCCGTCCACCAGAATGATGCGCTTGTCGCCCTTGCGCACATCCGGCAGGTAACGCTGCACAATGACGGGTTCGCGGTAGAACTGGGTGAACATCTCCATCAGCGAACCGAAATTCTCGTCATCCTGTTTGACGCGGAACACGCCCGCGCCGCCATTGCCGTACAGCGGCTTGAGGATGATGTCCTGGAACTCGTCGCGGAAGGCGCGGATTTCGCGCAGGTCCGTGGTGATCAGTGTCGGCGGGATGAATTCGGCGAATTCGGTGACGAACAGTTTTTCCGGCGCGTTGCGCACTTCCTTTGGATCGTTCACCACCAAAGTCTGGGGGTGGATGCGCTCCAGAATATGCGTGGCGGTGATGTAGGCCATGTCGAAGGGCGGATCCTGGCGCATCAGAACCACATCGGCCTTTGACAGGTCCATCACATGGAAGTCGCCCAGCGTGAAGTGATCGCCCTTCACCGCGCGCACATTCAGGCTGCGCACATGCGCCGTCACCTTGCCGTCGCGGAACGACAGATCGCGCGGGCCATAATAGACCATGGCATGGCCGCGCTTTTCCGCTTCCAGCGCCAGGGCAAAGGTGGAATCGCCGCCGATATCGATCCGCTCGATCGGGTCCATCTGGATTGCGACGGTCAGCGCCATGACAAACTCTCTATCGTTAAATGTCAGCCCGCCACACATCCCGGTGATGCACCGGCAGCGCCCGGGGCGCGATGGCGACGATATCAAAACGGCTGCCGCGCTGCGAAAGATGCGGCCGGCTGGCCAGATATAGGGAGGCGGCGCGGGCAATGCGAGTCTGCTGCCCCGCCAGCACCGATTCCGCCACCGCGCGCGCGTCTGACCGCGCTTTTACCTCGATAAAGCAGACCGGACCGAAGGGCGCGGCCGCCACTAGGTCGATTTCCCCGGCACGGGTTTTCAACCGCCGCGCCAGAATCCGGTAGCCCTTGAGCCGCAGCCACAGCGCCGCGATGCTTTCGCTGCGATGGCCGCGTTGATGGGCGGCCTGCCGACCTGTTTTCAATTCTTCAGGCACCATCTTTCAATTCCAGCGCCCGGGCATAGATCTGTTTGCGCGAACCGTCGGTCAGATCGGCGATCATGTTGGCCGCCGCCTTGACCGGCATGAATTCCAGCGCCGCCGTCAGCGCGGCATCGATCCTGGCGTTATCAGTCACCACTTCGCCGGGCGGCCCCACCAGCAGCGTCACCTCGCCCCTGGGCGCGCCGGCCTTTTCATAATGCGCCGCCAGCTCCGACAGCGTGCCGCGCCGCACTTCCTCGTGCATCTTGGTCAGTTCGCGCGTCATCGCGGCTGGGCGATCGCCCAGCACCAAAGCCATCGCGCTCAGGGATTCCGCCAGCCGCTGCGCCGATTCAAAAAAGATCAGCGTGGCGCGCACACTTTTGAGTTCTTCCAGCGCGGTGTTGCGCTCGCCCTGCCGCGAGGGAAGAAAGCCCGCGAACAAAAACCGGTCGGACGGCAGGCCGCTGAGCGTCAGTCCGGCCAGCGGCGCCGACGCGCCGGGGATCGCCACCACAGGCAGGCCCACCTGAATCGTCTCGCGCACCAGCTTGTAACCGGGGTCCGACACCAGCGGCGTGCCGGCATCGCTGACCAGCGCCACCACCTCGCCATGGGCCATGCGCCCGATGAGGCGCGGCCGCATTTCGGGGGCGTTATGGTCGTTGTAGGGGACCAGCGGCCGGGAGATGCCGTGAATCGCCAGCAGCTTGGAGGTGACGCGGGTATCTTCGGCGGCGATCACGTCGCAACCTTTGAGGATATCCAGCGCTCTTAGGGATATGTCGCGGGCATTGCCGATGGGGGTGGCCACCACATACAGACCTGCCGGAATTTGGCCTGCCGCCAAACTGCCGCGATCCGGTGATTTACCGCCCGCGTCCAAAGGCTTAAGTTCGTGCCCCAAAGGATGTTTCGATGACATTGCGTTCCCTGTCCCGCCTATGTGCCATTGCCTTGGCTGTCGCGATAGCCGGTTGCACGGCCAGGCCCGCCCCGCCGCCGCCGCCGCCCATGGTGGCCGCGCCCCAGGCGCCGATTGCCGCCAATCCGCTGGACCGGGACATGCCCACCTATCTGCGCCTGCCCGGCCTGCCCCAGGGCACCCCGGTGCGGGTCGGCGTGATCCTGCCCTTTTCCAGCACCGCACCCGCCACCCGCGCGCTGGCAGCCTCGATGATGAAGGCCGCCCAACTGGCCATGTTCGATGCCGGCAATCCGCGCATTCTTCTGATGACCGCCGATGAAGGCAATGGCGGCGCGGGCGCGGCCAAGGCCGCCCAGCAGCTTTTGAACCAGGGCGCGGAAGTCATTGTCGGGCCGCTGTTCGGCGCTTCGGTGTCGGCGGTGGCGCCGATCGCGCGCGACCGCGCCGTGCCGGTGCTGGCCTTCTCGACCGAGCGCACCGTGGCGGGCAATGGTGTTTATCTTCTGAGTTTCCTGCCGCGCAACGAAGTGCGCCGCGTGGTGTCCTACGCCGTCAGCCGCGGCCATCGCCAGTTCGCGGCGCTGGTGCCGCAGACCGCTTACGGTGATGTGGCGCAGGCCGCCTTCCAGGAATCCGTTGCCGCCAACAAGGGCAACATCGTCAGCATGGAGCGCTTCGCGCCCAACGCCGCCGCCGTCGCCGCGCCCGCCGCCGCCATCGCCAAAAGCGGCGCCGACGCGGTGTTCATTCCCCAGGGCGGCACCATCCTGCGCGCCATCGGGCCGACCCTGTCGCAGGACGGCATGGCGCGCGGCAAGGTGAAGTTGCTGGGCACGGGCCTATGGGAAGAAGCCGCGCTGGCGCGCGAACCCAGCCTGCAGGGCGCCTGGTATGCCGCGCCCTCGCCCAATGCCGACGCGGATTTCGTCGGCAAGTACCGCAACGCTTTCGGCGCGGAACCGGCAAGCCTGGCGAACCTGGCCTATGACGCGGTGTCGCTGGTGGCGCTGCTGTCACAGGGCGAGGCTTATCACCGCTTCACGCCCGCGGCGCTGATGGACCCCAATGGCTTTTCCGGGGTCAGCGGCATCTTCCGCTTCGCCGCCGACGGCACATCGGAACGCGGGCTGGCAGTGCTGGAAATGAATGCCAACGGACCTGTGGTGGTCAGCCCCGCGCCGACGACGTTCCTGCGGCCCGGATTCTAGTTCAGCAATTCTTCGATGACACGGTTCAGCAGCAGGCGCCCGCTGGGCGTGGCTGTCAGGATGCCGTCTTTCACGGCGACAAAGCCCTGTTGCTCCATGGCGGCGATCTTGGCCGCGTCGGGCCGCGTGCCCCAGCGCGTTTCATAGGCCGCTAGGTCTATGCCTTCGGCCAGGCGCAAATTCATCAGCAGATGCTCGCGCGCCGCTTCGTCGCTGGAAATCGCCATGCGCTCGGAAAAACCGTGGCCGCTTTTGCCGACGCAATCGCGCCAGCGTTCCGGCAGCTTGATCGCGGCGGTAGCGGTGCGCTGACCATCGAGTGACAGCCGTCCATGGGCGCCAGGACCGACGCCGGCATAATCGCCATAACGCCAGTAAATCAGGTTGTGACGGCTTTCCGCACCGGGTCGCGCGTGATTGGAAACCTCGTAAGCGGGCACGCCCGCCGCCTGCGTCATTTCCTGCGTCGTCTCATAGAGCCCGGCAGCAATGTCGTCGTCGGGAATCTGCAGGCTGCCATTCCTGTGCAGCAGCGCGTAGGGCGTCTCCGGCTCGATGGTCAGTTGGTAGAGCGACAGATGCTCAGTGCCGAAGCTGAGGGCCTCGCGCAATTCGCTACGCCACTGCGCATCGGTCTGATCGGGGCGGGCATAGATCAGATCCAGTGAAACCCGGTCAAAAACGCCCATCGCCATTTTGAGCGCGGCCTTGGCTTCGGCCACGTCATGCAGCCGGCCAAGACGTTTGAGATCGGCATCGTTCAGCGCCTGCACGCCCAGCGAGACACGGTTGACGCCCGCCGCGCGATAATCGGCGAAGCGTGCTGCATCGGCGGACGCCGGATTGGCTTCCAGCGTGATTTCGGCGTCGTTGGCCATCGGCCACAGCGCGGCGATCTTCTGCAGGATGCGCCCGACGGATTTGCCCTGCAGCAGCGACGGCGTGCCGCCGCCGAAGAAGATGGTTTCCACCACCGGGCGGTCGCCTTGCTTTTGCGCCACCCAACCCAGTTCGGACATGATGCCGTCGACCCAGGCATCTTCTTCTATCTGCTCGCGGACATGGGAGTTGAAGTCGCAATAAGGACACTTGGCGGCGCAGAACGGCCAGTGGACGTAAACGCCGAATGCCAAGCTAAAGCGACTCCACGAAGATGCCGGAGTGCAGAAGTTTCTCGAACGCCCTGGCGCGATGGCTCATGGCATGTTTCTGCGCCGGATCGATTTCGGCGAAGGTCTGGTCCATGCCGTCGGCGATGAAAATGGGATCATAGCCGAAGCCGTGATCGCCGCGCGGCGGGAAGGTGAGCGTGCCATGCACTTCGCCTTCAAAGGTTTGAATTTCGCCCGACGGCAGCGCCAGCGACAGGGCGCAGACGAACTTGGCAGCGCTGGTGGTCAGGCCCTTGGCCTTCAATTCGCTTTCGATGCGCGTCATGGCGATGCTGAAGTCTTTGGTCTCACCCGCCCAGCGCGCCGAATAAATACCGGGATCGCCGCCCAGCGCCTCGACGCACAGGCCGGAATCATCGGCCAGCGCCGCATGACCGCTGCCCTGCGCGCTGGCGCGGGCTTTGAGTTCGGCATTGCCGGCAAACGTCTTTGCGGTTTCTTCCGGTTCGGGCAGGCCCAGCGAACCGGCGCTGAGCGGCACGATGCCGTGCGGCCCCAGCAGCGCCTTGATCTCGCGCACCTTGCCTTCGTTGTGCGAGGCGACGACGAGCTGGCTACCGCGCGGCAATCTCACGCCAGCGCCTTTTTCTGCAGGTCGACCAATTCGCCGACGCCCTTGCGCGCCAGCTTGAGCAATTCCAGCAACTGTTCCTCGCTGAAGGGCGCGCCTTCGGCGGTGCCCTGAACCTCGACCAGACCGCCCGAACCCGTCAGCACGAAATTGGCATCGGTCTCGGCGTTGGAGTCTTCGTCGTAATCCAGGTCCAGCACCGGGGTGCCCTTGTAGATGCCGCAGGAAATCGCCGCGACGTGATCCTTGATAACCGGCGCGGTGACCATGCCGGTCTTTTTCATGAAGGCCAGGCACTGGCCCAACGCCACGAAGCCGCCGGTGATGGCCGCCGTGCGGGTGCCGCCATCGGCCTGCAGCACGTCGCAGTCCACCGTGATCTGGCGTTCGCCCAGCGCCGACAGGTCGCAAATCGCGCGCAAGGAGCGCCCGACCAGCCGCTGGATCTCCTGGGTGCGTCCCGACTGCTTGCCGGCGGCCGCTTCGCGGCGCATGCGATCATGGGTCGAGCGGGGCAGCATGCCGTATTCGGCCGTGACCCAGCCCTTGCCCGAACCCTTCAGAAAGGGCGGGGCTTTTTCTTCCAGGCTGGCGGTGACCAGCACATGGGTGTTGCCGAACTTGACCAAGCACGACCCCTCGGCATGGCGGGAAAACCCGGCTTCCAGCGAAACGGCACGCATCTGGTCAGGGGTACGGTTGGAAGGGCGCATGGAGCCTCATATATGGGTCTGCTAGGTTGTGGCGTTACCTACAGGTACCCCCGCCCAACAAGCAACCGCCGCCAGAAATATTTAAGAGTTTCAATAGCTTGAGTCTTGACCCCTGCCCCTCCCTGGTCGTCCCGCCCGGTCTGACCGACCGGCCGCGCGAGGTCTTCCGCCATCTGGTGGAGGCTTTCCTGTCGTCGGGTGAGCCGGTGGGATCGCGTACCCTGTCCCAGCGCCTGCCCCAGACCCTGTCCCCGGCCTCGATCCGGAACGTGATGTCGGACCTGGAAACCATGGGGCTGCTCTATGCCCCGCACACCAGCGCAGGCAGGGTGCCGACCGAAAAGGGTCTGCGCCTGTTCGTCGACGGCCTGCTGGAAATCGGCGAATTGCAGCCCGACGAGCGCGTCGCCATCGAGGCGCGCATGTCGGGCAGCGGACGCGGCATTGAAGAGCTGCTGACCCTGGCGACGCAAAGCCTCGCGGGCCTGTCGCGCTGCGCCGGCCTGATGGTGACGGCCAAGCAGGATGCCGCGCTCAAGCATGTCGAATTCGTCGCCGTGGCGCCGGGCAAGGCGCTGGTGATCATGGTCAGCGAAGACGGCCAGGTGGAAAACCGCGTCATCGAAACCCCCATTGGACTGCCGGTTTCGGCGCTGGTGGAAGCGGGCAATTACCTGGGCGCGCGGCTGCGTGGCCGCACGCTGGATACCGCCCGCGCCGAGATTTTGGCGGAACTAGACAGCGAGAAGCTGCAGCTCGACGCGCTGACCGCCAAGGTGGTGGCCGAAGGCCTCGCGACACTGGCCGGGCCGGAAAAAGTTCTGATCGTGCGCGGCCAGTCGCATCTTCTCGACAGCGTTGAAGCGCGCGAGGATATCGAGCGCATCCGCACGCTTTTTGACGACATCGAACGCAAGGCCGACCTGATCCACCTGCTGGAGCTGGCCAAGGACGGCGAAGGCGTGCGCATTTTCATCGGCTCGGAAAACCGGCTGTTCTCGCTGTCCGGTTCCTCGATCGTGGCCGCGCCTTACGCCAACGCCACCGGGAAAATCGTGGGCGTGATCGGCGTTCTGGGCCCCACCCGCCTGAACTATGGCCGCATCATTCCCATGGTCGACCACACCGCCAAAGTTATTGGACGCCTGCTCGCTTAAAGTTTAAGGACTGCCTCATGACTGACGAACCTATGCAATTGCCCGATTCCGAGAACCCCCATGCGGCGGAATTCGCCGTGCTGGCGGCGCTGCAGGAAGAGGTTGCCTCGCTCAAGGACCAGCGCCTGCGCGCGCTGGCCGAAGTGGAAAACATCCGCCGCCGCGCCGAAAAGGAAAAGGCCGAAGCCGGCCTGTATGCGGTGACCAAGTTCGCCCGCGACATGGTGGGCATTGCCGACAATTTCTCGCGCGCCCTGGCCGCCGTTCCGGCGGCCGTGCGCGAAGCCGCCGACCCGCAGATCGTGGCGGTTCTGGACGGCGTCGAAGCGACGGACCGCCAGTTGATCCAGACCCTGGAACGCTATGGCGTGAAGCAGGTCGATACCAGCGACGGCAAGTTCGATCCGAACCTGCATCAGGCGATTGCCGAAGTGCCGGCTGGTGACAAGGCGCCGGGTTCGATTGTCGATGTGGTACAGACCGGTTTCATGATCGGCGACCGCCTGCTGCGGCCCGCCATGGTGACCGTTGCCCGCAAGGACGCGGCCAGCGTGGACACCAACGCTTAAGAGGGGGACGTGATGTCTGAACTCAAGATCGTCGTCACCGGCGCCTCCGGGCGCATGGGCCGCACGCTGATCCGCGAAATCGCGCAGGGCCATGGCATTACGCTTTGCGGCGCGCTGGAAATGGAAGGCCATCCCAATCTGGGCCTGGACAGCGGCACGCTGGCCGGAATGCAGCCCAACGGCATCACGCTGACCGCCGATCCGCTGCCGCTGCTGGCGCATGCGCAGGCGGTGGTGGATTTCACCACGCCGATGGTGTCGACCATGCTGGCGGATCTGGCGGCACAGGCGCGCATCGTGCATGTGATCGGCACCACCGGCTTTGACGAAAAAGGCGAAGCCCGTCTGGCCGCCGCCGCCCGCCATGCCGTGATCGTCAAGTCCGGCAATATGAGCATGGGCGTCAATCTGCTGGCGGCGCTGGCCGAACGCGCCGCCAAGGCGCTAGCCGATTACGACATCGAGATTCTGGAAATGCATCACCGCAACAAGGTGGACGCCCCGTCGGGCACCGCGCTGCTGCTGGGCGAAGCCGCCGCGCGCGGCCGTGAGGTTTCGCTGAACAAGCATGCGGTGAAGACCCGCGACGGCCATACCGGCGCGCGCAAGGATGGCGATATCGGTTTTGCCACCCTGCGCGGCGGCAGCGTGGTGGGCGAGCATTCGGTAATCTTTGCCGGCACCGGCGAACGCATCACCCTGTCGCATTCCGCCGAAGACCGCTCGATCTTCAGCCATGGCGCGCTCACGGCTGCCAAATGGGGCCACGGCAAGAAGCCGGGCCTGTACTCCATGACGGACGTGCTTGGTCTGAATGCCTAAGCGTTTTTCAGCCGCCGAAGCGCAAGAGTTCTTCGCGCGGCTGAAGAAACTCGACCCCGCGCCCAAGACCGAACTCAACTACGTCAATCCCTACACGCTTCTGGTGGCCGTGGCGCTGTCGGCCCAGGCGACCGACAAGGGCGTCAACAAGGCGACAGCGCCGCTGTTCAAGACCGTGACCACGCCGCAGGCGATGGTGGCGCTGGGCGAGGCGGGGCTGACCGAGGCGATCAAAACCATCGGCCTGTATCGCGGCAAGGCCAGGAACGTCATCGCCCTCTCGAAGATTCTGCTGGACCAGCATGGCGGTCAGGTGCCGCAGAATCGCGAGGCGCTGGAAGCGCTGCCCGGCGTGGGCCGCAAGACCGCGAACGTGGTGTTGAACGTGGCGTTCGGCGAGCCGACCATTGCAGTCGATACGCATATCTTCCGCGTGTCCAACCGCACCAACCTGGCGCCCGGAAAAAATGTCGTGGAAGTGGAAATAGGGCTGGAAAAGATCGTGCCCGATCATTTCAAGAGCCATGCGCATCACTGGCTGATCCTGCACGGGCGCTACACCTGCATCGCCCGCAAGCCGCTATGCCCGACTTGCGTGGTGCGCGACCTGTGCCGCTTCAGGGACAAAACGAAAGAGCTGCCGATCGAAAAACCCAGGCTCGCTACGAAACCTTCGGCGGCGAAACGCGCAGCGCATTGAGGCAGGCGTCATCGGCGGCGGACCGCGCCCCGTTGGGCAGGGTCTCGACATGGCGGACCGCCAGCGGCGCGCCATAGAAGAAAAAGAAAGCCCGGCAGTTGGCGCCGTCATAGCGCCACATCTCGATCGCCCCGTCCCTGCGCACAAAGGCCGGGCGGCCCAGGGCGGCCTGCAATGCGGTGGTCGAGAGGTTGAAATAGGCCGGCGGCTCACCGCGCGGCGGGGCGCCCGGAATGCTGGACTGGGTGCGCGGCGCGGGCAGCTTGCCGCCGCTGGCACAACCGGCGGCCAGCAGAACAGCGATCAGACAGGCGGCGTGACGCATCATGCCTGCCTTCTGCCCCACCCCTCCGTGCCCGACAAGCGACTTCTTTTTCCGCCGCGGAGAGAGGCTTGCGGGATGGCCCGCATCCCGTATAAGCGAAACCAGCTTTTTGCAGGGGTACGCATGTCGCAGCAGTATGATGTCGCCGGTCTGGGCAATGCCATTGTCGATGTCATCGCATCGGTCGATGACCGTTTTCTGCTGACCCACCGCATCGCCAAGGGCGGCATGACCCTGATCGACGAATTCCGCGCCAAGGAGCTGCTGAAGCTTCTGGCCGACAACCAGCAGACCATGAGCAGCGTGCATGAAGTGGCCGGCGGCAGCGCCGCCAACACCATGGCGGGCATCGCCTCGCTGGGGGGCAATGGCGTCTATGTCGGCAAGGTGTTCGACGACCGGCTGGGCAAGGTGTTCGCGCAGTCGATGGCCAGCCTGGGCATGACCTTCACCACGGCGCCCGCCAACAAGGGCTCGTCCACCGCCACCTGCATGATCGCGGTGACGCCGGACGGCCAGCGCAGCATGAGTACCTATCTGGGCGCCTGCCGCGAACTGGTGCCGGACGATATCGACGACAAGCAGATCGCCGCCGCCCGCATCCTCTATATCGAGGGCTATCTGTGGGACGAAGAGAACGCCAAGCAGGCGTCGCGCAAGGCCATCGCCGCCGCCAAGAGCGCGGGCGGCCGCATCGCGCTGTCGCTGTCGGACTCGTTCTGCGTCGGCCGTTTCCGCGACGAATTCCTCGGCCTGCTCGACAAGGATGTGAACATCCTGTTCGCCAACGAAGACGAAGCCAAGGCGCTGTTCGAGCAGGACGATTTTGACGGTGTTGTTGCCGCCGCCAAGAAGTGGGGCGGTATCGCCGCTCTGACACGCTCGGCCAAGGGCTGCGTGATCGTCGAAGAAGGCCAGGTGCATGAGATTCCTGCCGCCCCGGTGGCGCGGGTGATCGACACCACCGGCGCGGGCGACCAGTTCGCCGCCGGATTCCTGTATGGCATCACCCATGGCAAGGGTCTGGCCGATTGCGGGCGTCTTGGCGCGCTGGCGGCGGCGGAAGTGATTTCGCATTACGGCGCGCGGCCGGAAACGTCGCTGAAGGATTTGGCGGCCAAGGCGGGACTTATTTGATGGTCGCGCCGCGTCGCTTACGCTGGCGCTAACGACCCCTCGCTAACGCTCGGGTTCGCGGTCGCTCCGGCTAATCGCCAATCAAATGCAGCGTCAGCTCGCGCCGATGCGGCGCGTCGCGGTGCTCGAAGACGTAGATTCCCTGCCAGGTGCCCAGCGCCAGCCGGCCTTTGCTGAGCGGAATGCCCAGCGAGGTTTGCGTCAGGGCGGCGCGAATGTGCGAGGGCATGTCATCCGGCCCTTCAGCGGTGTGGCGGTAGTTCATGCCATGCGTCGCAATGCGGGCGAAGAAATCCTGCATGTCCTTCAGCACATCGGGATCGGCATTTTCCTGGATCACCAGCGAGGCCGAGGTATGGCGGATGAAGCAGGTGAGGAGACCATTCTCGATGCCGCTGCCGCGCGCGAAATCCACCGCCGCATCGGTGAAGTCGTAAAGCCCCGGCCCGCGGGTCGGCACCGTCAAACTGTGCAGCGCCTGTTTCACGATTTTCTCAAATACACATACAGCGCGCCATCACCGCCGTGCCGCACATGCGCCGATTTGATGCTGGCGATCATCGGAGCCAGTTCCGGCTCTTTCAGCCAGCGCGGCACCATCTGCTTGAGCACGCCATGCGGCGATGTCATCCAGCTTGCGCTTTCATCCTTGCGGGGATTGCCCTTGCCGGTCACCACCAGGATCAGCCGGTTGCCGCGCTGCCGCGCGCCATTCAGAAAGCGCGACAGGGCGCGATAGGCCGCGGCCTCGGTCATGCCGTGCAGATCCAGCTTGGCGTCCGGCTCCAACTGGCCTTTGCGCAAGCGATCTTCGGTACCGCCATTGACGCCGCTGGGCTTGGCCGAAGCAGCTTTCTTCTTCGCTGGCCTTTTGGCCGTGACAGGCCTGATCGGGCGAGCTTCGCGAAAGTCCTTTTCGAACTCCTGGCGTTCCTCGTCGCTGACTTTGCGGCGGCTCATGGCGTGAAGGTCTTGCTTTCACCGATCCGGGCCGCGACCGCGTTGGGCAGAAGCACATACAACCGCCCGGGCGCTTTCATCGCGCCGGCGCGCCGTTCGGCGTCCGGCCCGAAGCCGAAGAAGATGTCGCCGCGCACGCTGCCGCGGATCGCACCGCCGATATCCTGCGCCACCAAAAGCCCCTGCACCGGATCGGGCCCGCCCGCATCCAGATAGAAAGGCGCGCCCAGCGCATGAATGCGCGGATCGACCGCCAAGCTCGCGCCCGGCGTCAGCGACACGCCCAGCGAACCGGTCGCGCCCAGCGCGGCATCGCCGAGCGGCCTTTCTTCAAAGAAGATGTAGCTTTCATTGCCTTCCATCACGCCCTGCGCGCGCGCCGGATTGGCCAGCAGCCAGGCCCGGATGGTTTGCAGCGAAACATTCTCGCGCGTCAGCACGCCTTCCGCGATCAAGGTGCGGCCGATGGCGGTGTAAGGGCGGCCATTCTCCCCGGCATAGCCGATGCGCCCCGTCTTGCCGTCGGTGAACACGACGCGCCCCGAACCTTGAATCTGCAGGAAGAACAGGGCCACCGCATCGTCGGTGTAGAACAGCACCGGCGCCTTGGTGCCGAGATTGATTTCCTTGCGGTTGGCATACGGTACCAGCGTATTGCCCGACACGCGGCCCGACACCCGCTCGCCTTTGAACTTGGGAATGAACTGGCCCAGATCGACCCGCACCAGGTCGGACGGCATGCCATGCACCGGCGTCTGATAGGCGCCCTGGCGCGTGCGGCTGCCGCGAATTTCCGGTTCGTAATAACCAGTGAACAACCCGTCGCCGGGCGCAGCTAGCGCAAAAGGTATGAAGTTGGCGGCGAAAAAGCTTTTGGCGTCGCCGCTGGCATTGGCGCAAACGTCGCGCCAGTCGGCCGCAGTTCCGGCATAACCCACGCCGCTCAGCGCCGCGTCATCCGCGCGGCTGGATAGCACGGCGCAACTGCGGCGGAAGGATTGCAGCGCTGCGTCGGCATTGGCCGTGGTCCAGCCCGGCAGCGCGTCGAACGAGACGCGCGCCATGCTCCGGCTTTCCGCCGGCGCGGCGGGTTTGGTGGTGGTAGGCGGTGGCGAAGAACTGGCACAGCCATACAGCACGCCCAGCATGGCACCCAGAACAAGGAGCCGTGCCGGCGTCATTCGGGCATGTCACCGGCGGTCGTGATCAGCAGCCAGTTGGGATCGCGCGATTTAACGTCGCGCGAGAAGGTCCACACATCGGTGACCGGCGCGGCATCGAACTGCGCCGTGAAAGCCACGGTGATTTCGGCCTGGCGGCCGTCCAGCGTCGCGCCCACGATCTTGGCGTCCAGCAATTTGGTCAGCGCCGGGGGCGGCTCGCTGCGCCCTTCGATGGCGCTGTCGAACGCCGCCATCACATCGGGCGCCAGCAGCGGACGCAGGGTTTCGCGGTCGCCCTTGGCGAAGGCGTCGATGATCATGGTGTAGGCCTGTTGCGCACCGCCGACGAAGCGCGCGGCATCGAAGCTGCGGTCGGCAAGCTGGATATCCATAAGCCCCTTGCCCGCGTTGGGGCGCACAGCCTCTGCCACATCGGCGGCGGGAACCGGCTGGGCCACGGACGGGGGCGCGGCCAGCGGCGAAGGCTGTTTGGGCTGTTCGGTCGGCTCATGGCCGGTCCGCCGCCCCAAAATCCAGTACAGGCGAAAACAGACGACGCCAGCCAGCGTGGCGGCGATGAACAGTCCCAATGTTTGCGAATCCGGCATATGCAACCCTTACTCACCAACCCGCCCCGCAGCCGGGCCGACCCTAGCCGCCCGGAACAAGGCTTGTGAAGCGCTTTTCCTTGCCCAGGCCGCGCAATCCATGGTAGCGCGCGGGCCAAATTCGACCCACCAAAGGCCCGGCAGGGCAGGAAGATTACACGATGAGCAGCGAAGGAACCACGCCCGACGCCACTGCGGTGCCGAACCTCCAGGTCATGGCCCAGTACATCAAGGACCTGTCCTTCGAAAATCCCGGCGCGGTGAATGAAATCGCCCAGCGGCCCCAGATTGACCTGGCGGTCGACCTGAACGCCAAGCGCGTGGAAGACGAAATCTTCGAAGTCGAGCTGAAGATCCGCGTCGACGCCAAGAATGAGGAAAAGCCCCTGTTCCTGCTGGAAGTCGCCTATGCCGGCGTGTTCCAGCTGAAGAACGTGCCCGACACCGGCACCCAGCAGGCCATCCTGCTGATCCAGGCGCCGCACATGCTGTTCCCGTTCGTCCGCCGCATCGTGGCGGATGTGGTGCGCGACGGCGGCATGCCGCCCTTGATGATCGAGCCGATCGACTTCATGGCGCTGTATCAGGCGCGCGTGGCCCAGGCTGCCGGGGCGCCCCAGGGCACGGCGTAAGACACGGCGTAAGGCTTACGCCAATTTCCAGATGGTTTTGTCGCCAAGCTCCTTGGCGACAAAGGCGGCGTGGATTTCTATTTCCACCGCCGTGATCAGCGGCGCGAGCTTCTCGGGCCGCTGACGGGCGGCGCGCACCGGTTCACCCGCCTGCGCGGCGGCGATTTCCACCGGCGCCAGCATCAGGCCCTTCTGCCGTCCGCCGATCAGCTCCAGATAGACTTCGGCGGTGAGCTGGGCGTCGAGCAACGCGCCATGCTTGGTGCGCACGCTCAGATCGACGCCGAAGCGCTTGCACAGCTCGTCCAGCGAATAGCGCGCGCCCGGGAATTTGCGCTTGGCGATTTCGATCGTGTCGATGGCGCGGGCCAGCGGGATCGGGCCCTTGCCGCAGCGTTTCAGCTCGGCATTGATGAACTTGATGTCGAAGCTGGCATTGTGGATCACCAGCGTGGAGTCGCCCAGGAATTCCAGGAATTCGTCGACCACATGGGCGAAGATCGGCTTGTCGGCAAGGAATTCCGCGGACAGGCCATGCACACGCTGGGATTCAATCGGCACGTCGCGTTCGGGGTTCAGATAGAATTGCAGCGTGCGGCCGGTGGGGAGGTGGTCGATCAGCTCGACGCAACCGACTTCCACGATGCGATGACCGTCGCTGGGCTCAAACCCCGTGGTTTCGGTATCGAAAACAATTTCACGCATTCTGAATTTTTGCCCGCACGTCAGCCAGGATCATTTTCACCTGTTCGCGCGCATCCTCCAAGCCCTTGTCGGTGGTAACCAGGTAATCGGCCTGTGCACGCTTTTGCGCGTCGCTCATCTGCCGCGCCAAAAGCGCCTCGAACTTGGCTTGCGTCATGCCGGGGCGCGCCAGAACTCGCTGGCGCTGCACATCCGCCGGCGCGGTCGCCACCACCACCGCATCGCTTTTGATCCCGGTTTCCAGCAGCAGCGGAATATCGAGCAGCACGATCGGCGCCTCGGTCTCTTCCAGAAACTGCGCCCGGCGTTCGGCGACCAGGGGATGCATCAGGCTTTCCAGGCGGCCCAGCGCCTGGGCGTCACCCGTCACCTGCCGCGCCAGCGCGGCGCGGTCCACCACGCCGTTTTTGGTGCTTCCCGGAAAGGCGGCCTCGATCATCGCGCTGGCTTCGCCCGCATACAGCGCGTGCACCACCCTGTCGGCGTCGAACACGGGAATGCCTTCGCCTGCGAACAGCTTGGCGGTTTCGCTTTTGCCCATGCCGATCGAGCCCGTAAGGCCGATCACGAAAGGTTTATTTTGGCCCAAACAATGCGCTTTCCAGTGCGGCGCGCAGGCCCGCATCTACCTGCGGCCTTTGCCCGAAAAAAGCTTCGAAAGACGGCGCGGCCTGATGCATCAGCATGCCCAGCCCGTCGATGGTCTTGTGGCCGCGCGCCGCCGCATCTTTCAGCAGCGGCGTTTCCAGCGGCTTGTAAACGATGTCGCACACCGCGGCGTCCTGTTTCAGCGCTGACAAATCCAGATCGAGCGGCGCGTTGTCGCCCATCCCGGCGCTGGTGCTGTTGACCAGCAGCGCGGCGCTGCCCGCCACGCTGCGCCAGTCGGCCAGTCCACCCGGAACAAGCCGCGCATTGACGTGCGGCCCCAGTTGCGCCGCCAGGGTCTGCGCCCGGCCTGCATCGCGGTTGAGGATATGGATGACGCCTGCGCCGAGACTCTCCAGCGCCAGCACCGCGCCGCGCGCCGCGCCGCCCGCGCCCAGCAGCACGGCATGGGCGCCGCCCAGCGCGCCGATATTCTCGCGCAAGGATTCCGCCAGGCCGTAACTGTCGGTGTTTTTGCCTTCGATGGCCCCCGCGTGAAACACCAGAAGGTTCGCCGCGCCCGCGACCTTCGCCGCCGCATCGACCCGGTCGGCCAGCGCGAAGGCGGCTTCCTTGTGCGGCACGGTGACATTGACGCCGGCAAAGCCTTCGCCGCGCACCCGCGCGATCACATCGCGGAATTCGTCCGGCTGTGCGGGCACGCGCAGCATTTCGCCGTCGATGCCGAGCTGTTTCAGCCAATAGCCGTGCAGCACGGGCGACAGCGACTGCGTCACCGGCCAGCCCACGATCCCCGCCTTCACCGTCATGACGCCAGCACGCTTTCTTTTCTGAGTGCCGCCAGAACCGGCAACAGCGGCAGGCCCAGCACCGAAAAATAATCCCCGTCCACTCTATCGAAAAGCTGCGCCCCGCGCCCTTCATAATGATAGCAGCCCACCGAGGAGAGGATGGCGGGGCCTTCGGCGGCGATGTAATCGTCCAGGAAATCCGGGCTTAAATCGCGCATCACCATCCGGCAGGGGCTGGCATGCGTCCATAGCAAGGCGCCGTCCCGGGCCAGCGCCGCCGCCGACACCAGCAGGTGCGCGCGCCCCGACAAACGGGCCAGCAACGCTCTCGCCGCGTCCAGCGTGGCGCACTTGCACAGCATCTCGTCTTCAAACGCGATCACACTGTCACCGCCCAGCACCAGACTGCCGGGATGCCGCGCCGAGACGTGCAGGGCCTTCTTCTGCGCCAAGGTCGAAGCCACCGTCGGGGCATCAGCCCCGCGAAGCGCGGCCATCAGCGCGTCTTCATCCAGGTCGGCAGGGTCTTTGGTGAATGCCACGCCCGCCGCCGTCAGAAGCGTGGACCGGCTCTGGCTGCCCGAGGCGAGAACCAGCCTCACCCCGCAGCTTCCTTGCGCTCGGTCAGCAAATTCATCACCGCCGCCGCGGTCTCTTCGATCGAACGGCGCGACACATCGATGGTCGGCCAGTCATTATTCTCGAACAACTGCTTGGTGGCGGCGATTTCGGCGCGCACCGCATCGGGTTCGATGTAATCGGTGTCGCAGGTTTCGCCCATGGTGCTCAGGCGGTTGCGCCGCACCTGCACCAGCCGGTCGGGCGACACCCACAGGCCCACGATCAGCGGCTTTTTCGCCGCCAGCAGTTGCGGCGGCGGGGGCATGCCCGGCACAAGCGGCACATTGGCGGCTTTCACGCCGCGAATGGCGAGATACACGCAGGTCGGCGTCTTGGAGGTGCGGCTGGCACCCGTCAGGATCACTTCGGCTTCGTCGATCGAGTCCAGCGACTGGCCATCGTCATGGGCGATGGTGAAGTTCAGAACCTCGATGCGCTCCAGATAGCGCTGGTCGACCTGGTGCTGGCGGCCGACCTTGTGGGTTTCGGTCTTGCCTAGGAACTGGCGCAGCGCCAGCACCGGGCCCTCCAGCAGATCAATGGCGCGCACCTCGATGTCGCCGCAGCGGGCGATCAGCTTGTCGCGCAGGCCCTGATTGGCCAGGGTGAAGAACACGATGCCCGGCATGATGGCGATATGGTCCAGCGCGCGGCTGAGCTGGTGTTCGCTGCGCACCAGGGCATAGGCATGGATATGGACATCGACATTTTCGAACTGGGCCAGGGCGGCATTGGCCATGGCGTGCAGTGTTTCGCCGGTGGAATCCGACACCAGATGGACGTGAAATTTATGATCCACAGAACTGTCCCGAATTCCCCGCCCACCCGGGGAGCCGGCTGGGTGTAACCACCTATTCAGCCACAGGCTCCTAGCCGGGAACGGCCAAACTGTGCAAACCCGTATGCTTTGGGGATGCTATCCTTAACCGCCAACATACCGTGACGCACCTGCACCGCCCACCCGAATATCGCCAAGTGCTTGAGTCCACGCGCTCTTGCGCTTAAGCCATGGCAGCTTCAACATTTCCACCCACAGTTCACAGCCCTAACATCATCTTCATCATCCTTAGTACTTAGGAGTCTTATTTTGAGTAGTGACCGGAAGGTGATGCGTGTCCTGACAGGAAGCGCCGAGAACGTGCCGCCGGTCTGGCTGATGCGTCAAGCCGGACGGTACCTGCCGGAGTACCGCAAGCTGCGTGCCGAAGCCGGTTCCTTCTGGGACATGGCGCTGAACCCCAAATATGCCGCCGAAGTCACGTTGCAGCCGATCCGCCGGTTCGGCTTTGACGCAGCAATCCTGTTCTCGGACATCCTGACGGTGCCTGAGGCGCTTGGACAGAAGGTGACGTTCACCACTGGCGAAGGCCCCAGCCTGACACCAGTGACCAGCGCAAAGGGTTTCAACGAAGACCGCGAAGCCTGGGCCCAGTATTTCGAGCCGGTCTATGAGGCGCTGCGCCTGACGCGCGCGGGCCTTGGCGATGAGACCACGCTGCTGGGTTTCGCCGGGGCGCCCTGGACACTGGCAACCTATCTGGCAGCGGGCGCGGGCGGCGATGAGCAGAAGGCCGCCAAGCTGTGGGCTTACCGCGATCCGGAGGGCTTTGGATATTTTCTGGATATCTTGAGTGAATGCGTCGCCTTCCATCTGATCGGCCAGATCGATGCCGGCGCCGATGCGGTGCAGATTTTCGACAGTTGGGCCAGCGGCCTGCCGCCGGCGCTGTTCAGCCAGGTGGTGATCGCGCCCACCAAGAAAATCGTCGATCAGGTGCGCGCTGCCCGGCCGGGCGCAAAAATCATCGGCTTCCCCCGCGCCTCGACGCTGGCTGGCTATGAAGCTTACGCCCAGGCGCTGGGCGTCGATGCGATTTCGCTGGATACCTCTGCGCCGATGCGCTGGGCGGCCAGGAACCTGCCGGGCGCGATCCAGGGCAATCTGGACCCGATCGTGCTGATCGCGGGCGGCGCGGCATTGGACAAGGCGGTGGACGACATTCTGGAAGCCACCCGGGGCAAGCCGCATATCTTCAATCTGGGCCACGGCATTTTGCCGGAGACGCCGATCACGCATGTTGAACAGTTGCTGAAGCGCATCCGCCAGGGATCAACGGCGTGAAGCTGGCGGTTGTCCTGTTCAACCTGGGTGGTCCGGATTCGCCCGAAGCCGTGCAGCCGTTTTTGCGCAACCTGTTTTCCGACCCCGCCATCATCGGACTGCCGACGATGTTTCGCCTGCCGCTGGCGCGTTTCATTGCGCGGCGTCGCGCGCCCATCGCGCGGGAGATTTATCACCAGATCGGCGGGCGCTCGCCCATATTTGAAGAAACCCGCGCCCAGGCCGATGCCCTGACCAAGGCGCTGTCGACAGGCGGGGTAAACCCCAAAGTCTTCATCGCCATGCGCTACTGGCATCCGTTCAGCGATGGGGCAGCGGCGGCCGTGAAAGCCTATGACCCCGATAAAATCGTGCTTTTGCCGCTGTATCCGCAATATTCCACCACCACGACGGCTTCGTCGCTGAAGGATTGGGACCGCGCCGCGAAGAAGGCGGGGATCACCGTGCCGACCTCGCGGGTGTGCTGCTATCCCAGCGAAGAAGGCTTTGTCGCCGCGGCCACGGCGCATGTCCGCGCTGCGCTGGAAGGCGCGCGCACGGATATTTCCTATCGCCTGCTGCTGTCGGCGCATGGCTTGCCCAAGAAAGTAATACGCAAGGGCGACCCCTATCAGCGCCAGGTCGAGCAGACCGCCGCCGCAATCGTTGCGGCGCTGGACATGCCAGGGCTGGATTCCCAGGTTTGCTATCAAAGCCGGGTCGGTCCGCTGGAATGGATCGGCCCTTCGACCGATGACGAAATCCGCCGCGCCGGCAAGGACGGCAAAGGCGTCATCATCGCGCCGGTCGCCTTTGTCAGTGAGCATTCCGAAACACTGGTGGAACTGGACATCGAGTATCGCAAGCTGGCGGAAGAAGCCGGCGTGCCGGATTACCGCCGCGCCGCGACCGCCGGGGTACAATCCGATTTCATCGGCGGGCTGGCGGGACTTGTGCGCCGCGCCCTGGTGACCGACATAGTGGCGCCAACGCCGGGCGGATGTGCGACCGGCCTGTGCGGCTGCAGGAAGAGCTGATCCGATGCGCGATTTTCTTCTGGGCTATTACGACTGGCTGCGCGCCTTCCACGTCATTGCGGTGATCGCCTGGATGGCGGGCATGCTCTATCTGCCGCGCCTGTTCGTCTATCACTGCGAAACCCCGCCGGGTTCGGATGGCTCGGAGCGATTCAAGGTGATGGAGCGCCGCCTTCTGAAAGGTATCATCAATCCCTCGATGCTGCTGGTGTGGGTTCTGGGCCTGACGCTGGCCTGGATCACCGGCGCGCACCTGCAGCTGTGGTTCCAGCTCAAGTTTGCGCTGGTCTTCGCCCTGAGCGGCTTTCACGGTTTTCTGGCCGCGCGCGTCAAGGATTTTGCGGCCGATCGCAACACGCGCAGCGCTCGCTTCTATCGCATCGCCAACGAGGTGCCGGCGGTGGCGATGGTGTTCATCGTGATCCTGGCGGTGGTCAAGCCGTTCGGCTGATCCCCGAAGGCCGTCTCGAAAAGAGCCGCGCGGACGCGCAGGGGCCTGAAACATTAATTGCGGGCCACCCTTTTCAGGGCTGTTTGCAAGCTTCTCAAATCCGGCTATAACCGAAGCGTTCTCCCAGCCCGCACGGCAGGCCCTACGAGGCCAAGCCGGACCGGATCACCGGCGCGGGTCCAAACCAAAACTCTTCGATGACCGCGCTTGGGGCCGTCTGCCCCCGTTTCATCGGGACCAATTCCCTTTCTTTCCTTCAGGTACCGATCACATGACCGTTCAGGATGAACTGCAGGCGATGAAGCTGCAGGATCTCAAGAATAAAAAACCCGCCGATCTGCTGGCTTTTGCCGAAGAACTTGAGATCGAAAACGCATCGTCCATGCGCAAGCAGGACATGCTGTTCGCCATCCTCAAGGAACTGGCCGACCGCGAGGTCGAAATCCTGGGCCAGGGTGTGGTCGAGATCCTGCAGGACGGCTTCGGCTTCCTGCGCTCCCCGGAATCCAACTACCTGCCGGGCCCCGACGATATCTACATCTCGCCCTCCCAGATCCGCCGCTTCGGCCTGCGCACCGGCGACACCGCCGAAGGACCGATCCGCGGCCCCAAGGAAGGCGAGCGCTATTTCGCCCTGCTCAAGGTCACCACGATCAATTTCGAAGACCCCGAGCAGATCAAGCACAAGGTCCATTTCGACAATCTGACGCCGCTTTACCCGACCAAGCCGCTGAAGATGGAACTGGACGACCCGACCATCAAGGACAAGACCGGCCGGGTGATCGACATCGTGGCGCCGCAGGGCATGGGCCAGCGCGCCCTGATCACCGCGCCGCCGCGCACCGGCAAGACGGTGATCCTGCAGAACATCGCCAAGGCGATCGCCGCCAACCATCCCGAAGCCTTCCTGATCGTGCTGCTGATCGACGAGCGCCCGGAAGAAGTCACCGACATGCAGCGCACCGTGGTGGGCGAGGTGATTTCCTCGACCTTCGACGAACCGGCGACGCGCCACGTGCAGGTTGCCGAGATGGTGATCGAAAAGGCCAAGCGCCTGGTCGAGCACAAGCGCGACGTGATCATCCTCTTGGACTCGATCACGCGCCTGGGCCGTGCCTACAACACCGTGGTGCCGTCTTCCGGCAAGGTGCTGACAGGCGGCGTCGACGCCAACGCCCTGCAGCGCCCAAAGCGCTTCTTCGGCGCGGCGCGCAACATCGAGGAAGGCGGTTCGCTGACCATCATCGCCACCGCGCTGATCGATACCGGCAGCCGCATGGACGAAGTGATTTTCGAAGAGTTCAAGGGCACCGGCAACAGCGAAATCATCCTGGACCGCAAGGTCGCCGACAAGCGCGTCTTCCCGGCCATCGACATCATGCGCTCGGGCACCCGCAAGGACGAACTGCTGGTCGAAAAGGGCCAGCTCGCCAAGACTTATGTCCTGCGCCGCATCCTCTCGCCCATGGGCACGGTGGACGCGATCGAATTCCTGCTCGACAAGCTCAAGTCGGCCAAGAACAACGCCGACTTCTTTGAATCGATGAATACCTAAGATTTGCCGCCAGGCAAAAGCGAAGAGGCCGGACGCAAGTCCGGCCTCTTTCTTTTACGGCGTCAGGATTGTCGCGCCGGTGGTTTGCTTGCTGGTCAGGGCGTCATGGGCCTGGGCGGCGTCCTTCAGCGCAAAGCGCTGGTTGATCGCGATCCTGACCGCGCCGGACGAGATCACCGCGAACAGGTCGTCAGCGCAGTCCTGCAATTCCTTCGGCGTGATGGTGTAGTGCGCCAATGTCGGGCGGGTGACGATCAGCGAGCCCTTGGCGGCCAAAATCCCCGGCGCGAACGGATCGACCGGTCCCGACGCATTGCCGTAAGTGACCATGATGCCGCGCGGCTGCAGGCAGTCGAGCCCCGCCAGGAACGTGTCCTTGCCGATGGAGTCATAGACCACCGGCACGCCCTTGCCGCCGGTGATCTCGCGCACCTGCTTTTCCCAGCCCGCATCCTTTGAGTTCAGCACATGGGCGCAGCCATTGGCTTTCGCCAGCGCGATCTTTTCCGGTGACGTGGTGGTGCCGATGATGGTGGCGCCCAGATGCCTGGCCCATTGCACCGCGATCTGGCCGACGCCGCCGGCCGCGGCGTGGAAGACAATGGTCTCGCCCGCCTTCACTTTGTGAATCTGGCGCAGCAGATATTGCGCCGTCATGCCCTTGAGCAGAATGGCGGCGGCGACGTCGTCGCTGATGCCGTCCGGAATCTTTACAAGCCGGGCGGCGGGAACGTTGGCGGCATCGGCATACGATCCGATAAAGCCGCTGGCGTAACCCACCCGGTCGCCGACCTTGAAGCCCGTGACGTCATCGCCCAGCGCCTCGATCACGCCGGCGGCTTCCGAACCCAGACCCGACGGCATGGGCAGCGGGTAAAGGCCGGTGCGGTGATAGGTGTCGATGAAATTGACGCCGATGGCGGTGTGCCGGATGCGCACCTGACCCTTGCCCGGCGGTGGCAGATCCACATCGACATATTGCAGCACATCGCTGCTGCCGGGTTTGTCGAAACGGATCGCCTTGGTCATCGAACTAGTTCTGTTGCACTTGCTGACGCATCTGCGCCGGCAGGGTGAGGGTATTGGCCAGCAGCGCGGGATCGGTGATGCCGTCGGAGCAGTTGCCCATCTGGCACAGATACGCCGTGGGCTGGCCGTTCAGCATGCCGCGGCCCGTGGCCGGATGGCCCGGCGGCAGCGGATCGCCCGGCTCGATCTGCACGATCATGCCGTTGGGCACCGGCTTGCTCCAGAAGGCGCGCACCAGTTCGCGCGTCTTGGCGTTGCCCTTATGGCCGACGACCAGAATGATCAGGCTGTTCACCAGATATTCGAAGCCCGCGAAGAAGGCGCCCGAACCGTTCATCACCCGGTTGGCTTCGTCGCCAAAGGTGACGGCCAGGGTGGAGGCGCGGCTCATGTAATCGGTTTCGCCGGTCAGCATGGCCAGGCGCGTCAGCACCGTCAGCATGGTGCCGTTGGCCGACGGGGTGGGATTGTCGAACAGCATGCGCGGGCGGATGAAGAGCTGCTCGCCATCGTCGGCATTGTAGCAATATCCGTTCAGCGTGTTGTTCCAGAAATGGGTTTCGAGCGTCTTGGTCCAGCCCCTGGCGGGCGCGATGAAGCGTTCGTCGCCGGTTACTTCCCAAAGCTGCAGCGCGGCGCGCGCCATGTTGGCATAGTCGTCAGCGATGCCGGCGCCGGCCTTCACGCCATTGTTGGCGATGTGGGAAAGGCGGTCGCCGTCGCCCAGTGTCTTGACGACATGGTCGAAGGCGGCGGTGGCGGCGGCAATCCATTCGGGCTTTTCGAACACCATGCCGGCGCGCGCGAGGGCGGCGATGGCCAGGCCGTTCCAGTCGGCGAGCAGGCGTTCGTCGCGCTGCGGCTTGGCGCGCTTTTCGCGCGCCGCCAGCAGCATGGCGCCCTGCTTGAGCAGCAGGGCTTCGTCGGCCTCATTGGCGGGCACGGGGTTGCCCAGCCGGCGCGGCAGGTTGCGGCCCTTGAAGTTGCCGTCGCGGCTGACGCCCAGAACCTGCTTGAAGCGGGCCGAGAAGGTGCCGACCAGGGCGGCGTCGATCTCCGCCTCGCTCCAGGTGTAATACTTGCCGTCTTCTTCCTCGTTGCCCGAACCGATGGCGGCGGCGAAACCGTCGCCCACCTTCATGTCGCGCAGGATCCATTCCACCGTTTCGGTGACGCGCTGGCGGCACAGTTCGTTGCGGTTGAACTGCCAGGTGCTGGTGCAGACATCGATCATCTGCGCGTTGTCGTAGAGCATCTTCTCGAATACCGGCTCCAGCCAGCGTTCGTCCTGGCTGTGGCGGAAGAAGCCGCCGCCGATATGGTCGTAGACGCCGCCGAACAGCATGCTGTCGAGGGTGGTGAAAACGAGCTGCGAGAATTGCGGCATGCCGTTGCGCAGGAAGGCGCGCCACAGCAGGTCCAGCATCAGGGCGTTGGGGAATTTCAGCATGCCCTGCATGCCGCCGAAGAAGATGTCGTAATTCTGGGCGATGCGCAGCGCCGCCATGTCCAGGTTCATGTTTTCCTGGGCCGCGGCCATGTCGCGGTTGTAGAGTTCTTCAAGCGCCGCGCGCACCGTGGCGGCGATTTCGGCCACCTTCACCTTGTCGGTCTGGTAGAGCTTGGAAACGTCCTCCAGCAGATTGGTGAAGGAGATGATGCCCGGCTTGGGCTCCTTGGGCAGGTAGCCCGTCACCCAGAAGGGCACGCCATCGGGGGTGAGGAAGATGTTCAGCGGCCAGCCGCCATTGTGGCGCATCGCGCCCGCTGCACCCTGATAGACAAGGTCCAGGTCCGGGCGCTCTTCGCGGTCCACCAGGATGGGAATGAAATTGTCGTTGATCAGGGCCGAGACCGCCGGGTCCATGAAGGCTTCGCTGTTCAGCGTGTGGCACCAGCTGCAGCTCACATAACCGATGGACAGCAGGATCGGCTTGTCGCCGGCCCTGGCCTCGGCCAGGGCGTCGGGGCCCCAGGTGCGCCAG
This sequence comes from uncultured Alphaproteobacteria bacterium, assembly GCA_903837555.1. GTDB lineage: Bacteria > Pseudomonadota > Alphaproteobacteria > Micropepsales > Micropepsaceae > Rhizomicrobium. The sequence goes on from CAILUV010000079.1 coordinate 39,487, forward strand.
GCAACCAGATTGTCCTTGTGGGCGGCGAGGTAGGGGCTGGTGCTGTTGGCGAGCGTGCTGGTCATCGTTTTTCCAATTGGGCGCGCGCGGCTTCCCGCCGGCCCGCTTCTGTGATGTTTTTAGGCCGGGTTCTTTACCCCGAATGACCGGGGCGGCAAAGCCCGCATGCTCGAGAAAGGTTCGGCCATGAAAGTGACGATCGAGATGGACATGACCCCCCAGGAGGCCCGCGCCTTCATGGGCCTGCCGGACGTGGCTCCCATCCAGAAAAAGATGCTCGAAGAGATGCAGGACCGGATGCGGGCCGCCTTCGACGCCGGCGACCCCGAAGGGATGATGAAGGCCTGGATGCCACTCGGGGGTGCCGAGGCCTTCGGCAAATTCCAGAAGATGATGTGGGACAGCGCCGCCGCCATGGGCAAGAAGGACGGCAGATAGGTTTGTCCGGTCCCGGCAGCATTTTCGCGCTGTCCAGCGCCCCCGGCCGTGCCGGGGTGGCGGTGGTCCGGGTGTCCGGCCCGCTGGCTGGCGCGGCCCTGACGGCTTTGGCTGGACCCCTGCCGGCGCCCCGTCAGGCGGTGCTGCGGCGGCTGGCCTTTGACGGGGTGCAGATCGACCGGGCGCTGGTGCTGTGGTTTGCCAGCCCCGCCAGCTTCACCGGCGAAGATCTGGCGGAATTCCATATCCATGGCGGTCGTGCGGTGCGCGAGGCTGTGTTTTCCGCGCTGTTGCGCTGTGGCCTGCGCCCGGCCGAACCGGGCGAATTCAGTCGCCGGGCGTTGGAGAACGGCAAGCTGGACCTGACCCGGGCCGAAGCCATCGCCGATGTGATCGACGCCGAAACCCCCGCCCAGTTGCGCCAGGCGCTGCGCCAGCAGGATGGGGCGCTGGCCGACCTGTATGAAGGCTGGCGCGTCGACCTGATCGTGGCGCTGGGCCGGGCGGAAGCCGCGATCGATTTTTCCGATGACGGGGTGGGAGACGTGGAATTTGCCGCCGCCCGCATTAAAGCGTCAGAAATACATGAGCAAATACAAGACCATACGGACGATTCCGGGCGGGGCGAGGCGCTGCGGGAGGGCCTGCGCCTGACCATCCTGGGTCCGCCCAATGCCGGCAAATCCTCGCTGATCAATGCCCTGGCCCGGCGCGACGTGGCCATCGTCTCGGATACGCCCGGCACCACCCGGGACGTGGTGGAGGCGCGGCTGGACCTGGGTGGCTATCTGCTCTCGGTCGCGGACACGGCAGGCGTGCGCCAGACCGGCGACGCCATTGAAGCTGAAGGCGTGCGCCGGGCTTTGTCGCATGCGCAGGGCGGCATGACCCTCCTGCTGCTGGACGGGAGCGCCAAAGACCCGCGCGCCGGATTGCCCGCCGATCTGCAAGCCGACCTGACCATCTGGAATAAAGCTGATCTGGGTTTCACGCGCGACGGTCTTTCCATTTCGCTCAAGACCGGCGACGGCCTGGCGCAACTGATCGAAGCCCTGACCGAAAAAGTGCGCGCGCGGTTGGAGGCCGGCAGCGATGCGCCTGCCCTGACCCGCAGCCGTCACCGCCATGCGCTGGGCGAGGCGCTGGCGCATTTGCGGCACGGACTGGATGCGCCATCCGATCAGCCCGAATTGCTGGCCGAAGATCTGCGCCTTGCCATGCGCGCCATCGGCCGCATCACCGGACGGGTCGATGTGGAAGAGCTGCTGGATTTCGTCTTCCGCGATTTCTGCATCGGCAAATAGTCAGACGCGCGGGACGCTGGTTTTAATCCAGCTTGAGGTCTGCACGTCATAGGCGATGCGGCGATAGTCGCGGCTGAGCTTGGCCAGATAATCCGGTTTGGCCTTGGCCTGCATGGTTTCGATGGCCCGCATCATTTCGGCCTGACATTCGGCCTGATGCAGCGCCGCCCGGTTGCCGCGATGGCGACGATAACCACCCAGCGCGCAGGTGGCGTGCCACAGTTCGGCATTCAGAAAGAAGCGCGTCCACAATTCTCCATCGACCATGAAGCGATAGTCTTCGCTGATATGCCCGCCTGCCCGATCCCACAGCGCGCGGCGCCAGAACACCGTCTCCTGCTGGATCCAGGTGTAGTTGCCGGCGGCATAGTCGAAGATGTTCTTGTACTGGGGCTGCACCGACATCAGCGTGCCGCGATCGTTCCAGAAGCCGTGGCAGCCCGCGATCCACATCACATCGGGATGGGCGTCGAAGATTTCCGCTACGGTGCGAAACGTCCAGGGACAATATTTGTCGTCGCTGTTGAGCCAGGCCATGATCTCGCCGCTGGTTTTGGCGAAGCCCTTGTTCAGCGCGTTGCCATGGCCGGTGTCTGGCTCGCTGACGAAATGGTGCAGGCGGTCTTTGTATTTCTCGATGATTTCCAACGAGCCATCGGTGCTGCCGCCATCGATCACCACATATTCGAGATGCGGATAATCCTGATCCAGCACCGAGCGCAGCGTGTCTTCGACAAAGGCGGCCTGGTTGAAGGACGGCGTGACGATGGAGATTTTGCTGCCGCTCATGGCCTTCCGGGTTAACACAGTTCCGCGCCGGTTTTGAGGTCCGCCTTGCCGCCGCCGCTCCTCGCGCGTATTGGACCGCCTATGAGCTACGACGTCATCGTCATTGGCGGGGGCCATGCGGGCTGCGAAGCAGCGGCCGCGTCGGCGCGCTTTGGCGCCCGCACCCTGCTCCTCACCCACAAGTTCGAGACGCTGGGCGAAATGTCCTGCAATCCGGCCATTGGCGGGGTGGGCAAGGGCCATCTGGTGCGCGAGATCGATGCGCTGGACGGGCTGATGGGCCGGGTGGCAGATGCCGCCGGCATCCAGTTTCGCCTGCTTAACCGGCGCAAGGGACCGGCGGTGCGGGGGCCGCGCGCCCAGGCCGACCGCGCGCTCTACCGCGCAGCAATGCAATCCATGCTGCGCAGCATTTCCAATCTGGAAATCCGCGAGGCGAGCGCCGAAGACCTGATTTTAAAGGATAAAAACGTTGTCGGCGTTGGCACTGGCGATGGCGAGGAGATTGCCTGCGCCCGCGTGGTGCTGACCACCGGCACATTTCTCAACGGCCTGATCCATATCGGCGAGACCAGGATTCCCGCCGGGCGGATGAAGATCGAGGACGGCGTCGAAGCCCCGTCGATTGGCCTGTCCAGGACGCTGTATGGCTTTGGCCTGGCGATGGGGCGGCTCAAGACCGGCACACCGCCGCGCCTCGATGGCCGCACCATCGATTGGGCCGCGCTGGAAATGCAGCCGGGGGATGAACCGCCCCTGCCCTTTTCCTTCCTGACCAAAAAGATCACCACGGCCCAGATCGCCTGCGGCATAACCCGCACCACGCTTTCGACCCACCAGATCATCCGCGCCAATCTGCACCGCGCCCCGATGTACACCGGCCAGATCGCTTCGACGGGCCCGCGCTATTGCCCGTCCATCGAGGACAAGGTTAGCCGCTTCGCCGACAAGGAATCGCACCAGATTTTCCTTGAACCAGAAGGGCTTAGAACCGATCTCATTTACCCCAACGGCATTTCCACCTCCCTGCCACAGGACGTCCAGATCGCGCTTCTGGCCACCATTCCGGGGCTGGAAAAGGTCTCGGTGCAGCGGCCCGGCTATGCCATCGAATATGACTATGTCGATCCGCGGGAGCTGTCTGCCGCTTTGGAAGTGAAGCAGGTGCCGGGTCTTTATCTGGCGGGGCAGATTAACGGCACCACCGGCTATGAAGAGGCGGCCGCACAGGGGCTGATGGCGGGCTGGAATGCCGCCCGCGCCGCCAGCGGCACCCCGCCGGTCATTCTGGACCGCGCCCAGGCCTATATCGGCGTGATGATCGACGATCTGGTGACCAAGGGCGTATCCGAGCCCTATCGCATGTTCACCAGCCGGGCGGAGTACCGCCTGACCCTGCGTTCCGACAATGCCGACCAGCGCCTGACCGAACTGGGCGAAAAGGGCGGGATTGTTGGGTCCGAGCGCAGCGCGACGTTCCAGAACAAGCTTATGCGGCTCGATGTTTCACGTGAAACACTGGGTTCCCTGTCCCTGACCCCAAATGAAGCCGCAAAGCACGGCATCGCCATCCGGCTCGACGGCGTCCGCCGCAACGCCATGGAACTTCTGAGCCTGACCGATATGGGTTCCCTGAGCCGGATTTGGCCGGAACTTAAGTTCCTGGATGCCGATGTGGCCGAGCAACTGGAAATCGACGCCCAATATGCCGGATATCTGGACCGGCAGGACGCCGACATCATCGCCTTCCGCCGCGACGAGGACCGCGCCTTGCCCGCCCACCTGGACTATGCCGCGGTGATCGGCCTTTCCAACGAAGTCCGCGCCAAGCTGGAGCGCATCCGCCCGGCCACGCTGGGCCAAGCCGCCCGTATCGAAGGCGTTACGGCGGCGGCCCTAACCCTTGTTCTGGCCCATGTGAAAGGCCTGAAGGCCAAAAATGTCGTTCGGGGCTAATGAGTTCGCCGCCAAAGCGGGTGTTTCACGTGAAACACTGGCCCGGCTAAAGGCCTATGCCGACCTGCTGACCGACTGGAATACCCGGCACAATCTGGTGGCCAAGAGCACCCTGCCGGACGTCTGGCACCGGCATATCTGGGACAGCGCCCAGCTTGCGCCCCTGCTCCCGCCGGACGCCAGGACCTTGGCCGACCTGGGCTCCGGCGCCGGGTTTCCAGGGCTGGTGCTGGCGGCGATGCGCCCGGACATCGCCGTGACCCTACATGAAGCGACCACCAAGAAATGCGCCTTCCTGCAGACCGCAGCAGAGCTGATGGGCCTGACCATCTCCATTGAAAACGCTCGAATGGAAGAATTGCCGCGCAAGGTCCATGACGTGGTCACCGCACGCGCCTGCGCGCCCCTGCCCCTGCTGTTCAAATATGCCCACAGCTTCGTAGGACCGAACAGTGTTTGCCTTTTCCTAAAAGGACAAAATGTTGGGCCTGAATTGACCGAAGCCACCAAATATTGGAAAATGGAGGTCTCACAGGTTCCGAGCCAGACCGACCCTTCGGCTGCTATAGTGACGGTGAGAAAGCTGGGCCTTCGTCATGTCGCTTCCCAAGAAACCGCGCGTGCTGGTCGTCGCCAACCAAAAGGGCGGCGTCGGTAAAACCACGACGGCCATCAACCTGGGCACCGCCTTGGCGGCCGTGGGCGAACCCACCCTCGTCATCGACATCGATCCGCAGGGCAACGCCTCGACCGGGCTGGGCATTCACCGCCAGGACCGCAACCTCACCACCTATGAAGTGCTGACGGGCGCCGCCAGGCTGAGCGAAGCCATCGTCGCCACCCGCATCCCGGGCCTGTCCCTTGTCCCGGCCACGGTCGACCTGTCGGGCGCGGAGCTTGAGCTGGCCGACATGCCCCGGCGCAATTTCATCTTGAAAGACGCGCTGGACGAATATTCCGCACACGGACAAAACGAATTTTCCTACATCCTGATCGACTGCCCTCCGTCCCTCACCTTGCTGACGCTGAACGCGATGGCGGCGGCGGATGCGGTGATGGTACCGCTGCAATGCGAGTTCTTCGCGCTGGAAGGCCTGAGCCAGTTGATGAAGACCATCGAGCTGGTGCGCGACAAGCTGAACCCGACGCTTGAGATTCAGGGCATCGTCCTGACCATGTTCGACAAGCGCAACAAGCTGAGCGATCAGGTCGCCGCCGACGTGCGCGAGACGCTGGGCGAGAAAGTCTATTCCACCGTCATTCCGCGCAATGTGCGCATTTCCGAAGCGCCCAGCCATGGCGTGCCGGCGCTGGTCTATGACCTGCGCTGTCCCGGCAGCCAAGCTTATATCAAGCTGGCGGGCGAGTTGATCCAGCGTGAACGCGTCAGGGCCGCAGCATGAATCCTCCCCAGCACGATCGTCCCCGTGGTCTGGGCCGCGGTCTCTCCGCATTGATCGGTGACGAAGTCGCCGCGGTGAAGGGCGAGCCCATTGCCAAGAAAGACATCCGCACGTTGCCGGTCGCTTTCCTGCAGCCGGGTCGCTATCAGCCGCGCAAGACGTTCGACGAACAGCCGCTGGCGGACCTAGCGGCCTCGGTAAAGGAGAAGGGCGTGCTGTCGCCGATCCTGGTCCGCCCGGTGGGGCCGGACCGTTACGAGATCGTGGCGGGCGAACGGCGCTGGCGCGCGGCGCAACTGGCCAAGCTGCATGACGTGCCGGTGGTGGTGCGCGAGCTGGCCGACGATCAGGCGCTGGAAATCGGCATCATCGAAAATGTCCAGCGCGCCGATCTCAACGCGATGGAAGAGGGCGCCGCCTATCAGGAGCTGGTCAGCAAGTTCGGCCGCACCCAGGAACAGGTGGCGCAGCAGGTCGGCAAAAGCCGCAGCCACATCGCCAACACCATCCGGCTTTTGCAGTTGCCCGAACAGGTCAAGGCCTGGGTGCGCGACGGCAAGCTGACGGCCGGCCATGCCCGCACCCTGTTGGGCACGCCCGACCCGGTCGCGGCGGCGCGCGATTTGATCGAAGGGGCGCTGAGCGTGCGCCAGGCCGAGCAACGCGCACCGGCCAAGAAGAAACCGGGCGCAAAGCCCTACAAAGACCCCAACATCGCTGACATGGAAGCCAGCATTTCCAACCGCCTGGGGCTGAAAATCCAGATCCTCCACAAAGGGGAAAAGGGCGGGGAAGTCCGTATCAGCTACAGAACGCTGGAACAGCTCGACGATCTGGAACGTCGCCTAAAGAACTAGGCAGCGGCCGTCTTGGCCAGCGCGGCGGCGACGTCGATGCGGCCGTCATACAGCGCCCGGCCCACCACCACGCCTTCGATGCCCGGCTCATTCGCCGCGATCAGATTGTCGATATCGGCGATCGAGCCGACGCCGCCGGACGCGATCACCGGGATAGACAGCGCGCGGGCGAGGGCGGCGGTTGCCCCCACATTCACGCCTTTCAGAAGACCGTCGCCGTCAATGTCGGTGAACAGGATGGCCGCCACGCCGGCATCTTCAAAGCGCTTGCCCAGATCGATGGGGGTCAGGTCGCTGACATCGGCCCAGCCTTGCGTCGCGATCTTGCCGCCCTTGGCGTCGGCCCCGACCACGATGCGGTTCGGGAACGCGCGGGCGGCGTCTTTGACGAATTGCGGATTGGTCAGCGCGGCGGTTCCCAGGATCACGCGGGTGATGCCGGCGGCCAGCCAGCCTTCAACGGCGGCCATGTCGCGAATGCCGCCGCCCAGTTGAATGGGCAGATCGATGGCGGCGCGGATCGCCTTGATCGCGTCGGTGTTGGCGGAATGACCGGCGAAAGCGCCGTTCAGATCGACGCAGTGCAGCCACTGAAAACCCTGCGCCGCAAATTCCTTCGCCTGGGCGCCGGGGTCGGTGTTGAACACGGTGGCGTCTTCCATCACGCCTTTTTTCAGGCGCACGCAGACGCCGTCCTTCAGATCGATGGCCGGAAAAATAATCATCTCAGGGACGCCACTTCAAAAAGTTTTCCAGCAGCTTCAGGCCGGTTTCCTGGCTCTTTTCCGGATGGAACTGGGTGCCGGCAATGTTTTCATTGCCGATGATCGCGGTCAGCGGCCCGCCATAATCGGTGGTGGCGATCAGGTCTTCGGGCAAAACGGTTTTGAACTGATAGCTATGGACGAAATAGGCGTGCGCGCCGGGCGCGATGCCCTCCAGCAGCGCGTGCTCCTGTTCGAAGTGCAGCTCGTTCCAGCCCATATGCGGAATCTTGAGCGACGCATCATCGGGCGTGATCTTGACCACTTCGCCCGCGATCCAGCCCAGCCCGGCATGACGGCCGAACTCGACGCCGACGGTGGCCAAGAGCTGCATGCCGACACAGATGCCCAGGAAGGGCGCGCCCTGTTTCAGGACTTTTTCGCGCAGCGCCTCGGTCATGCCCGGCACGCTGGACAGGCCTTTCATGCAATCGGCAAAGGCGCCAACGCCCGGCAGCACGATGCGTTCGGCATCCTTCACCACATCAGGATCGGCTGTGGTGACGATGTCCTGCGAACCCTTGGCGGCATGCGCCAGCGCCTTCGCCGCGCTGGCGAGGTTGCCGGAACCGTAATCGATCAGGGCGGTGACGGGCATGAAAAACCTGCGAAATCGCGGGCTCTATAGCGCGGCGGGTCGGTGAATCGAAGCGAAAAAGGCCTAGAGCAACGCCAGCGCGGGGCAGGGGAGTTCTGCGCCCTCCGCGGGCTTGGCGTTCAACCGCATGCCGGCCACCAGCAGATCGCGCCAGCCGGGCAGGGGGTCTGCCAGGGTGAACCGCCCGCTGCGCAGGGCTTCCAGGGTGCCGCGGCAATGGGGCGAGGCGAAACTGGCGGCGGCGGTCCAGCCTTCGCCCTGCTGTTTCAGCACCGCCGCCCACCAGCGCGCATCGGTGCCGTACACCAGAAGAACCTCGTTCATGCCGTCACGGTCCAGGTCCAGCATCCAGGCATCGCAGGACAGCGCCGGCTTGATCAGGCAGGGCGGCACCGTAACCGCCGCGTGCCAGTCCTGCGTCAGCACCGATGCGGGCAGCCGCGCGCCCGGCGTGTGCAGGATGATGTTGGCGCCGATTTCGGTGGGGGTGGGAACATCGCCGCGCAGGTTCGACGACAGCGCCACGGACGCATCGCGCGCCACCTCTGGCGACGCGTTCTGCGCCATGTCGATCAGGGCGCGCTGGCCAAAACGCACGCCGCGCTGGCGCAGATAGTCGAAATCGAAGGCGGCCAGCTCCACCGCGCCGCTTTTCAGCCGCGCGGCTTGCGAATCCACTGCGATCCGCAGCGGATCGGCCAGCGGGCTGGCCAGCGCCAAGCACACGCCGACCAGCACCAGCGCCATGATGCGGTTGATGGGCTCGATGCGCTGCATCCACGCGCCCCCGCCCACCGCGATCAGCCCGGCGCCGCTATAGAACAAGCCATACAGGCCCAGCATCGCCAGCATTGCGGCGGCGTAAATCCGCGATGCCGTCCAGCCCAGCTCCACCACGCGCGCGCCCAATGCGAACGCGCCGATCAGCACCAGCGCCACGATCAGGAACGCGCCGGCGAATTCGCTGACCTTGCGCCAGCCGCCGCGCCGCGCATCGCCGCGGTAAGAGGCGTTGATCGCCAGCAACAGCAGCGTGGCGAGAACAAGACAAAGCGCCAGCGATACCGGCCCGTGCAGGCGCGACAGCACCACCGCCGCCGACACCACCACCAGCATGGGCAGCGCCACGGTGCAGCAGGCCAGAAGCGCGCGCTTCGACAGCCGGCGAATGCGACCGCCGCCTGCGGTCAGCGCAAAAGTCGCGGCGCTGACCAGCGCCACCAGCGGCATGGTGATCAAGGCAGGCTCGACGCTGAGGCGCAGCATCGGATATTGGCCGCGCGCCCAGTTGAACAAGGTGTTGCCGGACCCCACCAGCGCCCAGGCGGTGCCCGCGATCAGACCCCACACCATCAGGCGCGCGATCAGGCTCCAGCTCACATCGCAACAGGTGCGATAGCTCGCGAAGACTTTGCCCTCGCGCACGCCCGCGCGCAGCATCGCCTGCGCCGTCACCAGCATCAGCGCGGTCAGTACCGCCAAAGCAAGACCCGCGTAAGCCTGCTCGGGCCCCTGGATGCGCCAGTGGTGATACAGGCCCAGACAGGCGAGCAGCGCGGCGACGACGCCGGTCCACAGCGCCAGAAGCGGCATCGGGATTTCGCCCAGCCCTTCCAGCAAGACCAGCGGCGCGAAAATACCCGCCATGGCGATGGCGGCAAACAGATAGGGATCGCTGCCCGGCCAAACACCGGCAGCGCGCAATTGCAGCAGCAGGTAAAGGCCCAGGCCTTGCGCCAGTCCGATGCCAAGGCGCGTCAGCCACAGGCGCGGGGCGCGGTTGGTGTTTGCGGCTTCAGACGGCGGGGCGGGCGGCGGCAAGGGCGCTTCGGGCGGCGCGTCCTCACGCGGCCTTGGTTCCACAAAAGCGCGGAAGGCTTCATCGGAGGAAAAACCGGGCCCGAAGAAAATCGGCTCTTCCGCGGTCTTGGCCTGCGGTTCTGCCCTCGGTTCGGGCTGCGGCTTGGGCGGTTCGGGCGCCGGCGCGGCGCGGGTCTCGGCCGCAACGCCCGGACCGAACGCCAACGGTTCTTCCGGCACCCAGTTCAGGTCGGCGGAATCGATCCAGCGCGGCGCGGGCTTTTTGCGGAAGGGAAAGCGCATGGCCTTGGCGTAGCGCCAAAGAGGCTTGCGATCACGCGGCGTTAACGGGCGTGGTTAATTTGAGAGGGCGCTCAGTTATCGTCCATCTTGAGCGCGGCGATGAAGGCTTCCTGCGGAATCTCCACCTTGCCGAACTGGCGCATCTTCTTCTTGCCCTCTTTCTGCTTGTCGAGGAGCTTGCGCTTGCGGCTGATGTCGCCGCCATAGCATTTCGCCGTCACGTCCTTGCGCAGCGCGCTCAGCGTTTCGCGCGCGATCACCTTGCCGCCGATCGCCGCCTGGATCGGAATCTTGAACATGTGACGCGGGATCAGGTCCTTGAGCTTTTCGCACATGGCGCGGCCACGGCCTTCGGCGCGCTGGCGGTTCACCACCATGGCTAGTGCATCCACCGGATCGTCATTGACCAGGATGGACATCTTGACCAGATCGCCTTCTTCGTACTTTTCGATGTGATAGTCGAAGCTGGCATAGCCGCGCGACACGCTTTTCAGGCGGTCATAAAAGTCGAACACCACTTCGTTCAGCGGCAGCATGTAGATCACCATGGCGCGGTTGCCGGCATAGGTGAGTTCGACCTGGCGGCCGCGGCGGTCTTCGCAAAGCTTCAAGACGCTGCCCAGATATTCGTCCGGCACCAGGATGGTGGCCTTGATCCAGGGTTCTTCAATGCGGTCGATATAGGTCACATCCGGCATGTCGGCCGGATTGTGCAGCTCCTTCATCGAGCCGTCATTCATGTAGATGTGATAGATCACGCTGGGCGCGGTGGTGATCAGGTCGAGATTGAATTCGCGCTCCAGCCGTTCGCGCACGATTTCCAGATGCAGCAACCCCAGGAAGCCGCAGCGGAAACCAAAACCCAGCGCGGCGCTGCTTTCGGTTTCATAAGTAAAGCTGGCATCGTTCAGATGGAGCTTGCCCAGCGCTTCGCGCAGGTCTTCGAACAGCGCCGCATCGACCGGGAACAGGCCGCAGAACACCACCTGCTGCGCCGGCTTGAAGCCGGGCAAAGCGGTGGCGGTGCCCTTGCGTTCGTCGGTGATGGTGTCGCCCACCTTGGTGTCGGCGACCTGCTTGATCTGGGCGGTGATGTAACCGACTTCGCCGGGGCCCAGTCTTTCGACGCCGACCTTCTTGGGCTTGAACACGCCAATCTGTTCGACCTGATAGACCGCGTCGGCGGCCATCATGCGGATCTTCTGGCCCTTCTTCAGTTCGCCATCGATGATGCGCACCAGCACCACCACGCCCAGATAGGCGTCGTAGTAGGAGTCGATCAGCAGCGCCTTCAGCGGCGCGTTCAGTTCGCCCTTGGGCGGGGGCAGACGGGTGACGACGGCTTCCAGCACCAGGTCGATGCCGATGCCGGTCTTGGCAGAAATCGGGATCGCCTCCGACGCGTCGATGCCGATCACGTCTTCGATCTGGCTCTTGACCCGTTCGGGTTCGGCGGCGGGCAGGTCGATCTTGTTGAGCACCGGCACGATGTCCAGGCCCGCATCGATCGCCTGATAGACGTTGGCCAGGGTCTGGGCTTCGACGCCCTGACTGGCGTCCACCACCAGCAGCGCGCCTTCGCAGGCGGCCAGACAGCGGCTGACTTCATAGCCGAAGTCGACATGGCCCGGCGTGTCCATCAAGTTCAGGACATAGTCCTGGCCGTCCTTGGCCTTGTAATCCAGCCGCACCGTCTGGGCCTTGATGGTGATGCCGCGCTCCCGCTCGATGTCCATCGAATCCAGGATCTGGTTGGTCATCTCGCGGGTGGAGACGGTGCCGGTGTGCTGGATCAGCCGGTCGGCCAGCGTCGACTTGCCATGGTCGATATGGGCGACGATGGAGAAGTTGCGGATTTTGGACAGGTCGGGCATTTGCGCCGGGTGTTAGCAGATGCCAAAGCCCCCTCCAACTGCCATTTTCCGGCTATAACCCCCTGATGCTGCACTACCTTTATCTGGACTATGGCGGGCTGCCCCAATACCGGCGGGAGCTGCGCTACAGCCTGATCTCCCTGCAGGCCGCGTTGGGCGCGGAACCGGGGGCCCGGATCGTCATCTATACCGACGCCCCCACCGTCTATGCCCGCTGGCCGGTCGAGGTGGTCGATATTTCGGGCCGTATCCAGGCCTGGTCGGGCGATGGCCTGTACCACCATCGCATCAAGCCGGCCGTGGTGCTGGATGCCCTGAAGCGGTTCGACGCCCCGGTCTGTTTTGTGGACTCAGACTCCATCATCAGGCCCGGCTTCCATGCCGAGGTCAGCGCCAAGATGGCGCCGCAGGATGTCTGGTCGGTGACCAAATGCGCCGTGGTGATGAACGGCTTTGAGCTGATGAACCCGTTCCCGCCGCTGAAGGGTTTCCGCACCACCCTGCCGCATGCCGGCTATTACCATTACGACGTGACACAAAGCTGGATGTTCAATTCCGGCCTGATCGGCGCGTCGCCGGTGCACATTCCCATCATGGAAGACACGCTGGCCTATATCGACGCGCTGATCGGCCGGGCCAAGAAATTCCCCACGCTGGAGCAGCTGGCGCTCAGCGAGGTGCTGCGCATCAGCCAGACGGCGGTGGCGGAAGTCAAAGACACCTTCCTGCATTACTGGCAGGGGCGTCGGCGGATCTACATGGCCAACGAAATCGAAAAGAGCCTGTCGGCGGACTGGAACGACCTGACCCCACCGAAGGAGTGGGCCGAAATGAACTACTGGAAAATCCGCGCCTACAATTACTATCGCGGCGTCAGCCATTTCCTGTCGGGATTCCATCGATGAAAAAAACCGACACGGCGGTGGCTGACTTGTGGCCGGGGCAGTCGCAATCGCTACTCAAGGCGCTGCATATCCTCACCCATAATGGCGGGCTGAACGCGGATTCACGGCGCAAGCTCAAGCAGGTGCAGCACCTGGCGCAGTTGGTGAAGCCGGCGATCGATGCCGCGTTGGCCGAGAAAGATCAGCCTGTGCTGGCCGATCTGGGCGCGGGCAAATCCTATCTGGGCTTTATTCTGTACGACCTGTATCTGCGCGCCGCCGGACGCGGCAAGGTCATCGCGGTGGAAGCGCGCCCCGATCTGGTGGAAACCGGCAAGAAGATCGCCACCGAAAGCGGCTTTGACCGCTTGGAGTTCGTGTTGGGCAAGATCGCCGAGGCCCATGTGGGCGCGGTCGATATCGTCACCGCGTTGCACGCCTGCGACACCGCCACCGACGAAGCCATCCTGTTCGCGTTGAAGCACGAAGCGAAGTTCGTCGCGCTGGTGCCCTGCTGTCAGGCGGAGGTTGCGCGGCAATTGGATGCCATCAAAAAAGCTCCGCTGGATCAGCTGTGGCGTCACGGCATGCACCGCCGCGAGTTCGGCTCACACATCACCAACGTGCTGCGCGGCCTGTATCTGGAAGCCCATGGCTACAAGGTGCGGGTGACCGAATTCACCGGCTTCGAACACACGCAGAAAAACGAAATGATCTTTGCCGAACGCCACCAGCGCTCGAACCCACGCGCCAGGGCGGAGTTTGAAAAACTGGCCGAGGAAGTGGGCGCGAAGCCCGCGCTTCTGACATTCCTCTAACTGTCATTCCCGGCGAGCGCTGGCCAGCGGCCAGCGTGAGGGAAGGGAATCCATAGTGAGAATGGCGCGGATTTGAAGATGGATTCCCTTCCCCTCGCATTGCTCACGCAATGCTCGGCCGGGAATGACAAGCAGGACTAGGCGCGCAATGTCGCGCCGATCTTGAGCGTGGCGGCGACGATCTTCTGCGCCAGCGCCTCGATCTCGGCATCGGTCAGGGTCGCATCCTTCGGCTGGATACGAACCGCCACCGCCACCGACTTCTTGCCCTCCGGCACGCCCTTGCCTTCATACACGTCAAAGACATTGACGCTGTCGATCAGGTTGCGGTCGGCGGTCTTCACCGCCTTGACGATCTCGCCTGCGGCCAGCTTGGAATCCACCACAAACGCGAAGTCGCGCTCGATCGCCTGGAACGGCGAAGGCGCGAACAGCGGCTTGGCCTTGCCGCCCTTCGACTTGGCGTCGGGAATGGCGTCCAGGAAGATTTCAAATCCGGCGGCAGGACCCTTCAGGTCGAACGCCGCCAGAATCTTGGGATGGATTTCGCCGAACTGGGCGATCACCTTGGGGCCCATGGCAATCGTGCCGCTGCGGCCCGGATGATACCAGGCGGGCGCGCCCTGGGTGATCGGCGCCGACATGGGCGCGCCGGTGATGGCTTCCAGCGCGGCCAGAAGGTCGGCCTTCACATCGAAAAGGCCCGGCGCATCGGCGCCTTTCTGCCAGTGGCGCTCCGGGGTGCCGCTGCGGATCGCGGCGGCCACGGTCTTCTGCTGACCCGGCACGCCGCTGTCGAACGCTGCGCCGATTTCAAACAGTTGCAGGTTGGCGAATCCACGCGCCGCATTGCGCGAAGCTGCCGCCAGCAGCGACGGCAATATGGATGGGCGCAGCGCGTCAAGGTCTGACGCAATCGGATTGGACAGCTGGCGGGCATCGTCACCGCCGCCAAATAGCCTCGCGGAATCGCGCGCGATGAACGAGAAGGACACCGCCTCGTTGAAGCCGCGTGCCGCCAGCGCGCGGCGCGCGGTGCGGGTGCGACGCTGGGCCTTCGACAGCACGGCGGTTGCCACGGCGCTCGGGCGCGGAAGGGCCACGGAGGCAACGCCGCCCAGGCCATGAATGCGCACGACTTCTTCCACCAGGTCGGCGGGACCGCCGACGTCATGGCGCCAGCTCGGCGGCACCACCAGCCAGCCCGAATCCACCACGAAGCCCAGCGATTCCAGGATGCGCCGGATTTCGTCTTGCGGCACCGTGATGCCGCCTAGCTTCTGAACAAAGGCGGGGTCGAAGGAAATCGGCTTGTGCGCCGGCGGCAACTCGCCCGCGATCACCACATCAGACGCTTCGCCGCCGCACCAGTCCAGAATGTACTGGGTGCACAGCTCCAGCCCCGGCAGCACGAACTGCGGATCGACGCCGCGTTCAAAGCGATAACGCGCATCGGAAATGATGCTCTGCTTGCGGCCCGCGCGCGCGATGCGCGCCGGATCGAACCAGGCGGATTCGATGAAGACGTTGACGGTGCTGTCAAAGCTGCCGCTCTCCATGCCGCCCATCACGCCGGCAATGCCCAGCGCCTTGGCATCATCGGCGATCACAATGGTGTCGCCGTCGAGCGTGTAGGTCTTTTCGTCCAGCGCCAGAACACTCTCGCCGTCTTTCGCCATGCGGGCGCGCAGCCCGCCGGTCAGCTTGTCGGCGTCGAACACGTGCAGCGGGCGGCCGCGATCCTGCGAAATAAGATTGGTGGCATCGACCAGCGCCGAGATCGACTTCATGCCGACGCTCTTCAGCTTGTCCTGCACCCATTTGGGTGCCGGGCCATTCTTGACGCCGCGGATCAGCCGTCCGGCGAAGATCGGAGCAGCGTTCTTTGTTTCGGGCGTGAAATCCAGCGTGACAGTCTTGGGGCAAGGATATTTGCCCGCCACCGGCTGCACTTTTTCCGTTTTCAGCTTGCCCAGACCGCTAGCGGCCAGATCGCGGGCGATGCCGAACACGCTGGCCGCGTCGCCGCGATTGGGCGTGATCGACACATCGAACAAGGGATCGTTGGCCAAGAGGCCGGCGGCTTCCAGCGCGCCCGCCACCGGCTGTCCCGGTTGGGCATCGGCCTTCAGCTCGATGATGCCGTCATGGTCTTCGCCCAGCAGCAGTTCGCGGGCGCTGCACATCATGCCGCGCGATTCCACATCGCGGATCTTGCCGATCTTCAGCGCTTCGCCGGTCGCCGGGATCACGGTGCCGGGACGGGCCAGAACCACCTTGATGCCGGCGCGCGCATTGGGCGCGCCGCACACGATCTGCAGCGTCTCCTTGCCGTCACTGACCGTGCACAGGCGCAGCTTGTTGGCATTGGGATGCTTGTCGGCGGTCAGCACTTCGCCGACCACGAAGGCCTTCAGGGCAGCGCCGGGGTCGGTGATGCTTTCGACTTCCAGGCCGATCGAGGTCAATTTTTCGCCGATCACGTCGGGCGACGCATCGGTATCGAGATGTTCCTTGAGCCAGGAGAGGGTGAACTTCATCGGCTCAGCCCTCCATCCAAAGTGGGGATGTCGAGCGGCTGAAAGCCGTAGTGCTTCAGCCAGCGCAGGTCCGATTCAAAGAAGCTGCGAATGTCGGGCATGCCGTATTTCAGCATCGCCATGCGGTCCAGACCGAAGCCGAAGGCAAAGCCCTGATACCTGTTCGGGTCGATGCCGCAATTCTCCAGCACCTTGCGATGGACCATGCCACTGCCACCCAGCTCCAGCCAGTCATTGCCGGTGCCGAAGGTGATCTTGCCCGGCACGCTGCGGTCGCAGCGCATGTCCCATTCCAGCGACGGTTCGGTGAAGGGGAAAAATGACGGGCGCGCCCGCAGCTCGATCTGATCGATCTCGAAGAAGGCCTTGCAGAACTGCTCCACCGTCCATTTCAGATGGCCCAGGTGAATGCCTTCATCCACCACCAGCGCCTCGACCTGGTGGAACATGGGCGAATGGGTGGCGTCTGAATCCACGCGATAGGTGCGGCCCGGCGAGATCATGCGGATCGGCGGCTTGGCGTTCAGCATGGTGCGCACCTGCACCGGCGAGGTGTGGGTGCGCAGCACATGGCTCATGCCGTCCGCCTGCGGCGCGACATAGAAAGTGTCCTGCATCTGGCGCGCCGGATGGTCGGGCGGAATGTTCAGCTTGGTGAAATTGTAATCGTCGAATTCCACATCCGGGCCTTCGGCGACGCCAAAGCCAAGGTCGGCGAAGATCGCGACCACTTCGTCCAGAACCTGGCTGATGGGATGGATACTGCCGGCATTCTCGCTGCGGGTGGGCAGCGTGACGTCCAGCGTTTCCGACACAAGGCGCGCATCCAGCGCCGCATCGGCCAGCTGGCCCTTGCGCTGCGCGATCGCCTCGGCGACGGCGTCTTTCAGGCCGTTGAGCTTTGGGCCCTGCACCTTGCGCTCTTCGGGGTCCAGCTTGCCCATGGTGGCCAGCAGCGCGCTGACCGAGCCCTTCTTGCCCAGCGCGCCGACGCGCACGGCTTCGAGCGCCGCTTCATCGGAAGCGGCGGCTACCTGCGCCAGTATGTCGGACTGAAGGGCGGTTATATCGGTCATGGGAAACCTACGGAGCTGTTGAAACTACCCCGGGTCCGGCCTCGCGTCGCGTTTGGTCACGCAACGCTGCGGCGTTAAGTCGGGCGGAAGGTCCACTGGACCTTCCGCTTTTCCGACTTAACCCTTGGACGCCTGATCCACCAGAGCCTTGAACGCGGTGGGCTCGTGGATAGCCAGATCGGACAGGACCTTGCGGTCGATCTCGATGCCAGCGCCGGCGAGCCCGGCGATAAATCGGCTGTAGGTGATGCCATGCTCGCGCACGGCGGCGTTGATGCGCTGGATCCACAAAGCGCGGAAGTTACGCTTGCGCTCCTTGCGGCCGATATAGTTGTGCTGCAGCGACTTATCGACCGCGGCATTGGCCGTGGTGATGTTGTTCTTGCGGCGGCCGGTAAAGCCCTTGGCCTGCTTCAGAACCTTGTTGCGGCGGGCGCGTGACGGAACGGAACGGGGTGCACGGCTCATTTAAATTCCTCCGCCATAGGGCATCCAGCGCTTCACGCGCTGGCTTTCGGACTTGGACAGGAGGTCCATGCCGCGCAGGTCGCGGGTGCGGGCCGGCGAGTTGTTGATCAGGCGATGGCGCTTGCCGACCTGATGGGTCTTGATCTTGCCCTTGGCAGTGATCTTGAAGCGCTTTTTGGCGCCCGACTTGGTCTTCATCTTGGACATTTTGCTATCCTTCACGGCACCCGGATAAATCCGGTTCCCCCTGGTTGGTGTGCGCATGGCGCACGGGGGTCGCATTTGGGGCTGCCACGGCATGTCCGGCCGGGCCGCCCGAGAGGGGCGCGTTTAAGAGGAAATCGGGCCGAGAATCAAGCCGCGCGCCGGGAAAAGCGCTATTTCACGTCCCGGTCGCGGGTCGGGGAGGCGGAGGAATCGCCAGTAACCCCGAAATCGCCGGATTTGTTGCCGCCCTCGGCCATGTCGAAGCCTTCGGCCGACAGGCCGCGCTTCAAAAGCTCGCGCACGGCGGCGGCGCGGCTGGGCATCCGGCGCTTGAAGCGCCAATTGTCCAAAGCTTCCAGTTCCGCCTCGGTCAGCATGATCTGAAGGCGCTCGCCGCGCGTCAAATCGTTCATCACCGTGAAAGTCCTTTAGAAACAAAGGCATCGCGTTATGAGTAACTTACTCATAGGGCGGAACCTTAGATAAGGAACCCATTTTGGGCGGATTAGTTCCTTGCGGCAAGATCGTCTTTGGTACCAAAGCAGCCAGTTGCTAACTTAAGTCATTGAAATATAACAATATTGTTGTTGCCACCCGGTCCGGATGGGTGCATGCTGGTCGGTGAAAGGAGGGTCTCCTCATGGACACTACCCTCGCCTATCAGACACCCCAGACCGCCCCCGCCCCCGCCACCGATCTGGTCGCGGAAGCCAATCACCGCATCGCCAACAGCCTGACCCTCCTGGTCAGCATGGTCCGGATGCAGTCGGTCTCGGTAAAGAAGAAGCAGGAGATGCTCAGCCCCGCCGATGTCCGGCTGATGCTGGACGGCATCGCCGCGCGCATCACGATCAGCCAGCTCCACCGCATCCTGTCGCGCGGCGGCGCCGAGGGCGTGGTCAGCCTGAAGCCGCATCTCGAAGAAGTCACCGCCGCGCTGGTCACCGCCCTGTCCTCGTCCGACCAGCAGGTGAAGGTGATGCATACCGGCACCGACTGCATGGTGCAGATGCGCCATGTGCAGCCGATCGTGCTGATCCTTTGCGAAGCCTTCATCAATGCGATGAAATATGCCCATCCCGCCGCCGTGCCGCTGATCATGACGGTGGATTGCAGCCTGGGCCGGGACGGAAAGCTGGCGTTGACCGTCAGCGATGACGGCGTTGGATTGCCGGATGGCTTTGATACGGAGAAGAGCGGCGGCCTGGGCTTTCGCGTGATGCGCAGCCTGGCGGCTGAAATCGGCGGCGAACTGCGCATTCAGTCCACCCCGCTGGGGCTGACCTTCCGCATTGCCTTGCCGACCGGTGCGCTGGGCGGCGACAAGCCCTTCTGATCCTTTAGCGCCGCAGCTTTTTGCGCTATGCGCTGACCCATGTTCTTTCAGGGCAAATTCCTGCCATGGCTGCGCCGCGCGGGGCTGTGGCTGTTCTGGCCCGCAGTCGCCGTCGTGGTGTGGGGCCAGCTCACGCCCCAGCCGCCCTCGCTGGTGGAAAACCACTGGGACAA
>CAILUV010000080.1 GCA_903837555.1 uncultured Alphaproteobacteria bacterium
ATGTTGGCGGCGCTGTCTGGGCCGTTTTGCGCGGATGCGGGAACGGTCAGCAACAGGGCGGAAAACAGGGCGGCGGCGCGGCGCATGGCGGTCTCCATCAGGCACGGCGGGAGCCTAGCGCAGGGGGGGCGGGACGCAAGATGCGGGATTACAGCGTGGATCGAAATTGCGGGTTCGCGGCAGATTGCTATAGGCTGGCGGTTCGATCCGCCGCCGATGCGGGACTTGCGTTCAGGGACACCATGACAATTTCCCGCAGAACTGTGCTGGCGGCGTCGGCGGTGATGCCGTTTGTGGATGCGGCGCGGGCTGCGGATACGGTATCGATCCAGCTATATCCGCAGCGCCGGTTGCGCGCGCTGCCGCCTGATTTCATGGGGCTGGGGTTTGAATCGTCGGCGGTGGCGGTTCCGGGGCTGCTATCCAGCGGCAACCGCGCCTATGTGCAGTTGGTGCGCAACCTGGGGCGCGGAGTGATCCGCATCGGCGGCAATGTCTCCGACTACTCCTGCTATGACGTGGACGCGGTTGCCGCATCCGGCCACAAGTCCACGGTGCTGAATTATGAAAGCCTGCGCCAGTTTCGCGGCTTTCTGGATGCGGTGGGTTGGAAGCTGATCTGGGGCCTGAACCTGGGCACCGGCACGGTGGAAAACGCCGTGGCGCTGGCCCGCGCGGTGACCGAAGTGATGGGCGAGCGCCTGATCACCTTCCAGATCGGCAACGAGCCGGATTTGTTCGTGCTGCAGGGCCATCGGTCTGCGCCCTATGGCTATAACCAGTGGCTGGTGGAATATCGCAAATATAAAGCTGCGATCCGCGCGGTGCTGCCGAACGCCAAATTCGCCGGGCCCGATATCAGCGATGCGGGCGTGAGTTGGGTGGAGAACTTCGCGCGGGACGAGGGCGGCGATGCCACCATGCTGACGGCGCATCACTACATTGCGGGCCGGGACAATCCCGCCAGCACGCACGCGCTGCTGCTGCGAGAGGAAACCCGCTTCCAGCAGAACAACCTGACAAAGTTCCAGGCCAGCGCGGCGCGCGCGGGAATCCCATGGCGGATGAGCGAGACTGCAACCCTGTATGGCGGCGGCAAGCCGGGGGTGAGCGACAGCTTTGCGTCGGCCCTGTGGGTGCTGGATTACCTGTTCGTGCTGGCCAGGTTCGGCGCGGCGGGCGCGAATTTGCAGACCGGCATCAATCATCTGGGTGAGTTGAGTTCCTATTCGCCCATCACCGACGATCAAAAGGGCCATTATGGCGCGGCGCCGGAATATTACGGCTTGCTGGCTTTCGCCCAGATTGCCGATGGCGAGATGATCGCCGTGGAGACCGCGACCGGCGGCGTCCACCTGGTGGCCCATGCCGTGCGCCAGCAGGATGGCGCGATCGGCGTGGCGGTGATCAACAAGGACATGAAACGCGACGCGGCGGTCAGCATCGCGGGCGCGCCGCAGGGCGAGGCGCAGGTGATGCGGCTGCGCGCGCCGTCGGTGTCGGCGCTGCGCGGCATCACGCTGGGCGGGTCAAGCGTCGGCACCGACGGGCGCTGGGGCGGGGTAAGCGAATCCGCGCGGATTCAAAATGGCCGCGCCGTGCTGACCGTGCCCGCCGCCAGCGCGGCGCTGGTGACCTTTACGGTTTAACGCTGGCACGGCGGTTGCGACAGACCTGTCAGCAACTACCTATTGCATGTCCAAGTGTTTCAAACTGGATCAGACGCGGCATTGCCCCCTGCCGCGGTTTCCCGCCCCGGAACAGTCCGTGGCGGCATTGGAGGACTTTATGAAACTGCGCACGCTTTTTCTGGCTTCGACCATGCTGCTCAGCAGCGTTCCGGCCTTTGTTCCCGCTTATGCGGATGACCTGGATTCCCAGACCGCCATCGTCATGGACCTGGACACCAAGGATATCGATGTCGCCGATGGCATCACCATTGGCGACCTGTCGGGCGGGGTCGGCACGGCTGCCTCCGACGAGGGTGGGCCGATCGTGATGCAGTTCGTGCAGCAGCCCGTCGCAGGCGCGTCGACCGGCACGGCCGCCGGTTCGCGCTATGTCGCGGCTTCGGCCGGGCGTCGATAAATCTAGAAGCGATAGCCCAGCAGCGTCATCACGCTGCTGTTGGTGTTGACGATGCTGATCG
>CAILUV010000081.1 GCA_903837555.1 uncultured Alphaproteobacteria bacterium
CCTGCGCGATCTCGGTGCGCGCCGTGCAGGGCCGGGCGAGCGCCTTCAGCTGCGCCACCACCGCCTCGACGGCGATATCGATGCCGCGCTTCAGGTCCATCGGGTTCATGCCGGCCGCAACCGACTTCGAGCCTTCGCGCACGATGGCGCGGGCCAGAACGGTGGCGGTGGTGGTGCCGTCGCCGGCGATGTCATTGGTCTTGCTGGCGACTTCGCGCACCATCTGCGCGCCCATGTTTTCGAACTTGTCGGCCAGTTCGATTTCCTTGGCGACCGTCACGCCGTCCTTGGTGGTGCGCGGGGCACCGAACGACTTGTCGATCACGACGTTGCGGCCCTTGGGGCCCAGCGTCACCTGCACGGCGTCGGCGAGGATGTCGATGCCGCGAAGCATCTTCTCGCGGGCGTCGGCGCCGAATTTCACGTCCTTGGCAGCCATATTATAATTCTCCTGAATTCAGTTGTTTGGATTGTGAGTGTGCGAAGCGCTTACTTCTTCGAAGCCTTGCGGCCTTCCAGCACGCCCATGATGTCGCTCTCCTTCATGATGAGGAGTTCTTCGCCATCGAGCTTCACTTCGGTGCCCGACCACTTGCCGAACAGCACATAGTCGCCAGCCTTCACGGTGGTGGGGACCAGCTTGCCGTTATTGTCGGGGGCGCCGGGGCCAACCGAGATGACTTCGCCTTCCTGGGGCTTTTCCGCGACAGTGTCGGGAATGATGATGCCGCCTGCGGTCTTCTGATCTTCCTTGATGCGGCGGACCACGACGCGGTCGCCAAGCGGACGGAACTTCATGAGAATCCTCTTTCTAAGAGATTGAATTTGCTTGGTTTTAACCAAGTTTCAGCACTCGCCCCTCTTGAGTGCCAAGCGCCGTGACCGGTATTTAGGAAGGCCTGGGGGCTGGGTCAAGGAGGGGGCCGGGGTTTGGAACCTGAACGGCTGCTCATCTTCGGGGCAATTTGGGGGTATTTGGACCCCTCGCGGCAACGTGGATGCCGGCTTAACGTTGTTCATCTGTGGTTCAGCCAGCCCTTCTCATGATCGCGTCCAGCAGAGGGGAAGACTGCGAGATCAAAGGAGTGACCAGATGAACAAATTTGCCAAATTCGTCTTCGGGGCGCTGATGCTGACCGGCATCGGCACCGTGGGCAGCGTCGCCGTCGCCACCCCCGCCGCCGCCCAGGTGTCGATCGGGTTGGACTTCGGCTATCCGGGCTACGGCGGCTATTACGGCCCGCGTTACGGCTATGCCGGCTATTACGACCCGTACTACTACCGCCCGTACTATTATGGCCGCCCCTATTATCGCGGCTATGGCCCGCGTTACGGCTATCGCGGCGGCTACTATCGCAGCGGATACTACGGCCGCCCCAACTACTATCGCGGCTATCGCGGCGGGTATGGATACCACGGTGGCTATCGCGGCTATCGCGGCCGCTGGTAACAGCAGCACGATCTGACATGAGAACGGCGCCGGAGATCTCCGGCGCCGTTTTTCTTTGTATTTGATGAGCCCCTCCGATTTCAGCTTTCGCGAAGCTTTGCTTCGCACGCTGAAACCACCTCCCCTTTCTGTGTGCTGCGAGCACAAAGGGGAGGCGGGTCTGCATGTGTGGGAACTCTTGGACTTAATTTGTTCAGATACGGTTCAGCGACGAAGCCTCACCTTGCTCCTCAAGCGCGAAAGAATCGCGCAGCGGCCCATGGATGCGGCGGGCCTAGCGGAGTGAAACGAGATGAAGACCATTGCCCAGAAAACAAAGTTGGCAGCCATCGTCGCCTTCGGCGTCACCGGCGTCTTCGCCGCCGCCCCGGCCAGCGCCCAGTCCTATGATCCCGGTTATGACGAGCCCTATTATGACGAGGGCGCCTACGATCCCGGTTACGAGCAGGGCTATGACCAGTATGCCTATGACGACAGCTATTATGGCGACGACGCCTATGGCTATTGCGATGCCTATGGCTGCCCGGAAGACTATTACGATCTGCCGGTGTTCTACGGCGACGTCTTCTATGACAATTCCTGGCTGACCGGCCCGATCTACTATCGCGACTGGGGCGGACGCCGTCAGTTCTGGATTCGCGGCAGCTGGCGCAGCAGCCAGTATCGCGGCGTACGCTTCGGACCGGCGCTGGGCCGTGGCTGGTATCGCCAGAACCAGGCGTTCCGTCCCGGCTTCAACCGCAATGCCTATCGCGGCAACGGTTATCGCTCGCGCGGCAGCTATGGCCAGCGCAGTTACGGCCAGCGCAACTTCGGCCAGCGCGACGGTGGCTATCGCCAGCGCAGCTTCAGCGGCAACTCGAACTTTGCGCCGAACAATGCGCAGAGCTTCCGCGGCGGCAGTGACGGCTTCCGTTCGCAATGGAGCAACCGCCAGGGCTTCGGCCAGAACGGTTTTGGCGGCGGACGTCAGCGCAGCTTCCAGAGCCAGCAGCAACAGCCGCAGGCCCTGGCCGCGCCGCAAGCGCAGCAACCCTCCTTCGAAGGCCGCCGTGGCTGGCGTCAGCGCGGTGACGATGGTCAGGGCTTTGCCGCGCGTCAGCAGCGTTCGTTCGGCGGCGGCGATGGCGGTGGACGCCAGCGCAGTTTCCACGCGCAGCAATCCGCGCCCCAGCAAGTCGCGCCGCAGGGTGGCGGGCGCAACTGGGGCAACCGCGGTGGTGACGGCGGTGGCCGTGGCGACCGGGGTGGGCGCGGTCGGCGCGACCGGGACTAGGCTTTAAGTGGAGCGTGATGAAAGCCTCGGCTGAAAAGCCGGGGCTTTTGTTTTTGCGCGCGACCCGAGCGACCGCGAACCCGCAGCGCAGCGCGTGCCTCGCGGCGCGACCATTAAATAAGCCAAGTTCCCGCCCGCAATTCGCCATTTTTGAACGTCCTCATGCTCGCGGGCTGGGTGCGTATCCGAGGAGATAACGATGTATCGAGCCCTTGTTCCTGCGCTGCTGGGTGCGGCCGTGCTTTCCGCCTGCTCTCACGAAACCAAAACCGCCGCTGCCCCCGACATTGCGCCGTATGTCTCGACCCGCGAGGCCGATCGCATCGAATATGCGGTGCCCAACCACCTGCTGTTCGCGACCGACTCCTCCGAAGTGCTGCCCACCGGGCACAAGATTCTGGAAGCCATTGCTGGCGCCGCCAAGCGCCGCGGGGCCGCGCCCATCGAAGTGGCGGGCTATGCCGACACGGTTGGCCGCAAGACCTACAACCAGAAGCTTTCCGAGGAGCGCGCGCAGGCGGTGGCCAGCGAACTGGCCGGCAACGGCGTGGAAGCGGCGCGCATCACCACGCGCGGCTATGGCGAGAGCGAATTGGCGGTGGCGACCCCCAACAACACCGACGAGGCCAAGAACCGCCGCGTCGTCGTGCGCATCGCCAGCAATTAACCTTCTCTTAACCGGCGGGGCGCCTTGGAATAATCAAGCGGCCCCGCCGGATTTTCATAGTTAAGGAATTGGAAACGGTGGGCGGTGAGAATCACCGTCATGACCGACCGCATTTCCACCATCACCCGGATTCTGCTGAATCTCAGCATGTTCTTCGTCTGCGCCACCATCGCGGCGGCGCTGGCGCTGTTCGCCGGCTGGCCGGTGGCCATCCTGTCGGGGATTGTGAGCTTCATCGCCATCCAGCAGGTCATGACCGGCTTCGCCCGCCGGCGCGACAAGCGCGCGGTGGCCCGGGAGCTGGCGCATCTGCGCAAGAGCCATCTGGAATTTGAAACCGCCATCCACGAGACCCGTTCGCGCCTGAACGATCTGGGCGGGCTGATCGAGGAGCGCACCTCCAGCCAGAGCAAGAAGATTGTCGCCGAGCTGAAAGTGCTGGAAAGCCTGATGCGCGATTTCGCGGGCAAGATTTCACGCACCGCCGCCACCACCGCCGCGCCGGAACAAAAGCCGCAGCGCGGTCCCGCATCCGCGTATCTGAATACGCTGGGGGAAAAGGGCGAGCTGCTGGAAACCATCCGCGCCAGCCTGGAAGAAAACCGCGTCGACCTTTGCCTGCAGCCCATCGTCAGCCTGCCGCAGCGCAAGCTGCGCTATTACGAAGCGCTGTCGCGCCTGCGCGCCGAAAATGGCGACGTCATCATGCCTGCCCAGTACATGCAGGTTGCGGGCGCCGCCGGCTTGATGAGCGTGGTGGACAACCTGCTGCTGTTCCGCTGCGTGCAGATCGTGCGCCGCCTGACCCAGAAGAACCGCGACATCGGCATCTTCTGCAACATCTCCGGCGAGACTCTGGCCGACAAGGAGTTCTTCCCGCAGTTCATTGAGTACATGCAGACCAACCGCGACCTGGCGGGACAGATAATTTTCGAATTCAGCCAGGATGCGGTGCTGCAGGCCGGCATCGAGGGCGAGAAGAACCTGACCTCGCTGGCGACCATGGGCTTTGCCCTCAGCATGGATCATGTCGAAAGCCTGAAGCTGGATTTCTTGCGCCTGAAGGCGATCGGGTTCCGCCACCTGAAAGTGCGCTCCTCGACCCTCACGCGCGGCATGACCGGCGCGGGCGCCTATGTGGCCGCCGAAGACTTCAAGAAGCTGCTGACCCGCCACGGCCTGAACCTGATCGCCGAGCGGGTGGAAGACGAAAAGACCGTAGTGCAACTGCTGGATTACGCCGTGGACTATGCCCAGGGCTATCTGTTCGGCGAGCCGCGCGCGGTGCGCGAGGATTCGCTCAAGCCCATCAGCGCGCTGGAACCGGCGGCGATTATTCCCTTCCGGAAGGCGGGCTGATTTGCGGCATTGACGGCTGCGGACCGCTATGCGACCCGTTGAGCCGTTATGCCGCTTCCCCGCCTGATTTCCGGACTTTCCGAAATAGCCTCCGGCCACGACGCCCTGATCTGCGATGTCTGGGGCGTGGTGCATGACGGCACGCGCCATCATCCCGCCGCCGCCGAGGCGCTTTACCGTTTCAAGGAAAAGCATGGCCCGGTGGTGCTGCTCACCAACGCGCCGCGCGTGCCCGCCGAAGTCGCCGCCCAGTGCGCGTCCTACGGCCTGCCGCCCGACTGCTATGACGCCATCGTCAGTTCGGGCGGCGCGACCCGCGACGAGCTGACCCGGCGCAGCGCCACCGGCACGCTCTGTCTTTATTATATTGGTCCCGACCGCGACCTGCCGATGATCGAAGGCCTCAACATCCGCCGCACCGGCATCGCGGAAGCCGATGTGGCCCTGTGCATCGGCCTGGTGGACGACATGACCGAGACGATCGCCGACTATGCCGGTGTGCTGGCGGCGATGAAGGCGCGGGGGCTGGTGATGCTCTGCGCCAATCCCGACCTGGTCGTACATCGTGGCCCCCGGCTGGTCTATTGCGCCGGATCGCTGGCCCAGGCCTATGAAACGCAGGGCGGCGAGGTGGTCTATTATGGCAAGCCGCACCTGCCGATCTATGCCGCCGCGCTGGCCGCGGCAGGCAATCCCAAAGCGCCCCTGGCGGTGGGCGACGGGCTGGTGACCGATATCCGGGGCGCCAATGCCGCAAATCTGGATGTGCTATTCATCGCCGACGGGGTTCATGGCGAGGACGTCACGCCTTATACTCCCGAACATCTCGCCGCCCTGTTCGCGCGGTACGGGGCGCATGCCGCCACCGTCACGCGCGCCCTGAAATGGTAATGTCATGACCAGCGTCTATCTCGACGAACTCAAGCCCGGCCTGTCCGCGCAGATGGAACGCACCGTCACCGAACACGACGTCCAGCTTTTCGGCGAAGCCACCGGCGACATGAACCCGGTGCATTTCGACGAGGAATTCGCCAAGAGGACCGTGTTCCGGGGCCGGGTGGCGCATGGCGCGCTGTCCATCGGCTATATCTCGGCGCTGCTGGGCACCCAGTTGCCGGGCAACGGCTCGATCTTCCTGTCCGCCAGCATCGTCTTCAAGACGCCCGTGCGGATCGGCGATGTCGTCACCACCACGGCCACGGTGCGCGAGGTCAACGGCCGCTCCGTGGTTCTGGACTGCGTCTGCAAGGTCGGCGACCGGCTGGTGCTGGAATCGGAAGCGCATGTGCTGGCGCCGCGCCGTCCGGCGAAAGAATAGCATTGAAGATATTCCGTCATTTTGACGATGTGCCGGCGGCGCTGCGCGGCGCGGTTGTGGCGATCGGCAATTTCGACGGCGTGCACCGGGGCCATCGCGCCCTGATCGCGGAAGCCAAGGTGCAGGCCGAGGCGCGCAAGGCGCCGCTGGCGGTGCTGTCGTTCGAGCCGCATCCGCAGGAATATTTCCGCGCGCTTCGGGGTGAAAGCACCGAGTCCTTTCGCCTGACGCCGCTACGCGCAAAGGCGCGGCTGCTGGCGGATCTGGGCGTGGACGCGCTGTTCGCGCTGACCTTCGATGCCGAGATGGCGGGCCGAAGCCCGCAGGATTTCGTGCAGACCGTGCTGCTGGACGGCCTCAGCATCGGCGGCATCGTGGTCGGCCATGATTTCGAATTCGGCAAGGGCAGGGCGGGCAACCTGGCTGCGCTGTCCTATATGGGCGAGATGGAAGGTTTCACCGTCACCGCCTTCGACACGGTTACGGCGGCGGGCGACGAGAAGATTTCCTCCACCCTGATCCGCCAGCTTCTGAAAGACGCGCGCCCCGAAGACGCAGCAAGGCTGCTGGGTCACTGGTGGGCGGTGGAGGCGCGCGTCGAGCATGGCGATGCGCGCGGCCGCACCATGGGCTTTCCCACCGCCAACATGCATCTGGGCCACTGCCTGGCGCCGGCCTTCGGCGTCTATGCGGTGCGGGTCAGCATCCTGGACAATGACAAGGTGGTGTCGCGCCATGACGGCGTCGCCAATTTCGGCATCCGCCCCATGTACCAGGTGAATGTGCCGCTGATGGAAACCCATCTGTTTGATTTCGACGGCGATCTCTACGGCAAGTATCTGTCGGTCGAGCTGGTGCGCTGGATCCGGTCCGAAGCCAAATTCGACAGCCTGGACGCCCTGATCGTCCAGATCGGCGCCGACGCCGCCAAGGCGCGGGAAATCCTCGCCAAAACCGCCTGAAACTGGACGGTTCCGGGGACCCCTGTTAGAAGCGGTCACCCCCATGACAAACACGCCCGAAAAGCCCGAAAAAGCCGCCGATTCCCCCGATTACCGGGCGACTCTGTTCCTGCCCGCCACCGACTTCCCCATGAAGGCGGGGTTGCCCGAGGCCGAGCCCAAATGGCTGGCCCGCTGGGCGCAGATGGACCTGTACGGCAAGCTGCGGGCCAAGGCCAAAGGCCGCCCCTTGTTCGTGCTGCATGACGGCCCGATCTATGCGAATGGCGACATTCATTCCGGCCATGCCGTCAATCACATCCTGAAGGACTTCGTGGTCCGTTCGCAGGGCATGCTGGGCAAGGACGCGCCTTACGTGCCGGGCTGGGACTGTCACGGCCTGCCCATCGAATGGAAGGTGGAAGAAGCCTTCCGTGCGCAAGGGCGCAACAAGGATGAAATTCCGAAAGACGAACTGCGCCGCGAATGCCGCACCTTCGCCGCCCACTGGCTGAACGTGCAGAGCGCGCAGATTCAGCGCCTGGGCCAGATCGGCGACTTCGCCCATCCCTACAACACGATGAACTTCAAGGCCGAGGCGGCGATCGCCCGCGAGGCGATGAAGTTCGTGGAAAATGGTTTGCTGTATCGCGGCTTTAGGCCCGTGATGTGGTCGCCGGTGGAAAAGACCGCGCTGGCCGATGCCGAGGTCGAGTATCACGAGAAACAGTCGCCCACGATCTATGTGAAGTTTCCGCTGGTGAAGTCGTCGCCCGAACTGGCGCACACTTTCATCGTGATCTGGACCACCACGCCCTGGACCATTCCGGGCAACCGCGCCATCGCCTTCTCGCCCGAGATTTCTTATGGCCTGTATGAAGTGGCCGATGCTGCCGACGGCAGCATGGCGCGTCCCAGCGAACATCTGCTGCTGGCCGATACGCTTGCCGAACAGGTCGCCAAGCACGCCAAGATGATGATCAGCCGCGTGCGCACGGTGCCTGCGGACGAGCTCAAGACGCTTGTGGCCGCGCATCCGCTGCGCAGCGTGGGATATGATTTCGAAGTGCCGGTGCTGCCGGCCGCGTTTGTCACCGCCGATACCGGCACCGGCTTTGTTCACAATGCCCCGGGCCATGGCGAAGACGATTTCGAGCTGATGGTCGGCGCCGACCGCGACTATCCGCGCAAGAATCCCGACGCCTTCAATCTGGTGCTGCCCGATGGCTCCTATGCGCCGAACGTGCCGGTGTTCGCGGGCAAGCGCATTCTGACCCCCGAAGGCAAGGACGGCGACGCCAATGGCGCGGTGATCAAGGAACTGATCGCGCATGGCAAGCTGCTGGCCAAGGGCTCGCTGCGCCATTCCTATCCGCATAGCTGGCGTTCCAAGGCGCCGGTGATTTTCCGCGCCACGCCGCAATGGTTCGTGGCGATCGACAAGGTGTTTCACGATGGCAAGACCCTGCGCGAACTGGCGATGCAGGCGATCGGCGAAACCGCATGGTATCCGCCGCGCGGCCAGAACCGCATCGGCGCGAT
Organism: uncultured Alphaproteobacteria bacterium; assembly: GCA_903837555.1. Taxonomy (GTDB): domain Bacteria; phylum Pseudomonadota; class Alphaproteobacteria; order Micropepsales; family Micropepsaceae; genus Rhizomicrobium. The sequence goes on from CAILUV010000081.1 coordinate 8,554, forward strand.
GGTCGAAAGCCGCCCCGACTGGGTGCTGTCGCGCCAGCGCGCCTGGGGCGTCCCGCTTGCGATCTTTGTCGATAAGAAATCCGGCGAAGTGCTGAACGATCCGGCGGTGTTCGACCGCATCGAAAAAGCGTTCGAAGCCGAGGGCGCGGATGCCTGGTTCACATCGCGTCCCGAGCGCTTCCTGGGTGAGGGGCGCAATCCCGACGATTACGAACAGGTCACGGACATTCTCGACGTGTGGTTCGACTCCGGCTCCACCCATGTCTTTGTGGTGGAAAAGCCCATCGATCCCAACTGGCCCAAGGCCGAGCGCGCCGACCTGTATCTGGAAGGCTCCGATCAGCATCGCGGCTGGTTCCAGTCCTCGCTTCTCGAAAGCGTCGGCACCACGGGCCATGCGCCCTATCGCGGCGTGCTGACCCACGGCTTCGTTCTCGACAAGGACGGCCGCAAGATGTCCAAGAGCCTGGGCAACACGCTGGCGCCGCAGGTGATCGCGGAAAAGAATGGCGCCGAAATCCTGCGCATGTGGGCGGCCAATTCCGATTTCACCGAAGACATGCGCATCGGCGACGACATCATCAAGGCGAATGTCGAAGCCTATCGCCGCCTGCGCAACACCATCCGCTTCATGCTGGCCAACCTGGCAGGCTTTGACGAAAGCGAGCGCATCGCGCATGACCAGATGCCGGAGCTGGAGCGCTTCATGCTGGCGCGCCTGGCCGAGCTGGATGTCACGGTGCGCAAGGCCTATGAGGCGTTCGACTTCGGGCTGGTGAATTCCACCCTGTTCAATTTCTGCACCAACGACCTGTCGGCTTTCTATTTCGATATCCGCAAGGACGCGCTGTATTGCGACGCCAAGGGCAGCATCCGTCGCCGCAGCACCCGCACCGTCACTGACGAAATCTTCCGCCGCATCGTCACCTGGTTCGCGCCGATCCTGTGCTTCACCATGGAGGAAGCCTGGACCACGCGCTTCGGCATGGATCAGAGTGTGCACCTGAACGATTTCCTCCCGGTGCCCGCGGCATGGGCCGATGCGGAGCTGATCAAGAAGTGGACTCGCCTCCGCGACTTGCGCCGCGTCGTGACCGGTGTGCTGGAAGTGGCGCGTGCCAACAAGGACATCGGCTCCAGCCTGGAGGCCGCGCCGGTCCTGTATGTCACCGATCCGGCTGACAAGGCGCTGTTCGACAGCGTCAGCCTTTCGGAAATCGCCATCACCTCGGGCGCCCGTGTCGAAGTGGCCGCGTCGCTGGAGGATTTCTATGCCGTGACCGGCATTGCCGGCGCCGGCTCGAAGTTCGTCGCCGCAGCGGGTGACAAATGCGCCCGTTGCTGGATGGTGCTGGAAGAAGTCAAAGCGCCGACCCATCTTTGCAAGCGCTGCACCGACGCTGTCGCCACCCATGAGGCCGCGCCCGCATGAAAAACCTTCTGCCGCGCGAGATCGGCATGATCGCCGCCATTCTCGCGCTCGCCGCCGACCAGGGTTCCAAGCTCGTCATGCTTTATGGCCTGGGCTTTGCCCAGATGGGGCCGGGCGAGAGTGTCCCGGTGTTGCCGTTTTTTAATCTGGTCATGGTGTGGAACCCGGGCATCTCCTACGGTCTGTTTCCCGCCTCCGGGCGGACGGGAAGTTTGGTGCTGATCGGCCTGTCGGTGGTCGCGGTGACCGTGCTGAGCTGGCTTTTGTGGCGCGCCACCAGTCGTTCCTTGGCGATCGGCTATGGCCTGATCATCGGCGGAGCGCTGGGGAACAACCTGGTGGACCGGGTGATCTACGGGAAGGTGGCGGATTTTTTCCACTTTTACGGCTTCGGGTATGACTGGTATGTATTCAATATTGCCGACCTGGCGATCACCTTTGGCGCGATGGCCATCATTTATGATGTGGTCAAGCCCGAAACGCCGCCGGAACCGGGTCCATGAGGTTTGAAATGAGACGGATGAACGCGGCCCTGGTGGCGGCCTTGTGCGCAATTGCCTTGTCGGGATGCAGCTCCATCCGCGACCTGGCGGGCCTGCAGAAAAAGTCCCCCGACGAATTCGCCGTCACCACCAAGGCGCCGCTGGTGATTCCGCCTGACTTCAACCTGCGTCCGCCAATGCCCGGCGCGCCGCCGGCCAACACGCTGGACCCGTCCAGCAATGCCCAGCAGGCGCTGTTCAACAATTCCGATCCCCAGACCGTGGCCAACGGCATGCGGGGCAATTACAGCCCGGCCGAAAAGCTGCTGCTGGCCCATGCCGGCAGCCAGAATGCCGATCCGGCCGTGCGCGCGCGCCTGAGCGCCGAAGAGCGCGCCCGCCAGAACGCCGACCGCACATTCACCGACCGCATCCTGCGCGCCAATGCCACGCGCGACACCGGCGAGCCGGTCAATGCCGATGCCGCGGTGAACCGAACCCGCAGCGGCCGCAAGCCCGCCGCGGCCGCTGCTGCCCCCAAGCAAGAAAGCGGCGGCTGGTTTGACTGGTTCTAGGCTTGCCGCCTTCACTGCCGCCTGCCTGATCGCCGCCGCGTCCGTCACGGCGCTGGCGCAGTCGGGCGACCGCAGCAAATTGTCGGCGCCGCCGCCGGTCAATCCGCGCCAGACCGGCAACAACACGTTCCAGTTCGCGCTGCAGAACGGCATGCAGGTGCTGGTGATCCCCGATCACCGTGCACCGGTTGTGACCCAGATGCTGTGGTTCCGGGTCGGCGCGGTGGACGATCCGCCGGGTATTTCCGGCATCGCGCATTTCTTCGAGCATATGATGTTCCGCGGCACCAAGTCGGTGCCGGGCGACCAGTTTTCGCAGACTGTTTCCAAGAATGGCGGTGAACTGAACGCCTTCACCAGCCATGACTACACCGCCTATTACGAGCAGATTGCCAAGGACCGCCTGCCGCTGGTGATGCGGCTGGAAGCCGACCGCCTGGTCAACCTGATCCTGACCGACGCCAGCGTGGGGCCGGAGCGGGACGTGGTGCTGGAAGAGCGCCGCATGCGGGTCGAAAACGATCCCCAGTCGCTGATGAGCGAGCAGATGCGCGCCGCGCTGCATCTCACCCATCCCTATGGCCGCCCGGTGATCGGCTGGGCCGAAGAGATCCGCCGCATCGACCGCGTGTCGGCGCAGCGCTTCTACAATCGCCATTACGCGCCCAACAACGCCATTCTGGTGGTGGCGGGCGATGTGACGCCCGATGAGGTGCGCAAGCTGGCGCAGGACACCTATGGCAAGCTGCCGGCCCGCAATCTGGAGCCGCGTTCGGAAAGTGCCGAGCCGCCGCGCATGGCCGAAACCCGCATGACCATCACCCGCCGCGATGCGCGGGTGCCGATCTTCTCGCGCCTTTACCGTGTGCCGTCCTATTCCCAGGCGCGCCCGGGACAGGCCCAGGCGCTGGAAACCTATGGCCAGCTTTTGGGCGGCGGACAGACCTCGATGCTTTATCGCGTGCTGGTGGAACAGAAGAAGCTCGCCAGCGATGCGGGCGCCAGCTACGACGGCAACAACCGCGATGCCGGCGAATTCTCGATCTATGCCGTGCCGCGCCCCGGCGTGACCCTGCAGGCGCTGGAAAAAGCGGTTGATGAGGTTTTGCTGTCGACCCGCAATGCGCCCCCCCAAGCCGCCGATCTCACCCGCGCCAAGACCGGGCTGATCGCTTCGGTCACCTATCGCCGTGACAGCCAGATGTCGCTGGCGATGGCCTATGGCCAGGCGCTGACGATCGGGCTGACGGTGGACGATGTGAATGAGTGGCCGGCGCGCATCCGCGCCGTCACCGCCGACAATGTGCGCCGCGCGGCGCAGAGCCTGTCGCGCAATCAGGCGGTCACCTGCTATCTGCTGCCGGGAGGCTCGAAATGATCCACCGCGCGCTTGCTGCCTGCGCCTTTGCGTTGATCGTCATGTCGGTCCCGTCGCAGGCCGCCGACATCCAGAATATAGACCTGGGCAAGAATGCCACCGTCTGGTTCGCCGAGGATCACACGGTTCCGATCATCGCCTTCAACATCTCGATGCCGGCGGGCTCGGCCTATGATCCGGCGGGCAAATCGGGGCTGGCGTCTTTTGCGGCTTCGATGATGGACGAGGGGGCGGGCGATCTGTCGTCCAAGGCTTTCCACGAAGCCATCGAGAACCGCGCCATCGGCTTTTCGGCCCGCGCCGAACGCGATCACCTCGTCATCTCCATCACCACTCTGAAAGAAAACGCGCCTGAGGCGATGCGCCTGTTGCAGATGGCGCTGATGAAGCCGCGCTTCGAGGCCGATGCGCTGGCGCGCGTGAAAACCCAGATCATCCAGTCGCTGCAGCAGGACCAGGTGGAACCGCCGCGCGTGGCGGGCCGCGCCTTTGCCAGCGCCTTTTTCGGCAATCACCCCTATGCCCAGTCCTCGATTGGCACCATCAAGTCGGTTTCGTCCATTACCGCCGCCGACCTGCGCGCCTTCGCCCGCCGCCATTGGGTGACCAACGGCATCAAGGTGGCGGTGGCAGGTGACATCACCAAGCCCGAACTGACCAAGCTTCTGGCGGACACCTTCCGCCCCGTCCCCAACACCGCGCCGCCGGCGCTGCCCAATATCGGCCGGCTGGGCAAGCCGGGCGTGCACGTCATGCCGCTCCCGGTGCCCCAGCCCACCGCCGTGTTTGGCCTGCCGGGCATCATGCGCGACGATCCGGATTTCATTCCGGGTTATGTCGCCAACTATATTCTGGGCGGCGGCGGCTTTTCCTCGCGCCTGACCAATGAAGTGCGCGTCAAGCGCGGGCTGACCTACGGCGTTTCCACTTCGCTGACGGCGTACAGCAAAGCCAGCGTGATGATGGGATCGGTTGCCACCCGCGCAAATGCCATCCGCCAGACCGTGCAGGTGGTGCGCGACACGATGAGCACCTTCGCCAAGGAAGGCCCCACCCAGCAGGAACTGAATGACGCCAAGACCTATCTGACGGGTTCCTTCCCGATGGCCTTCGCCTCCAATCGCGGCACGGCCTCGCAGCTCGGCACCTTCCAGCGGCAGAACCTCGACATCGGCTATGTCGCCCGGCGCAATTCGCTGATCCAGGCCGTTACGATTGCCGACGTGCAGCGGGTGGCCAAGCGTCTCTACGATCCCGCCAGGCTGACCGTGGTGATCGCGGGCACGCCCTCCGACGGCCGTCCGGCGCCGCAGGTGCCCCGTCCGCCGGTGCCGCCCAGCGAAGCGCCCAAGCCGCCCGCCAGCGTTCCGGCCACGGCCAAGCCGCCCGCCACGCCGGAAAAGCCGGTGCCTGGCCCGGTGACGGCCCCGCAGGACACCCAGAAGCCCTGAATCTGTTGATAGGCATGCCGCCCGCTGCCGCCTCTGGCCGCGTGGCTGCTAGGTTTGGCCGATGAGCAGAATCCGCCAGCTTTCCGAAGGCACCATCAACCGCATCGCCGCAGGCGAGGTGGTCGAGCGCCCGGCTGCAGCCATCAAGGAACTGGTGGAGAATGCGGTCGATGCCGGCGCCACCCGCATCGACATTTCCGCCTCCGGCGGCGGCGCCGACCTGCTGCTGGTGGAGGATGACGGCATCGGCATGAATGCCGATGATCTCAAATTGGCCGTGCAGCGCCATGCCACCTCCAAGCTGCCCGTGCTGGGCGGCGAAGACGATCTTTCGCATATCGTCACCATGGGATTTCGCGGCGAAGCGCTGCCGTCGATCGGCGCGGTGGCCCGGTTGTCGCTGGCCAGCCGCACCAAGGACAGCGAGGCGATGGAAATCCGCGTCGATGGCGGCCGGGTGCAGGGGCCGATGCCCGCGGGCTTTCGCGGCAAGGGTCAGCATGGCACTCGCGCCGAAGTGCGCGAGCTGTTTTACGCCACGCCGGCGCGGCTGAAGTTCCTGAAGTCGTCGCGTTCGGAAGACCTGGCCATCACCGACATGGTCAAGCGGCTGGCGATGGCCCGGCCCGACATCTCGTTCACGCTGACGCTCGACGGACGCAAGGCGCTGGATCTGGCGGCGGAGCCTGACCTGATGGACGGCCGCCTGCCGCGTCTGGCGCGTATCATGGGCCGCGAGTTCGGTGACAATGCCGCGCTGGTGGAAGCGCGGCGCGAAGGCGTCAGCCTGTCGGGCTATGCCGGGCTTCCCACCTACAATCGCGCCAATTCGGCGATGCAGTTCCTGTTCGTCAACGGCCGCCCGGTGCGCGACAAGCTTCTGGTGGGCGCGGTGCGCGGGGCTTATGCCGACTTCCTGGCGCGGGACCGTCATCCGGCGCTGGCGCTGTTCCTGGAATGTGATCCCGATTTCGTGGATGTGAACGTACATCCCGCCAAGACCGAAGTGCGCTTTCGCGATGCCGGGCTGGTACGCGGTCTGATTGTGGGTGCTTTGAAACACGCGCTGAGTGAAGCAGGCCACCGGGCCTCCACCACTGTGGCGGGAAGCGCGCTGTCCGCCTTCCAGCGGCAATCGCCATCGCCGTTCCAGTCGCCCAACATCTTTTCCGCGGCCCACTTCCCAACAACCGGCGTGCGGGAAGCACCGACACCATACAGCGCTGCCCTGCCAATGTCGGTGCGGATGGAAGAGGCGCCGGTCGATGCCGTCCCCGACACGCCGCTGGGTGTCGCGCGTGCACAGCTTCATGAGACCTATGTCGTGGCCCAGACCGCCGACGGCATCGTGATCGTCGACCAGCATGCCGCGCATGAGCGGCTGGTCTATGAGCGGATGAAAAAGGCGCTGGCCAATGGCGGGGTGGCGCGCCAGCCGCTGCTGATCCCCGAAGTGGTGGACCTGGACCCCAGCGAAGTGACGCGAGTGTCCGAACGCGCCGAAGAACTGGCGGAACTGGGGCTGGTAATTGAAGCCTTCGGACCTGACGCCGTGGTGGTGCGCGAAGTGCCCGCCATGTTGGGCAAACTGGATGTGAAGGGGCTGGTGCGCGACCTGGCGGATGAAATCGCTGAAAGCGGCAACGCCCTGTCGCTGAAGGAACGGCTGGAGGATGTCTCCGGCACGCTGGCCTGTCACATGAGCGTGCGGGCTGGGCGGCGTCTCAACGCCGAGGAAATGAATGCGCTACTGCGCGAGATGGAAGCGACGCCCCATTCCGGCCAGTGCAATCACGGCCGCCCGACTTACGTGGAATTAAAACTTGCCGATATCGAGAAGCTATTCGGCAGGCGTTAGAAAGCGCAGCTTGGTTTCGCCATAGTCGCGCTCGTCCAGCAGCGTGAAGCCGGCCAGATCGATTTCTTCTCCGGCATTGCTTTCCGCGATGATCAGCGCCTTGTCCGCCAGCCAGCCGCCGTCTTTAAGGCTTTTCAGCGCGGGCGGGATCAGATTCTTGCGATAGGGCGGATCCAGGAACACCAGGTTGAACGGCCCCCCGGCGCTGGGTCCCAGCGGCCCCAGATCGGTGGCGTCGCGCCGCCAGATCCGGGTCACCCCAGTCAGGCCCAGCGCCTCGACATTTTCGCGCTGGAGGGCGCGGCTGTCGGCGCTGTCATCCACCAAAAGGCACCAGCGCGCCCCTTGTGACAAAGCCTCAATCCCCAGTGCCCCGGTTCCGGCGAACAGGTCGGCCACCGCCGCACCCTCCAGCTCGAAGCCGATGTCGAAATCCTTGTGCCGCAGCATGTTGAAAATGGCCTGGCGGGTGCGGTCGCTGGTGGGCCGCACGCTGGCATCCTGCGGCGTCACAAGCCGCCGTCCGCCCAATTTTCCGCCCGTTATTCTCATAGTCTGCCTATGTAACCATTTGCCGTAACTGGCGAATAGCACGGGATACCGCTATAGGGCAGGCATGAAACATCTCTTTCTCTTTCTGGCGTTGCTGGTCGCCGCGCCGGCCTGGGCGCAGGACGACAGCCCCAAGGTGCAGGCCCGTCTGGTCGCGGAAGACACAGCGGTGGCGCCGGGCGGCGGCATCACCATCGCGCTGGAAGAGCTGATTGCGCCCGAATGGCATACCTATTGGAAGAACCCCGGCGATGCCGGCGCTCCCACGACAATCGAATGGACCTTGCCGCCGGGCTGGATGGCCGAGGCGATCCAGTGGCCACGTCCCAAGCGGGTGCCCGTCGGCCCGCTGATGGATTACGGCTATGAAGGCAAGCTCTGGCTGCTGAGCAGGATCAACGCGCCCGCAGACGCCAAGCCGGGTGAGACCGTCACCATCAAGGCGGCGGCAAGCTGGCTGGTATGCAAGAACATCTGCATTCCCGAAGAACGCAACCTGAGCATCACGGTGCCGGTCGGCGCTTCCGCGCCTGACCCCGCCGTGGCGAAGGATTTCGCCGATGCGCGCGCCCTGCTGCCTGCGCCATCGCCCTGGAAAATCGTCTATGCCCATGGCCAAACGCTGGACCTGTATGTCGCCGCACCAAGCCTGGTGGCGGCGCGGCCCAAAAGTGCGGACTTCTTTCCGGCGCGCGCGGGCCTGATCAAGAACCCCGCGCCGCAGCTTGTCGGCTTTGCCAAGGACGGGCTGGTGCTGCGTCTGACACCCGGCAACAAGGTCGCTGCGCCGGTGGAAGGGCTGCTGGTTCTCACCTCCACCGATGGTTCGGTGCAGGCGCTGGAGGTGAATGCGCAAGCTGGCACAGTACCGGCGGCGGAATTTGTCGCGCCGGCCGCGGCGGAAGGCGATCTCACACTGTGGCTGGCGATCCTGTTCGCGGTGCTGGGCGGGCTTATCCTGAACGTGATGCCGTGCGTGCTGCCGATCCTGGCGATGAAAGCGCTGGCATTGGCCCAGCATGGCACCGAAGGCCGCCGCGAAAGCTTTTCGTATGCGATGGGCGCCATCGTTAGCTTTGCTGCGCTGGGCGGGGCGCTGTTGATTTTGCGCGCGGGCGGCGAGGCGATCGGATGGGGCTTCCAGTTGCAATCGCCGGTGGCGGTGGCGGGTTTCGCGCTGCTGGTGTTCGCGGTCGGTCTCAATCTGTCGGGCCTGTTTGAAGTCGGATCGATCACGGCGGGCGAAGGGCTGACGCGCAAGAGCGGAGTCGCCGGCGCCTTCTTCACCGGTGTCTTGGCCGTGGCGGTCGCCGCGCCCTGCACCGCGCCTTTCATGGCGGCGGCACTCGGTTTCGCGTTGGCGCAAAGCGCGCTGGCAGCCTTGGCGATCTTCGTGGCGCTGGGCGTGGGCTTTGCGCTGCCCTTTATCTTGCTGGGCATCTGGCCGCGCGCCTTGTCCTTCCTGCCCAAGCCGGGCCCCTGGATGCTGCGGCTTAAGCAGTTCCTGGCCTTCCCGATGTACATGGCCGCCGCCTGGCTGGTCTGGGTGCTGGCGCAGCAGGCCGGTCCACGCGGCGTCGCCATCATTTCGGCGGCGATAATTTTCGTGGCGCTGGCCGCCTGGCTGTGGAGCACAACCCGCGAATTTTCGGCGCGTGGCCGCATGATCGGCGCCGTCGCGGCAGCTCTGGTTTTGATGGGGGCGCTTTGGGGTGTCAGTCAGTTAAGCGGTGCCACGCCTGCGGTGGCTACGGAAGTGGCGCGCGGTGAGGCCTATAGCGCCGCCAAGCTGGCGTCGTATCGGGCGGAAGGGCGCCCGGTGTTCCTTGACGCCACCGCCGCATGGTGCATTACCTGCCTGGTCAATGAAGAGGCCGTGCTGTCCAAGGCTCCAGTGCAAAACGCCTTTGCCGCGAAGAATGTCGTCTACATGGTCGCCGACTGGACCAACCGCAATCCGGAGATCACGGCGTTGCTCAAGGAGAATGGCCGATCGGGCGTTCCGCTCTATCTCTATTACGCGCCCGGCAGCGCCAAGCCGCAGATCCTGCCACAGATCCTCACTGACAACATCGTTCTCAGTGCGCTGAACGGCTAGTGCAGCGTGCTTTCGCCGCGCCGCGGACTGGCGGATGCGCGCAGGCCTGCCAGCCCTTCGCTTTCATAGTGACGCTCCCATTCCAGAAATTCGTCGCTGGAAATGGAATAGCGGGCACAGGCTTCCGGCATCGTCAGCAATCCGCCTTTGACGGCGGCGATCACCTCGGCCTTGCGGCGGGCAACCCAGCGTTTGAGATGTACGGGTGGCAGGTTTGCCAGTGTCAGGATCGAGCCATCCGGTCCGATCACATGCGCGGGCTGTTTGTTCTCTCTCATGCGGCTCACTCCAGAGTGCCGCCCCAACCCCGCAAGCTTAAAGCCTGCGGGGTTAAGAGTGAGTCAAAAGATAGCGGCACTTTGTGCGGAACCGACGGAACCTTGCACAATGAAATCAGTAGGTGGCGGTTTTCTTGGCGTCGCCTGTTTTGACTTTCTTTTCCGCCGCCACCACTTCGGGCGCGTCAGCGGTGGGGGATTCGCTTTCGCGGTCGGCCGGCGCACCGATGATGTGGTTGCCGCCCGAGAAGGACGGCGGATCACTGGCCGGGAAAGAATCTTCCATCTGGGCGTCGATCTTTTCTTCCTTGGTCACAGGCTGTTTGTCGGTGCTGTGATGCTCCGGCATTTGCTCGTGGGGTTTCGACTTTTGATTCTTGGTGCTGTTATGCGTGCTCATGTCATGCTCCTTGCGGTGGGTTACGTCGCGGTGGTGACGGTAAAAAGCTGCGGGAAAAGCCCCGGTAGCCCGATGAAGATCAGATAGATCGCGATCAGGTAGTTCAGCAGTCGCGGCAGGATCAGAATCAGGATTCCGAAGATCAGCGCGACCAGGGGCTGAATCATGACGATATTGGCGGTCATCGGGCCCTCCCAGGCCGTTCATTCGTGGAATCAAGGGAACGCGCGAAAAGCCGTGGCGGTGGCAACAAAAGTTCCGCCCGCTTAAAAATCGTGGGAAAACCAAGGTTTGCGCGGTGGCGGGAGCCTGTGTTAGTGCCGCGCCATGGTCCTTGGTTCCCTTTTCCGGCGTCTGCCGGCGCCCGGTGGCAAGATTCTGGTGGCGTATGCCAGTCAGACCGGCGCTGCTGAAACCATCGCCTGGCGCACCGCCAACGCGCTAGCGGGCTCCAGCCTGGTCAAGGTCGCGGCGCTGGGCAGCCTGACGGCGGCCGAGATGGCCGAGGCCGGGACGCTGCTGGTGGTGACCAGCACCTATGGCGCGGGCGAATCGCCTGACTCGGCGCGGGCCTTCGAGCGCAAGACCATGGCCCAGCCGCAAGCCTTCAAGGGCCTGAACTATGCGGTGCTGGCGCGGGGCGACAAGAAATACGACGGCACCTTTTGCGGCTTCGGCAAAAGCGTCGATCGCTGGCTGGCGGCCAGCAAAGCCAGGCGCATGTTCGACGTTATCTGCGTCGATGGCGACGATGACACCGAGGCGATGACCCGGTGGGCGGAACAGATCGTCAAGCTGGGCGGCGCCACGCGCGTCGAGCAGTTGATGCCCGGTCCGGCGCAGGACTGGTTCCTCACTGAGCGCCGTCTTCTGAACGCGGGCAGCGCGGGCGGCGAAACCTGGCACATCGCGCTGACCCCGCGCGACGCCGAGCATCTGAACTGGACCGCGGGCGACATCGCCGAAATCTGGCCGCGCAATGCGGATACGGTGGTGGATGAATTCCTGACGCAGCACAATCTCAACGGCGAGCTCAGTTTCCGCTGGCGCGGCCACTGGACATTCCTGCGCGACATCATCGCCCACAGCCGCCTGCCCAAGCCGCATGAAGTGGAAGGCATCGCGCTGAGCTGGCTGGTGGAGCGGCTGGAAGGCTTTCCGGCGCGCGAATATTCCATCGCCTCCCTGCCGCAAAGCGGGCGGATGGAGCTTCTGGTGCGCAAGGCGGTGCGCGAAGACGGCTCGCTGGGGCTGGGCTCGGGCTGGCTGACCCATGTGGTGGCGCCCGGCGGCGTCATCAAGCTGCGGCTGCGGCCCAATCCCAATTTCCACCCGCCGCGCGATGGCGCGCAGATACTGATCGGTGCGGGCACCGGCATGGCCGGATTGCGCGCGCATCTGCAATATCGCCAGATGAAGAAGCTGCGCGAGGCCTGGCTGTTGTTCGGCGAGCGCGGCGAGAAGACGGACCTGTATTATACAGACGATATCAAGGCGTGGCAGGCGGATGGCACGCTGGCCAGAACCGATCTGGTGTTCTCGCGCGATGCTTCGCCCAAGCGCTATGTTCAGAATCTGGTGTCGGAGCAGGGGGCGGACATCGCCCGCTGGATCGAAGGCGGCGCCTCCATCCTGGTGTGCGGCGGCCTCCAGATGGCGGCCGGGGTGCAGGCGGCGCTGGTAAAGATCGTCGGCCAGGAAAAACTCGACCAGATGACCCAGGACGGTCTTTACCGCCGCGACATCTACTGAGCCGGACTGTCTTTTTGTGACTGCGACGCGCTGGTGGTGAGATGGTGCAGCATCAGCGCTGCGGCCTTGTCGGCATAGCCGGCTTCGAGCGCCGCCAGGATTTCCAGGTGATCGTCGATGGCGCTGTGCACCTGGTCCACAGGATAGTCCCACTGGCCACTGAGAAAATCGCGCAACTGGTTCTGGTGCCGCACCGCCTGCAACATGGCGCGGTTGCCGCAGCAGCGCGCAAGCTGTTCGTGGAAATCGGCATTGATGGCGTGAAAGTCGGCGCCATCGCCGGGGCGCCAGGGTTTCCGGCGCAGCTTTTCATGCGCGGCGCGCGATTTTTCCGACCAGGCGCGATCCAGCTTGAATGCAGGCTGCAGCAGCATTTGCGGCTCCAGCGCCCGGCGGAAGGCATAGCTTTCATGCAGCACCCGCGCGCCATCTGATATGAAAGCCCAGCCATTGCCGGGCCGCCGTTCCACCAGCCCCAGTTCTGCCAACAGCCGCAGCACACGCATCACAGCGGGGAGGCGCGCATCGAAACGGCGCATGATTTCCTGCTGGGTGAACTGATCGGGCAGGTTTCCATCGGCGCGCGCGCTCGCCAGTGCGGCGAACAGCCGGTCGTCCTCTTCGTCTTCCTGCGCATCGTCGGGAACGGCCTGCACAGCCCTGGTCAGGACATAGCCGCGGCCTTCGCGCGGGGCGATCACGCCATCGGCAGCCAGCAACTGCAAGGCGCCGCGTACCGGGGTGCGCGAGACGTTGAAAGCGGCGCAAAGATCCAGTTCGACCAGCCGATGTCCCGCCTGAGCCTTTTCCTCCTTCAGCGCACGCAAAATTCGCCGCGCCAGTTCGGCTTGCAAACGGCTGGGAGCGGTTTTGGCGACCATGCTTAAGTTTGGTCTTCTGCCACCATAAAAACAATCACAACAGGCAAAGAAAAAGGCCCGGCAAGGCCGGACTTTTTTCTCTCCCGCAGCGACGCTTAGCGCTGCTGCTTGTTCTGCTGGGTCGACTGGTTCTGCTGGTCGCGGTCCGGCTTCTGCTGGTCCTGCTGACGCTGCTGCTGACCGGACTGCTGGCCGGGCTGCGGCTGGTTCTGGTGCTTCTGCTGACCGCTCTGCTTGTTCTGGTCGTTTTGGTTATTCGCCATGGTTCGTCACGTCCTTTCAAACGGTTATTCCCAGCCGCCCTTTAAAAAAACCAAAGGCACAGCGCATCGTTCCGAAAAAGATGGCGAGTTCCTGGAGTTTCTTCGTTCCGCGCCGAATTTGCACGCGCTTCGCGCGTGCCTTGTTCCGTGGCACGGAACTTCACTTTCGGCGCAGCATATCTTCGTAAAGCGCTTCGATATCGCGGGCGAAACGCGGCGTGTCGAACAGGGGGGATGCGCGGGTTCCCAATCTGTCGCGCAGGCTCTGAAGCCGTGCCGGATCGCGCGCCAGTTCCAGAGCCAGAGTTTCATAGGCCTGCGCATTGTCTGTCACCAGTTCCGACAATCCCGCAGTCAGCAACATGCTGGCCGCGACGCGCCCCGCATAGGAAGTGCCCAGGCAGGTCAGCACCGGCAATCCCGCCCACAGCGCGTCGCAGGCGGTGGCATGGGCATTGTAGGGCAGGGTGTCGAGAAAGAGATCGGCCAGCGCATGGCGGGCGAAATGCACGTCCAGCGGCGCGCCGGCCGCGAACACCAGCCGCTGCGGATCGATGCCGTGCGCCTGCGCGGCCTGTTTCAGGTTTTTCGCCGCCGCTTCGCCGGGCTTTTTCAGCCATAACACGCTGCCCGGAAGATCGCGCAACAGCCGCATCCATATGGCGAAAACGGGCGCCGTGATCTTCCAGTTGTTGTTGAACGAGCAAAAGACGAAGCCGGCCTGCGGCAGACCGGCCTGCGCCCGCGATGGCGCGGTGCCGATAAGATTGCCGGTGTCGGTGGGAAAAAAGCAGCCCGGCAGATAGGCCAGCTTTTCCGAAAACGCTTCGGCATTCGGCGCCACCACCCGGTCGGCGATCAGATAATCGACAAAGGATGCGCCGGTCGTACCGGCATAGCCCAGCCAAGTCGCCTGCACCTGCGCGGGGCGGTGCGCGAGGATGTCGAAATTGTCGCCCTGGGTATGGCCGTTCAAATCGACCAGAACATCCACTTCCAGTTTGCGGATCATCTGTGCCACGGCGTGCGGGTTTTGATCCTTCACATCGTGAAACAGGTCGAACGCCGCCATCAGCCGCCGTCGCTGGGCGCTGCCGTCATCGGGTCCGGTGGAAATACCCAATACTTCAAAGCGGGCGCGGTCGTGGGTTTCGATCAACTGGCTGATCTGCGCCGCCACCGGATGATGGACAAAATCCGAGGAGATATAGGCCAGCCGTATGTGGTCATGCGGGTGCCGCGCGGTGGCCATGGCCGGCGGCAGAACCGCAAAGCGGCGCGCGATGACATTGCGGGCACAGGCGAGCTGCAACGCCTCGTCACCGCTATAGCCCAGCAGCACCCAGGGCGGCACGGCTTCGCCCGCAGCGATGCGGCCGGGCATCTGCGCGCCGATTTTCGCCGTGCGCTCCCAGTCGCACAGGTTCAGCGCCGCCATGGCCGCGCCGCCAAAGGCATGTGGCTGGCCGCCGGCGCTTTCAAAACTGGCCAGCGCCTCGTCATGGCGCTTGAGCTGTTGCAGCGCGCCGCCGCGATTGCTCTGGGCTTCGGGATAATCGGGCCGCAGCGTCAGGGCTCGGTCATAGCTGGCGACAGCCTCGTCATAGCGCATCAGCCCCTGCAGGGCGTTGCCGCGATTGTTGAAGGCTTCGGCATCGTCGGGGCGAAGCTGCAGGGCGCGGTCGAAACAGCCCAGCGCGTCGGCGAAGCGCTTGAGGTCGAGCAGGGCGCTGCCGCGATTGTTGAAAGCGGCGGCGTATCCCGGCGCGAGTCGCAGCGTCTGGTCATAGGATGCCAGCGCCTCGGCGGGACGTTTCAGATCCTGCAGCACGCTGCCACGATTGTTCAGCGCCTCGACATAATCGGGCGCCGAGGCCAGCGCCGCGTCATAGTCCGCCAGCGCGGCGTCAAAACGACCCTGCGACTGCAACACGGTGCCGCGATTGTTGAGCGCCTGGGGCCAGCCTGGGCGCGCTTCAAGCGCGCGGGTAAATCCGGCTATCGCTTCGTCCGCGCGGCCCAGCATCTTGAGGATGTTGGCCTGGTTGAGCAGCGCTTCGGCATCGCCGGGCTTGATCGTCAGCGCCGCGGCGATCTCGGCGAGCGCCGCTTCGCCGCGGCCCTGCTGGGCATACACCACGCCCAGCAAATGACGGGCGGCGAAGGCTTGCGGATCGGCCGCCAGCGCCTCGCGGTACAGCCGTTCGGCCTCAGCCAGGTTGCCGCTGCGGTGCAGCGATACCGCCTGGTCGATCAAGGATTGTGTGTTCATATGCTCTGCCGTCCACCCCGAAGCAGCAGTATCACTTGCGCCAGAGCAAAGGTTAAGCCGTATTTGCCGCCGCTTTTGGGCGTGGTATCTGTGTGGTCAAAGCAAAAGAACGGGAAACGGCATGGCGACGAACAGGCGGGATGTTTTGGGCCTTATGGGCGGCGCGGCGCTGGCGTCTGCGACCCCGGCTTGGGCGCAAGGCTCGCCGGTCGTGGAATGGAACGCCCACATGTTCAGTTCCGACACCAAGCGTTTTCCCTTCCATTCCCGCGCCACCTACAAGCCGGATGCGGCGACCTTTCCGGCCGATCCGCTGGCCACCTATCAGCGCCATCTGAAGGAATTCGGCATCGACAAGGCGGTGGTGGTCCAGCCCGAGCCGTATGGCGACGATCACAGCCTGGTGCTGGATTGCCTGCGCCGGGCGCCGGCGTCGCAGCTCAAGGCCACCAGCCTGTTCTATCCCAAGGATCCGGCCGCGCCCAAAAAGCTGGCGGCGCTGGTCAAGAAGGAACCGCGCATTGTCGCCACCCGCATCCATGCCCATCGCGGCAAGGAAATGTATGTCGAGTCTTTCTCCGCGCCCTATGTCCGCGCCTTGTGGAAACAGGCTGCTGACCTTGGCGTGATCATGGAGCTGCATATCGGCCCCAATTATGCCCGCCAGGCCGGTGCCGCGATCCGCGCGTTTCCAGGCTGCAAGGTTCTGATCGACCACATGGCCGAGCCCAAGCTGGGCAATCCGTATGAGTTCGCCGACGTGCTCGAACTGGCCAAGCTGCCCAACGTCTATATGAAATTGTCGGGCGTGGATTACATCGCCACCGACAAACCCTATTTCGAAAGCGTGCGGCCTTTCACCAGCCGGCTGATCAAGGAATATGGCCCCGACCGCATGGTGTGGGGTGGCGGTTCGCCCCGCATCGTCGATGTCCATATGCAGGGCTATTCGGCCGCGGACATCGCCAAGGTCAAGGGCGGCAATCTGCAAAAACTTCTGAACTGGTAGGAGCGATCCCGATTCGCCGTCTGTTTTTCTTGCCGGTGATGATAGCGCTCGCATCTTCGCCTGCCTTAAGCGAACCCACCCGCGAAGAGGTGATGGCGGGCGCCGAACGCTGCGACGGCATCGCCGACAACCGCGTCTGGCTGGATTGCTTCTACGGCTCGGCCCAGCCGATGCGCTCGCTGCTGAACCTGCCGCCGGCCAATCCGGCCCAGGTGCGGCTGGTGCCGCCGCGCGGCGCCGAGCCGCTTTACCAGTCACGCCATACGGCCAGCGCGCGCGCGGCAAAGGAGGAAACGGGCGGGTTCTGGAGCGCGGTCGTCGGCAACACCCGTCCCGAGGCGTCCAATATCGCGCTGACAAAATATGAATTCGACCGCAGCGGCGCTGTAACGGTGTCGCTGGCCGATGGCCAGGTGTGGCGGCAGATTTCGTCCGACCTGACGCGCGCCAGATGGAAGGCGCCGGCGGGCAATTACCGGGTGGATATCAGCGCCGGCCTGGGTGACACATTCGACATGCGGGTGCGCGGCGAAAAGGGCGCGATCTACCGGATGCGCCGGGTTACGGCGCGGCCTTAATAGCCCGAGCCGTAATAGGAATCGTAATAGCCGTTGCCGCCGCCGACATCGACGTCGGCCTGCACGCCGCCATACCCGCCGCCGTATGCGCCGCCATAACCAGCGCCATAGCCGGCGCTGAAACCGCCGCCATAGCCCGCGTCAAAGCCGAAGCTGTTGCCGTAGGTGATCGGCCGGTCATAGCCCTTGTGGCCATAGTCATACGTGTGGTCGTAGTTGGCCCAGGCAGCATTGCCGGCGGGGCCGGTGCCGTACACGACGCAGCCGCCGAGCATCGGCAGGGCGGCGATGGCAAGAATGGCGGCAAGTTTCTTCATGGCCTGTGGTCCCGTGATGACCGTTCCAAAATGACACAGGTGGGCGGGCGCAGCGAGACAAGGCCGGAATTAGGGTAAATGCCCTTTGCCTGCGCCGCGCGGTTAACGCTAGCGTGGCGGCAAAACAGGGGTGCGCATGAGCAGGAACGACCGGCGTGATTTCCTTCTCGCGGCCGGCCTGAGTTCGGCGGCCCTGGCCTTTGCACCCGGCGATGTGAAAGCCGAGGTGCTGCCACCCATCCCGCAGGTCAAACCGCAGCATCACATCCGCTTTGCGGTCTGCGGCATCAGCCACGACCATATCCACGGCATGATTGAAGCGGTGCGGCGCGGCGGCGGCGAGATGGTTGCCGCCTGGGGGCTGGAGCCCGACAAGCTGGCGATCTTCCGACGCCGCTACCCCGATGTGACGATCGCCGCCACGCAGGACGAGATCATCGACCGCACCGACATCCAGCTTGTGCTGTCGTCCCTTGTCGCCAACCAGCGTGCGCGTATCGGCGTGCGCGTGATGAAGGCGGGCAAGGATTTTCTGGCCGACAAGCCCGGCATCACCACGCTGGAAGACCTGGCGCTGGTGCGCAAGACAATTGCAGAGACAAAGCGCATCTACGGCATCCTCTATTCCGAACGGCTGGAAGTGCGCGCCGCGGTTTATGCCGGCGAGCTGATCAAGCAGGGCGCCATCGGCAAGGTGATCCAGACCATCAACATCGCCCCGCATCAGATCGTGCAGCGCGGCGGCCTGGCGGGTGGCGGCAGCGGTCGCCCCGACTGGTTCTGGAACGACGCGCAGTTCGGCGACATTCTTTGCGATATCGGTTCGCATCAGATTGATCAGTTTCTCTACTACACCGGCTCGACCAGCGCCGAAGTTGTCGCAGCGCAGATCGCTAACGTGCGCCATCCTGATCGTCCGCATTTCCAGGATTTTGGCGACATGACGCTGCGCGGCGATCGCGGCATGGGCTATGTGCGCCTAGACTGGTTCACGCCGCAGGGCCTTGGCACTTGGGGCGACGGACGATTGTTCGTGCTGGGCACCGACGGCTATCTGGAAATCCGCAAATATGTCGATGTGGCGGTCGCTCGGCGCGGCGAGAATCTCTTTCTGGTTGACGGAAAAAGTGCCCGCTATATCGACTGTGCCAACGGCCCCTTGCCGTTCGGTCACCAGTTTGTTGCCGACATTGTGCAGCGCACACATACCGCGCAGGATCAGGTTCAATGCCTGCTGGCGGCGGAATTGGCGATCCTGGCGCAGATTAATTCGACCCGCGTCACGCTAAGTTCTTGAAAATAAGCTGCCACTTATAAATTCGGGGCTTTTCAGGCTGCTTTTTTAATAGCAACCTGTCCGGACCAGGAAGGCGCAACGTCGCCAGCCGATCCACCAAATTGTGACGGGGAAGAGTATATGAAAATCAAGACCATCATGCTGGCCGGCATGGCCGCCGCCTTGCTGACCGGCCTCTCGGCAAGTGCCCAGCAGGCGGCGCAACCGGCGAATGCCGTGATCCCGGAAATGCCCAAGGAGACCACCCGGACCGGCAAGCACGTCAACCGCATCATCGACATGTGGAAGAAGGGCCAGCCGGTCTATTACGCGCAGATCAGCGGCGGCGGCTATGAAAAGGGCAAGGAGATGGCGGCCACCAAGGCCGACTACATCACCTATGAAATGGAACACGGCCCGCTCGACTTCAAGGAACTGCAGGAATTCATGCGCGGCCTGGTTGAAGCCGGCCCGACCCGTACCGGTCACAAGACCCCGGCGGTGATCGTCACCCTGCCGATCTCGGGCACCACAGATGCGGTGCGCGCCAATGCCTGGATGATCCAGCAGACGCTGGCCGCCGGTGTGCACGGCATCCTGCTGTGCAATGCTGAAAGCCCGGAAGCGGCCCGCCTGATGATCGAATACTCGCGCTATCCGTTTGCGCCGCGCGTCGACGGTCTGGCCCAGGGCACCCGCGGCAATGGCAGCCAAGCCTATGCCGCGCGCATGTGGGGCGTGACGCCGCAGGAGTATCTGCGCATCGCCGATCCGTGGCCGATGAATCCGGACGGCGAGCTGCTGTTCGGCCTGAAGATTGAAAATCCGCGCGCCGACGCCAATGTCGAAGCCTCGGTTCGTGTTCCGGGCATTTCCTTCGCGGAATGGGGTCCGGGCGATCACGGCTTCTTCATTCTGGGCCGTCCCGGCACCTATCCGGCGGGTCACCGCAGCGCCGACATGCAGGCCGTGCGTTCACGGGTGCTGGCCGCCACCAAGGCGTCCAAGACCATGTTCCTCAACAGCTGCAGCGACAATCCCAAGAGCGACAGCTACGTGATCGACATGATCAAGGATGGCACCATGATCTGCACCGGCGGCGACTCGCCGGCGGCGGACATCGGGCGCAAGTTCACCAAGCGCACGGATCCTTTCTGATCGGTCCGTTCTGATCTGACACTGTGAAGAGCCCCCGCACCGAAAGGCGCGGGGGCTTTTTTCATTCCGGCTCGGGCAGGGCAAAGACATAGACCATGTTGCCGCCGCTGGGCTGGTCGATGCCCACGGTCAAGGGCAGGGGATGGGGATTGTAGCCGCCGCCCGCCGTCACCGCGACATACTGACGGCCCTTGATGCGGAAGGTGGCCGCGCCGCCAAATACCTGCGAGCCCAGCCGTGTCTGCCACAGCACCTTGCCGTTCGTCTGATCGAGGGCGCGGAAGTAACGGTCCATGCCGCCGTTGAACAGTAGGCCGCCGGCCGTCGCCAGCACTGGCGAATAGTTTGACGCCATGGTTTCCCAGCTCCACAGCGTTCTGCCGGTTTCCACAGACACCGCCTCGATCCGCCCGACCTTGTCACGGCCGTCGGCGAACACCACCTTGCCGATCTTGTTGTACTGGTCGCGTGGCTTGGAGGGGATGTTGTCGGCGCGGACCTTGTAGTCGGCGCACAGGTTCTGCATCTGGACATAGATCGCATTGGTCTGCGGGCTATAGGCCGAGAAAGGCCAGTCACGCCCACCCGCATGGGTGGGGCACTGGTGATAGGTCTTGGTCAGGCTGGTCATCAGCAGGTCGGGATTGACCGTGACCTTGCCGCGCGCATCGATGCTTTTGACGACATTCTGCACGCCGGTTTCTTTTGCCCAAAGGAAATCACCCTTGGCGCGGTCGAAGCTCCAGACGATGGAGGTCTTGCACGGCGCGCCGACCAGAACCTTGCGGCTTTGCGATCTGGCGCCTCGGCCCACCGCCATCATGCCGTCGGTCTTGGCGTCGGGATTGACCGGGGTTGTGACCGGCATCATCTCGAACGTGCATTCCTGATCCCAATTGTCCTGCGGCAGAACCTGGTGGCGCCAGACGATCTTGCCGGTCTTCGGCTCGACCGCATAGCGCGTGTTGGTGCCGGCCAGCGTGGCGACGCCCTTCACCCCGCGCTGCACATCCGCGGCCGGGCCGACGCCGCTGGAGCCGTAAAAGGCCATGTTCATCTCAGGGTCGTAGGTGATCGGCCCCCACACACCCGTCATCCAGCGCTGGTCGAACGGCATGCCGCCCCATGTTTCGTCACCCGGCTCACCCTTGTTCGGGATCACATGGTTGCGCCACAGTTCCTGGCCGGTCTTGGCGTCATGGCCGGTGACGTAGCAGCCGAACGCCGCTTCCTGGCAGGTCGAACCGGCGATCACCACGCCATCCACCACGATGGGGCCTGTGGTGTTGGTGACGTAATAGTCGCCGCCGCGGCTGACTTCCCACAACTGCTTGCCGGTCCTGGCGTCCAGCGCCACCAGGGCATTGTCCCAGGTCATGGTGAAAAGCTTGTCGTCGTACAAAAAGACGCTGCGCTTTCTCTGGCCCCAATGGCTGCGCAGCACATCGCGCGCGGGGAGGTTGCGCTTGTACTGCCAGAGCAGTTCGCCGCTTGCAGCATCCAGCGCCTGGATCACGTCGCCGGGATTTCCCAGAAACATCACGCCTTTGTAGATGACCGGGGTCGCTTCGTTGACGCCGGTTTCCATCAGCCGCGACCAGACCAGTTGCAGGCCCTTCACATTGGTCTTGTTGACCTGATCGAGCGGCGAATAGCCCCAGCCCTGATAATTGCCGCGCATCATCAGCCAGTCGTCGGGCGAAGGCGCGCGCAGCATGGCGTCGGTGACGGGCTGGTAATCGGCGATGGCGTGGGGCGTGCTGGTCGCGCCGCCAAGTGGCTTGGGCGGTGCCGGGTCTTGCGCCAGGGCCGCGCCGCCGATCAGCGCTGCTGCGGCGCCCGCCAGAATCAGTCCTTGCGAAGTCCCCATTGTCCTGCCCCGCTTTTCGGCGCTTATTGTCGGGTACGCCGTTGTCGCCACTTTATATACGGATTCTGACGGCCGTGCGCGGTTGCGGGCAACCAACGGACGCTTTAGGCTTTATTGCGAAGGGGCTTCATTTATAGGATCATTCATGCGCCCTCTTCACATCCTCGCCGCAGGCCTCTCTTTGAGCGCGGCTACCCTGCTTCCTGCCCTGGCTGGCATCAGTGACCTCAAGGGTCCGGATGGTTCGGCGCGCGGCACGGTCACCGTTTCCGCCGCACCCAAGGGCGTCGTGCTCAAGATTGAAGCCAAGGGCCTGACGCCCGGCTGGCACGGCATCCACTTCCACGAAAAGGGCAGTTGCGCCGATCCCAAATTCACCAGCGCCGGCAGCCATGTGCACAATGCCAAGCCGGTGGTGCATGGGCTGCTGAATCCCAATGCCAACGATTCCGGCGACCTGCCCAACATCTTTGCCGACAGCACCGGCTCGGCGACGGCGGAAATCTATTCCACCCTGGTGTCGTTCAAGGGCGGTTCGGCCATGCCGTCACTGCTGGACGCCGATGGTTCGGCGGTGGTCATTCACGCCAATGCCGACGATCACACCAGCCAGCCGATCGGCGGCGCGGGCGACCGCGTGGCCTGCGCGGTGATACGTTAGCGCATGCGGCTCGACGACCTTCGTCCCAGCGACAATATGGACGACCGCCGGGGTCAGGGCGGGGGCTTCGGTCCCCGCCTGGCCTTTGGCGGCGGCGGACTGGGACTGGTCGCGGTGCTGGCGATTTCGTTGGTCTTCGGCATCGATCCGCGGATGTTGCTGGACGGTGGGCCTCTGCCTGTTGAGCAAACGCAGAGCCAGGGTGGTCCCCGGGCTGATGATGCGGCCTACACCTTCACCCAGCGTGTGATCGGGTCGGCGGAAGATGTCTGGGCGCCGCTGATGCAGGAGCGCGGCGTGCGCTTTCAGGCGGCGCGCGCCACGGTCTATGATCAGGTCACACCCACCGGATGCGGCACGGGCCAGGCGGCCGCGGGGCCTTTCTATTGCCCCAGCGATGGCGGCATCTATCTGGATCTCAATTTCTTCAATGAACTGGGCCAGCGTTTCGGCGCACCGGGCGAATTCGCCCGCGCCTATGTCATCGCCCATGAATATGGCCACCACATCCAGAACCTGACGGGCGTGATGGACCGTCACGGCAGCCGCGAGGCCGGCGCCGACAGCGACTCGGTGCGGACCGAGCTGCAGGCCGACTGTTATGCCGGCATCTGGGCGGTGCGGGCCGACCGCCGTTTCAACATGCTGGAAAGCGGCGACATCGAAAGCGGTATGCAGGCCGCGTCGGCAGTCGGCGACGACACGCTGCAAAAGGGTGTGGGTCGGGGCTATGTGGTGCCCGATTCCTTCACCCACGGCTCCAGCGCCCAGCGCGTGCGCTGGTTCAAGCGCGGGCTGGAAAGCGGTGACATGGCTGCCTGCGATACCTTTTCGGCCCGCACGCTGTAGCGGCCACGCCGCCGTCGTGGCACTTTGGCGGCCATGCGCATCCTGATCGCCGGCTTCCAGCACGAGACCAACACCTTCGCGCCGTCCAAGACGGATTATGACGATTTCGTCCGTGGTGGGGCTTTTCCGGCCATGGTGCGCGGCGCCGATGTGCTGGCGATGCGGGACGTGAACATCCCTATCGGTGGGTTCATTCGCGCCATGGAAGGGCCGCGCACCGAGCTGGTCCCGGCGATCTGGGCGGGCGCGACACCCGCCGCCCATGTCACCCGCGAAGCGTTCGAGCGCATCGCTGCCGAGATTGTGGATGCCGCGCGCGGTAAGGATTTCGACGGCGTCTATCTCGACCTGCACGGCGCGATGGTCTGCGAGCATGACGATGACGGCGAGGGCGCCTTGCTGGCCGCGCTGCGCGCGGTGGTCGGCCCGCGCGTGCCGATCGTCGCCAGCCTGGACCTGCACGCCAATGTCACCCGCCGCATGCTGGAATCCGCCGACGCGCTGGTGGCCTATCGCACCTATCCGCATGAGGACATGGCCGAAGCCGGCGAACGCGCCGCGGGTCTTCTGAAACGCCTGCTGACACGCGGCACGCGGTATCATCGCGCGGCGCGACGCTTGCCATTCCTGATACCGATCAACGGCATGTGCACCATGGTGGAGCCAGCGCGCGGTACCTATGGCGCGCTGGCCCGCGCGGAAAGTGCGCAAGGCGTCGCTTTGTCCTTCGCGCCCGGGTTTCCGGCGGCGGATTTCCCCGAATGCGGCGGCGTGGTCTGGGGCTATGGCGACGATGCCCGCATCGAAGGGGTTGTGGCCGATCTGACCGATAATATCGTCAGCCGTGAAGCACAATGGGTCGTGCCGTTCCTGGAGCCGGAAGAGGCGGTACGCCAGGCCCAGGCCATCGCGGCGCGGGCGACAAAGCCGGTGGTGATCGCCGACACGCAGGACAATCCCGGCGGCGGCGGGGATTCCAACACCACGGGCATGTTGCGGGCGCTGGTGAAGTGCGAGGCGCAGGGTGCCGCCATCGGCCTGATGGTGGATGGCGCGGCGGCGCGCGCAGCGCATGAGGCGGGCGCGGGCCATGACATCACCATCGCGCTGGGCGGACAGTCGGGCGTGGACGGCGATGCTCCCTTTCATGCCACCTTCCGGGTGGAGCAACTGTCCGACGGCTATTGCCGCTATGACGGGCCGATGATGAACGGCAAGGAGACACATGCCGGACCCTCGGCGCGGCTGTCGCTGGGCGGGGTGCAGATCGTGGTCAGCACCTACAAGGACCAGATGCTGGATCGCAATCTCTACCGCATGGCGGGCGTCCAGCCCGAAGAGATGAAAATTCTTGTCAACAAGAGTTCGGTGCATTTCCGCGCCGATTTCCAGCCGATTGCCGAGGCGATCCTGGTTGCCAAGGCGCCGGGACCATTGCGGGCCGATCCCGCGGATTTTCCCTGGACGCGGCTGGCGCCCGGCATGCGGCTGCGACCGCTGGGGCCCGTCTTTAAGACGCCTTGATCCGCCGCTAAGCTGGCAGCAAAAAGAATACAGGGAGGCGTGGATGGTCGATCTCAGTCGCAGGACCGCACTGGCCACCGCCGTCATGGGCGCGGCGGCGGCGAACCTGACCGGCGCGCAGGCGCAACCGCGCGCCAATCTGGGCGGTTATGCCGTCAATCTGGATTGCTGGTTTCGCGATGTGCCGTTCGAGCAGCGTTTCAAGCTGGCGCGGCAGGCCGGGTTCAGAACCATCGAATTCTGGCGGGCGCGGCGCGGACAGGGTGTGGATGCGACGGCGATCCGGCGGCTGGCGGACGAAAACGGGCTGGTGATCGAACAGTTTGCGCCCGAATGGCCCCGACTGTCCGATCCACGTCTGCACGGCGAGCTGGTGAAGACGATCGAAGCCGCCATCGCGGATGCCAAAATCCTCGGCTGCACCCAGTTCACGCTGGTGGGCCATCACATTGTAGACGGCATGACGCGCGAGGCAATGATCGCGGGCTATACCACCGGCCTGATGCGCATCGCGCCGCTGCTGGAAGCCGCTGGTGTCACGGCGCTGGTCGAGCCGTTCAACACCGTCAATCACCTCAATCATCTGCTTAATGGTTCGCAGCCCGCTTATGCGATGGTCAAGTCGGTGAACTCGCCGCGCGTCAAGCTGCTGTGGGATTTCTACCATATGCAGCTTGAGGAGGGTGACTTGATCCAGAAGTTCAAGGCGGGCTTCGATCAGGTCGGTTACATCCAGATCGGTGATGTGCCGGGACGGCACGAGCCGGGCACGGGCGAAATCAACCACGCCAACCTGATCCACGCCATCCGGGCGAATGGCTATAACGGCAAGATCGGGCTGGAATTCATGCCGCTGCTCGACAATTGGCGCGCCGCCGTCAAGGCGGTCGCCGGGCTGGATACCAGTGGCTGACCTGTTACAGTCGCTCAATTCTGTCGGAGGAAGCGGTATGAATATCGTCGCCCTGGTCCTGCTCGCGCTCGCCGCGATTATCCTGTTCCGGGCCATCAAGATCGTGCCGCAGGGCCGCGAGTTCACGGTGGAGTGGTTTGGCCGCTACACCCGCACCCTCAAGCCCGGCATTGCCTTTTTGACGCCCTTCGTCGAAGGGGTTGGCCGCCGCGTCAACATGATGGAGCAGGTGCTGGATGTGCCGCAGCAGGACGTCATCACCAAGGACAACGTCTCGGTGCGGGTCGATGGCATCGTCTTCATCCAGGTCATGGATGCCGCCCAGGCCGCCTATCGCGTCGACAATCTGACCTTCGCCATCACGCAATTGTCGCAAACCAATCTGCGCACCGTGGTCGGTTCGATGGACTTGGACGAAGTGCTGTCGCAGCGCGACCAGATCAACACCCGCCTGCTGTCGACCATCGACCATGCCACCAATCCCTGGGGCGTGAAGGTCACGCGCATCGAGATCAAGGATCTGGTGCCGCCGCCCGACATCACCAACGCCATGGCCCGCCAGATGAAGGCCGAGCGCGAACGCCGCGCCGTGCTGCTGGAAGCCGATGGCGAAAAGCAGGCCGCCATCACCCGCGCAGAAGGCGCCAAGCAGGCCGCCATTCTGGAAGCCGAAGGCCGCCGGGAAGCGGCCTATCGCGACGCCGAAGCCCGCGAGCGCGAGGCCGAAGCCGAAGCCAAGGCCACCGCCATGGTGTCGGACGCCATCGCCAAGGGTGATGTCAACGCCATCAACTACTTCGTCGCCCAGAAGTATGTCGCGGCATTCGCGGAACTGGCGCGCAGCCCGCAGCAGAAGACCGTCATCATTCCGGCTGACATGGCGGGCATCACCGGTTCGATCGCCGGCATCGGGGAGTTGATCAAGACCATTGGCAGCGATGGGCCGAAGGGCGCGCCGCAGCCGCCGCGCCGCGGCTCCGCCATTCCCGCCGCCGGGGGCTGAGATGGAATGGCTGCTGCAAAACCCGCTCGCGCTGTGGCTGGTGGTGGCCGGCATCCTGCTGGCCTTTGAAGTTGGGACAGGCTCGGGCTGGCTGTTGTGGCCCACCGGGTCAGCGGTGCTGACAGGTCTGGCGGCTTCGGTGTTTCAGATCGACCTGCAGATGCAGTTGGTGATCTTTGCGCTTCTGACCATCGGCACAACGCTGGCGGGCCGCCAGTTCTTTCCCCGCACCGCATTCGTCGGCGGCGACATCAACGACAACATGGCCCGGCTGGCGGGCCTGGAAGGCGTGGCGATCGAGACCTTTCAGGCTGGAGAGGGACGCGTCACGGTCGAAGGCCAGGAATGGGCCGCCGAGCTGGAAGGCGACGGCACCTTGATCGCCGGCGCAAGGATCGTGGTTGTCGATGTCGGCGGCTCGCGCCTGACGGTGCGGGCGCGCTAGTCCGACACGATCAGCTTTCGCTGTTCCGCCAGCAATTCTTCCAGTCCCCTGCGCTTGCCCTCATTGGGTTCGCGGTCCAATTGCGCCTTGATCCGCGCGATATTGCCGTGGGTGACCCAGTCTGCCTCTACTTGCGCGCTTGTTTTGTCTGTCATCGCTCCAGACTTTGCCCCCATGGCTGGGGAGTCAAACAAGGCGCTTGGGGCTGATTAGGCCCCAGCTTGCGCAGGTGCTACTCTGCCTGTGACGGGCAGTATGCGCCCGCGACGCGCGCTTGAGATCGCGTTTATGCTCTGCTCGTCAATTCGGCGCGCCGTGAACCTCGAAAGAACCAGCAATGAGCAAAGAACAGAAAAGCAATCGCGAGAAGAAAAAGCCCAAGCAGGACAAGGGCACCAAGGCGATGGCGGCTCCCACCGCCTATGCGCAGGCCAAGATGGCGGCCAAAGGCTTTCTGAAATAGGCCTTCCGCCAGTCAAAGGAATTTTCATGTGAGACAGGATGACCGTCCCGGCCCCGGTTTCCGGCGCCGCAATACGGGCGTAGCGGGCCGGCTAAGCGAAGATCCGTGTCTGTTCGGCGAGCTTGTCGCCGTATTGAAGTTGCATGGCCGCGGGCTGCGACGCTGGTCCGTCATGCGGGCGATGCGGGAAAACCGCGTTCGCCAGTCGCGCGACATTCCGCAGAAATTCGAAGATGAGATCGAACGCGTCTTTCGGCGGTTCTGCGCCGACAGTGGCGATGTGGCAGGAACGGGCGGCGCGATCAGGCAGGCGCCCTTTTACCGGCCGCGTGACACTGCGGGCGAAGTCTGGGCTCTGTACCCGGAACGCGCCGATGCCTTGCTGGCTGGGGAATTGCCAACCTCATCTGAAGCGAACGGTCACGCCAGTTTGGTCGTGACCGCCTTGGTTTCCAGGTAGTTCGACAGCACGGCCTGGCCCATTTCGCGGCCCCAGCCTGACTGCTTGTAGCCGCCGAACGGCAGGGCGGAATCGAACACATGGAAACAGTTGATCCACACCGTGCCGGCCTTGATCTGGTTCGCAATGCGGTGCGCCTGCGCCACGTCGCGTGACCACACACCCGCCGCCAGGCCATAAACCGTGTCGTTGGCGGCGGCGATCAGCTTGTCATCGGCTTCCTTGAAGGGTGTCGCCACCAGCACGGGGCCGAAGATTTCCTCGCGCACCACTTTCATATCGGGGTGGGTATCGACCAGCACGGTCGGCTTGACGAAATAGCCCGGCGCGTTCAGCGGGGCGCCGCCGGTCAGGGCGCGGGCGCCTTCTTCCAGCCCGGCTTTCAGATAGCCGTTGACGCGGCCATGCTGCACCGACGACACCAGCGGTCCCATCTCGGTGTCCGGGTCCATGCCGACGCCCAGCCGGATTTTCTCGGCATTTGCCGCGATGCCGGCTGCGACCTTGTCGAAAATCTTTTCCTGCACGAACAGGCGCGAGCCCGCATTGCAGCACTGTCCATGGTTGAAAAAGATTCCCGCCGTGGCGCCCGCGATGGCGGATTCGATATCGGCATCGCCCAGAATGATGTTGGGCGACTTGCCGCCCAGTTCCAAGCTGACCTTTCTAAGATCGCGCGAGGCGGCTTGTACGATCAGCTTGCCGACTTCGGTCGAGCCGGTGAAGGCGATCTTGTCCACGCCCGGATGCGCCGCCAGCGCGGCGCCAGCGGTTTCGCCAAAGCCCGGAATGATGTTGACCACGCCGTCCGGCAATCCCGCTTCCTGCAACAGCTCGCCCAGCTTCAGGGCCGACAGCGGTGTTTCTTCGGCCACTTTCAGCACGGCGGTACAGCCGGTCGCCAGCGCGGGCGCCAGCTTCCAGGCCGCCATCAGCAGCGGGAAATTCCACGGAATGATCTGACCGACCACGCCGATGGGTTCCGGTCGGGTGTAGGACAGATACTGGCCGGGTGCCGCAAGGGTGGAAAGCGGGATATGCTTGCCCTCGATCTTGGTGGCCCAGCCGGACATGTAGTGGAACATGTCGGCGGACAGCGGCACGTCGGCGACGCGCGCCACGCTGAAGGGCTTACCATTGTCCAGGCTTTCGAGCTGCGCCAGCTCGTCCAGATGTTCCAGGATCAAATCGCCGATCTTGTGAATGATGCGGCCGCGCGCCGACGGGCTTATGCGGCCCCACGGACCATCCAGCGCCTTGCGCGCGGCTTTCACGGCGGCATCGACATCGGCGGCATCGCCTTCGGCGACGTTGGCCAGCAGCATTTCGGTGGCGGGGTCCTGAACCTCGAAGGTCTTTCCCGACTTGGCCTGAACCCATTTGCCGTCGATCAGCATGAGGCGCGGCTTGGACAGCCAGTCGCGCAAGGATGCCGGAACGCGATCAACCGTGGTGCTGATGGTCATGCTGCTCTCCCCTTTTATGTTGGGAGAAGTCTAACAGCAGGCTCGCGCGGGCGTGGAGTCGTCCTGCGCAAATATTGTGCTGTGCAGTTGCGAAGCGGAGGAATTATCAGCAGGCCGCCACAGCGGGCGGCCTGTGATTTTTACGGTTCCGCCGACGCAAGTGCAGCATCCTGCGGCTGTCGCGCCGCGCGCCTCGCCCGCCAGTCACCCAGGAACAGCAGGATGGGCGCGGCGATGAAGACCGAGGAGCTGGCCGCGATCAGGATGCCGAACACCATCGGGATGGCGAAGCTTTCCACTGCGCTGCCGCCCCAGACCGCCATGGGCAGCATCGCCAGGAAGGCGGTGACGGAGGTGTACAGGCTTCGCGCCAGTGTCTCGTTGATGCTTCGGTCGATCATTTCGCGCAGCGGCATCTTTTTGTAGAGCCGCATGTTTTCGCGCATGCGGTCATAGACCACGACCTTGTCGTTGACCGAATAGCCGATCAGCGTCAACAACGCCGCGATCGCGGTAAGGTTGAACTCCAGGCCGGTAAGGGCGAAGAAGCCAACGGTCTTTGTCACGTCCAGGATCAGTGTGGCGATGGCGCCCACCGCGAACGGCCATTCGAACCGCACCCAGATGTAGATCAGCATCGCGATGCTGGCCAGAACGACTGCCAGAACACCGGCATAGGCCAGTTCACCGCTGACCTTGGGTCCGACCACTTCGGTGCGCTCCACCTTGGCGCCTGCATCCTGCGTCACCACGGCGGCACGAATTTTCTGCAAGGCGGCAGTCTGCGCCGTTTCACCGCCGGGCTGGCGTTCGGCGCGGATCAGAACATTCTTGCCGCCATCGGCTTCCTGCAGGGCAATTTCGCCCAAGTTCAGCGACTCGAAGCTTTTGCGCCAGGCGCCGATATCCGGCTGCTTGGACGTCGCGATTTCCATCTGCAAGCCGCCCTTGAAGTCCACGCCGTAATTCAGGCCCGGATTGAAGAACAGGATCACCGAGGCAATGGACAGCACAGCCGAAAAGCCGATGCCGAAGAAGCGCCCGCGCATGAAGGGAATGCTGGTGCCGTCCGGGATCAGCTTGAAGCCGAACAGGGGCTCGATGCGGAATATCTGCATGCGGCGGTATTTCACGATCAGGATCATGATGGCGCGCACCACCGACACGGCCGTGAACATCGAGATCAGGATGCCAAGCGCCATGGTGATGGCAAAGCCGCGGACCGGGCCGCTGCCGACATAGAACAGCAGCACGGTGGCGAGCAGCGCCGTGACGTTGGAGTCCACCACGGTCGAATAGGCGCGCTTGAACCCCAGATCGAGCGCGACCACGGCCCGCGCTCCTTTGCGGGTTTCCTCGCGGATGCGCTCGTTGATCAGCACGTTGGCGTCCACCGCTAGGCCGATGCCCAGCACGATACCGGCGATACCGGGCAGGGTGAGGGTCGCGCCCATCACGCTCAGGGCGCCGAAGGTCAGCGCAACGTTCATCGCCAGCGCCAGGTTGGCCAGAAGGCCCCAGACGCCGTACAGCACAAACATGAACAGGAATACCAGCACGAAGCCGATCAGGCCCGTGGTCAGGCCGCTTCTGATGGCGTCGCTGCCCAGGTCTGCGCCCACGGTGCGTTCTTCGATCACCGTCAGCGGCGCGGGCAGGGCGCCGGCGCGCAGCAGCGCCGCCAGGTCGTTGGCCTGTTCGGTGGTGAAGCTACCGGAGATGATGCCCGAACCGCCGGGGATCGGCTCGTTGATGGTTGGCGCGCTCAGCACCTTGCCGTCCAGCACGATGGCGAAGGGGCGGCCGACATTCTGGCGGGTGATGTCGCCGAACTGGCGTGCGCCCACCGTGTCCAGGCGGAAATTGATCGCCGGGCGGCCCTGCTGGTCGAATCCGGCGCGCGCGTCGCTGAGGCGGTCGCCCGCCATCGCGATGATGTCCTGGATCGTGTATTTCTGAGTGTCGTCGGCGCCGGGCAGCGAACGCGTTCCGATGCCGCCTTCACCCATCAGGTGGAACGTCAGCTTTGCAGTGGAGCCCAGCAGCTCGCGGATGCGGGTGGGGTCCTGGACGCCGGGAAGCTGAACCACGATGCGGTCCGCGCCGGCGCGCTGGATGGTAGGTTCGGCGACGCCGATCTGGTCGATGCGGCGGCGGATGATTTCCAGGCTCTGTTCGGTGGCGGCGTTGACGCGGTCGCGCACGCCTTCGCGGTTCATCGACATCACGATCTGGGTCGAGCTGGGCCGGCTGAATTCGATATCGGTGGCGCCCATGGTGCCGATCGGGTTGGCAAGCTGGCGCAGCAGCGGCAGGGCGCGGTTCGAATCGGCGACGTTGTTCAGGGTGACGTAGACGGCGGTATCGGTGCGCCGCAGGCTCATGGGGATTTTTTCACGGCGAAGCTGCTGGCGCGCCTGGCCCAGAAGGCCCTGAATATGCTCACGCACCAGACCGCTGGAATCGACTTCCAGCACCAGATGCGAACCGCCCCGCAGGTCCAGGCCCAGCGTGACCTTGTCCTTGGGAAGGAAGTCAGGAATCGCCGCCAGCACGCGCGGCGGCAGCACATTGGGGAGAGCGGTCAGGATGCCAAACAGAATGGCAACCAGGTAAATGGCCAGTCGCAACCGCGAAATATGCATTCCAGTCTCCCCGCCTGCGTCCTCGTCCGGGCAGGCTTGTTACTTCTATAACGTGCCGTGAGTATGCGGTGACAAAGAGGCAGCCGCCACATTTTCGATGTTGGGCCGTATCCGGAATATTTCAAGAAGCCCAAGGATGTTGATGGATGCGCCGGTGCCCGCCAGAGGCGGGCATTGGAATGGTGCCGTAGGAGAGAATCGAACTCTCGACCTATCCCTTACCAAGGGATTGCGCTACCACTACGCTACTACGGCAACCGGAGCATTTCGGCACCGTAGCGCCGAACCCTTAACCCAAAATTGCGATGCAAATCGGGGCAAGGGAGCGCTGCTATAACGTAAGGATTCTCCAAAGGAAAGCCGTTTAGGCATGGCCAAATCCTCGCCCGAAAAGCTGGCCCAGGCGCTGCGCGCCAACCTCCTGCGGCGCAAGCAGGGGGCGCCGTCCAAGGCCCCAAAACCGGCTGCCCAGCCTGGCGCCAAGGCCGGCGAAAAACCCCCGAAAAACTCAGCCTAGACCTGCTTTTTGCCCGGCTTTCCCTCAGGCGCCGGGGCGGGCTACAAGTGCCCTCGGCCCACAGGGTCGACATAGAGAGAAGCATGGACAGAATTCGCATCCGGGGTGGCAAGCCCCTGTCAGGGGAAATCCCCATCAGCGGCGCCAAAAACGCGGCCCTGAAACTGATGGCGGCGGCGCTCCTGACCGCCGAGCCCCTGACCCTGACCAATGTGCCGCGGCTGGCCGATGTGCGGGCCATGGCCGAGCTGCTGGCCAGCTTCGGGGTCAATATTCAGGTCACGCTGTCCGGCAATTTCGGCGAAGGCGATACCATGCGCTTGGAGGCGCAGAAGATCACCAGCGCCTTCGCCTCCTACGACATGGTCCGCAAGATGCGGGCGAGCTTTCAGGTGCTGGCCCCGCTGGTGGCGCGCGAACGCGCCGCCAAGGTATCGTTGCCGGGCGGCTGCGCCATTGGCGCGCGCCCCGTCGAACTGCATCTCAATGCGCTGGAAGCGATGGGCGCCAAGATCGAACTGGCCGAGGGCTACGTCACCGCCACCGCGCCGGACGGCCTGACAGGCGCGGAGATCGTGTTCCCGTTCGTGTCGGTCGGCGCCACCGAAACCGCAATGATGGCGGCGACGCTGGCCAAGGGCACGACCAAGATCGTCAATGCCGCGCGAGAGCCGGAAATCATCGACCTGGGCAACTGCTTGATCGCCATGGGTGCGGAAATCTGGGGCTTGGGCTCTAGCGAAATCACCGTGCAGGGCGTCGACAAGCTGCACAGCGCCGCCCATCGCGTGATGCCCGACCGTATCGAGACCGGCACCTATGCCATCGCGGCCGCCATCGCGGGTGGGGCGATCGAGCTGATCGGCGCCGCGCCCGACACCATTGCCTCGCTCAACGCGCTTCTGGTCAAGAGCGGCGCGGTGGTCACCACCACGCCGCGCGGCATGAAGATCGAGATGAATGGCGCCAGGCCAAAGTCGTCCGACATCACCACTGCGCCCTATCCCGGCTTTCCCACCGACCTGCAGGCCCAGATGATGGCGCTGATGGCGGTGGCCGATGGCACGTCGGTGATCAAGGAAAAGATTTTCGAGAACCGCTTCATGCATGTGCCCGAACTGGCGCGCATGGGCGCGCAGGTGCGCATCGACGGTGATACCGCCACCGTGCGCGGCGTCGAAAAGCTGAAGGGCGCGCAGGTGATGGCGACCGATCTTCGCGCCTCGGTCAGTCTGGTGCTGGCCGGGCTGGCGGCGGAAGGCGAAACCACGGTGGGCCGCATCTATCACCTGGATCGCGGCTTTGACCGTCTGGAAGAAAAACTGTCACGCGTGGGCGCGGATATTGCGCGGGTATCGGAATGAGCCGGCTGAAACTGGCCGCCGCCGATGCGGAGGATCTGCAGATCCTGTCGGTGCGGCTGCAGGATGCCGTTGGGCAACTCAAGAACTTCACCTGGCTGCCGAAAAAGCGTCGCTTCGCGGCGATGGTCAACCGGCTGCAATGGGAAGATGGCGGCAAAACGCGCGTGCGCGCCGGGCTGCATTTCGACGGTGTGCTGAAGGTCCTGTCCAGCCAGGTCAAGCTGGGCGCGGGAGATGCGGTGGTGTCGATTCTGGCACTGCGTTTTGAGCCAGCGGGCGGTGAAGACCCGGGCGGGATCATCGAGATCGTGCTGGCGGGCGGTGGCGCCATTCGCCTGACGGTGGAATGCATCGACGCGGAATTATCCGACGTGACGGAAAGCTGGGCCGCGCGTGGCCGCCCCGACCATGAGGCGGGCAATGGCGCGTAGGCTGAACGCAAGCGACGCGAATTTCGCGGCCGAATTCGACAAGCTGCTCTTCGCCAAGCGCGAGGAGGAAGAGGATGTCGCCCAGGTGGTCAAGGCGATCATCGCCGATGTGCGTGCGCGCGGCGACGCGGCGCTGGTCGAGCTGACCAACAAGTTCGACAGGGCGAACGTCACCGCCCAGACGTTGAAATTCTCCGCCGAGGAAATCGATGCGGCGCTGGTCAAGGTCAGCAAAGCGCAGTTTGAGGCGATGGAAACCGCCGCCCGCCGGATCGAGGCGTATCACAAGCGCCAGTTGCCCGCCGACGAACGCTTTACCGACGAGACCGGCGCGGTGCTGGGCTGGCGTTGGACCAGCGTGGACAGTGTGGGTCTGTATGTGCCCGGCGGCACCGCCTCGTATCCGTCTTCCGTGCTGATGAACGCCATTCCCGCCAAGGTCGCGGGCGTGAAGCGCATCGTGATGGTGACCCCCGCCAGCGGCGGCATCATCAATCCGCTGGTGCTGGCGGCGGCGCGCCGCGCCGGCGTGTCGGACATTTACCGCATCGGCGGGGCGCAGGCCGTGGCCGCGCTGGCCTATGGGACGCAGAGCATTGCGGCGGTGGACAAGATTGTCGGCCCCGGCAACGCCTATGTCGCGGCGGCCAAGCGCGAAGTCTTCGGCCAGGTGGGCATCGATTCCATTGCCGGACCGTCGGAGATTTTGGTCATCGCGGATGGCGAGAACGATCCGGAATGGATCGCGGCCGACCTGCTCAGCCAAGCCGAACATGACGCCTCGTCGCAAAGCATACTGATCACTGACGATGCTGGTTTTGCCGACAAGGTGGCCGCCGCAGCGGAGCGCCAGATCGCCATTCTGCCACGCAAGGACATCGCGTCGAAAAGCTGGAACGATTACGGCGCCATCATTACCGTGGTGACGCTGGACGACGCGGTGCCGCTGTCGGATGCCTTCGCGCCTGAGCATCTGGAAATCGCCACCGCCGATCCGGAAAGCTTTTCGCAGAAGGTGCGGCACGCCGGCGCCATTTTCCTGGGGCGCCACACGCCCGAGGCGATGGGCGATTACATCGCCGGTCCCAACCATGTCTTGCCCACTTCGCGCACGGCGCGGTTCTCGTCGGGCCTGTCGGTTCTGGATTATATGAAGCGCACGACGCTGCTGCGCCTGGATGCCAAAAGCATGGCGGCCATCGGCCCCGATGCGCTGACGCTGGCGGAATCCGAGGGGCTGGAGGCCCATGCCCGCTCCATCTCCGCCCGCCTGAACCGGAAAGAGTGACGTGGATTTCCGGCTGTCGGCGATCACCCTCGACGAAGCCAGTGTGGTCTCCCGCAGCCGCGCCATCGAGCAGGAGCGCGAAGTCGCCATCAGCGACCTTCTGGAGAAGAACAGCTTCCGCCTGATCAATTCGGCGAGCGGTCCCTATGAGCTCACGCTGGGGCTGGAGGAAAACCGCCTGGTGATGGACCTGCGGCTGCACGATGGCGCGCCGCACGCCAAGGTGATGCTGTCGCTCACTCCGTTCCGCAAGGTGGTGAAGGACTATTTCCTGATCTGCGAGAA
Organism: uncultured Alphaproteobacteria bacterium; assembly: GCA_903837555.1. GTDB lineage: Bacteria > Pseudomonadota > Alphaproteobacteria > Micropepsales > Micropepsaceae > Rhizomicrobium. Next base: position 44,748 of record CAILUV010000081.1, read on the forward strand.
CTACTACAAGGCAATCCGCACCGCGCCGCCTTACCAGATCGAAGCGCTCGACATGGCGCGCAAGACGCTGCACGACGAAGGCGCGACCGAGCTGCAGAAGCGGCTGGAAGCCAAGATCGAGACCGACTTCGACACCGCGCGGCGGCTGTTCACGCTGCTGTGCGTGTTGCAGATGCGGGGCTGACAATGGCGCCATCGAATGTCCTGTTCGCCTGTACCCTGAATGCCGTGCGCTCGCCCATGGCGGCGGCGCTGATGCGCCACTTGGCCGGGGAACGGATCTATGTCGAATCCGCCGGGGTGCGGGCTGGGGCGCTCGATCCGCTGGCGGTGGAGGCGATGGAGGAGATCGGGCTGAAGATAGGCCAGCACCAGCCCCGCTGTTTCGAAGACTTGGAAGACGGCAGCTTCGACCTGGTGATCACCCTGTCGCCCGAGGCCCAGCACAAGGCGGTGGAACTGACCCGCACGGCCGCCACCGAGGTGGAATACTGGCCCACCATCGACCCCACGGCGGTGGAAGGTTCGCGTGAGCAGCGGCTGGCGGCGTACCGGGCGGTGCGCGATCAGCTTCTGGACCGGCTGAAACAGCGTTTTTCCAGCCTTTCCGCGGGCGATAGCTGAGGAAAAGGGGTTGAAATGCCTTGCTTTTCGGGCTTTTCCCCCCTATCTGACCGCAACCGTCACAGACCCAAGAGGACCCATTGGCCAAGGAAGAATTGCTGGAGTTCGAGGGCATCGTCGAAGAACTGCTGCCCAATGCGACCTTCCGCGTGAAGCTGATCGCCAATGAACACATCATCATCGCCCACACCGCGGGCAAGATGCGCAAGAACCGCATTCGCGTGCTGACCGGCGACAAGGTGATGATCGAGATGACGCCCTACGACCTGACCAAGGGTCGCATCACCTACCGCTTCCGCTAAACCTTTGCTGGTTCTCGCCAGCGAAAGCCCACGCCGCGTCGCGCTTCTGGCGCAGGCGGGCATCGTTCCCGATCACATTCTTCCCGCCGCCATCGATGAAGCCGTCCTGAAGGGCGAGCCGCCCCGTGTGCATGCCTTGAGGCTGGCGATGCAAAAAGCCCGGGCCGCGCAGGAAAAATGGACCGGCGCGCCCGCTTTTATACTTGCGGCCGACACGGTGGTGGCGCTGGGCCGCCGCATTCTGCCCAAGGCCGAAAATGAAGCGCAGGTGCGCGCGTGCCTGAAATTGCTGTCGGGCCGCCGCCACCAGGTGATGACGGCGGTGGCGCTGATCGCGCCATCTGATTCAAAAGAGGGCGGCAAGCTGCGCACCCGCATTGCGCTGACCCGTGTGTCGATGCTGCGGCTGACCGATGCGCAGATTGCGCGCTATGTCGAAAGCCGCGAGGGCGAGGGCAAGGCGGGCGGCTATGCCATCCAGGGCCGCGCCGAAGCCTTTGTGAAGGAAATTTCCGGCAGCTATTCCAACGTGGTCGGGCTGCCGCTGTCGCTGACTGTTTCGCTGCTGGCGGGGGCCGGGCATGGCTAAGTGCCCCCTGTGCGCGAATCCGGCCACGGACCGCTTCAAGCCCTTCTGCTCCAAACGCTGCGCCGACCTGGACCTGGGCCAGTGGCTGAAGGGTGGATATGCCATTCCCGGCGCCCCGGTAGACCCGTCAAGTCTTTCAAATCCTTCCCAAAAGGACGAAGACGAGGACTAGCCCCTAGGTGCTGGACAGGGCCGGGGCCATCGCCTAATAAGCCCGTCCCGCCAGCGCGCGGTACCCCTGTGCCCAGGTAGCTCAGTCGGTAGAGCAGTGGATTGAAAATCCACGTGTCGGCAGTTCGATTCTGTCCCTGGGCACCATCTCCCCGTTCGCCTTTGTTCGTAGCGGTACGGGATCGTCTGGATTTCTCAATCAAATCAAACCGATATAGTCTGTCGTGGTTCGGGCTTGTCCGCTCGAATTCCGCCGCAGTCACCAACTTTGTTGGTATTTTTATGGATATCCGCTCCGGATTTCAGAACGAGATACCAACAATGGCACTCACCGACGTGGCTGTTCGAAGCGCTAAACCCTCCAACAAGCCTTGGAAGCTTGCTGATGGAAGAGGGGACGGGAATGTCAGCTTTGCGCCAAAAGCGGACA